>JAJYYI010000071.1 GCA_021801125.1 Deltaproteobacteria bacterium | reverse complement strand
TGGGCCCTTTAATCACAATGTCGCCGTACCATCGGCTAATCCTGCGCGCATCGTACGCCGTCGTCACACCGAAGAAGTTCGCTCTTTTGAGCGTGCAAGGTGTCCTGCTATAAAGGTTCTGCCGAATCTCGGGCAGTGAGCTGTGGACAAGCTAATAATCCTTGGCGGTAGGCCGCTCAATGGCACGATTAGGCTGAGTGGAAGCAAAAACGCTACGCTGCCGATCTTGATGGCGTCGCTGCTTACCGAGGAGCCGATCAGGCTCAGCAACGTGCCGCGGCTGGGCGACGTGCGCACGGCGCTCGCGCTGCTCGCCACTCTCGGTGTGGCGCATCGATGGCTCGGCGACCACGAGCTTGAATTATGCGCTGAGCAAATAGTCTCGCATGACGCGCCTTACCACCTGGTCAAGACCATGCGCGCTTCCTTCGTGGTGCTGGGGCCTCTACTGGCGCGCGTGCGCAAAGCCAGGGTGGCGACGCCTGGCGGATGCGCGATCGGCGCACGGCCGGTCAACCTGCACGTCGCCGGCATCCGCGCCCTCGGCGCCCGGGTCCAACTGCGGCACGGATACTTCGAGGCCCACGCGGACCGGCTGACCGGGACGCGGATTTGGCTCGACACGCCCTCCGTAGGGGCGACGGAAAATATCCTGATGGCGGCGGTGTTGGCGCGCGGCCGTACGGTCATCGAGAATGCGGCCCGCGAGCCGGAAGTCTGCGACCTCGCCGGGATGCTGGTGGCGATGGGCGCGCAAATCCGAGGCGCGGGCAGCCATGTGATCGTAATCGACGGTGTCGAGCGGTTGCACGGCACACAACATCGTATAATCACCGACCGAATCGAGGCGGCCTCGATGATGGTCGCGGCGGCGATCACCGGCGGCAGTCTGTTGATCCGCGACACTCCGGCCGAACATCTTGAGGCGGTAATCGCTAAGCTCAGAGAAGCCGGCGTGAGCGTCGCGCCGGAAGACGGCGGTATGCGGGTCGCCGCCCCAAGGCCGCTGCAGCCGGTAGAGCTGCGCACGCTGCCTTACCCGGGCTTTCCTACCGATCTGCAGGCGCAGATGATGGCGCTGTTGGCCAAGGCTGAAGGCACTTCGGTGATCAACGAGACGGTGTTCGAAAATCGCTTTATGCACGCGCCGGAGCTTTGCCGGATGGGCGCCGACATTGTGATTAAAGGGCCCACCGCGATTGTCCGCGGCGTTGCGCGTCTGAGCGGAGCGCCTGTGATGGCAACCGACCTGCGGGCCAGCATGGGGTTGGTGCTCGCGGGCTTGGCCGCCGAGGGCGAGACGCACATCAGCCGCGTGTATCATCTGGACCGCGGTTACGAAGCGTTGGAACGAAAACTCGCCGGCGCGGGCGCCGAAATCGAACGGGTGAAAGACGGTAGCGCCGAATGAAGCTCAGGCTTTTTTCCTCCTCAAGCAACGAGTTTAAGCGATGGATGACTTCGCTGCGCGCCCGGCGACGAACCGGCAACCCGCGCGTGGAAGCCGCGGCGGCGCGTATCGTCGCTGCCGTCAGGCGCGGCGGCGACCGCGCGCTCTTGGCGCTGACCAAGCGCTTGGACCGCGTGGAGTTGAGCGCGCAGGCGCTTAAGGTCAAGCCGCAGCAACTAGAGGCGGCAACCTCTGCGCTGCCGGTCGCCGAGCGGCGCGCCCTGGCGCTCGCCGCGCGACGTATCCGTGATTTTCATCGCCGCGAGCTGGAGAGGTCCTTCGCCTATCGCGACGAAGTCGGCATCCGGTTGGGACAGATCGTGCGGCCTATGGCCCGCGTGGGAATTTACGTTCCGGGCGGACAGGCCTCGTACCCCTCTTCGGTGCTGATGAACGCGATTCCGGCGGCGGTTGCGGGAGTGCCAGAAGTGGTGATGGTCTCACCGCTGCGGCCCGGGCCTGGCGAAGCCGCGGTGCTGGCGGCCGCTGCGCTCGCCGGAGTCACTGAAGTGTACCGCGTGGGAGGAGCGCAGGCCGTAGCGGCGCTCGCGTACGGCACCGAGACGATCGGCGCGGTGGACAAAATCGTCGGCCCCGGCAATGCCTATGTCCAAGCCGCCAAGCGTCTGGTCTTCGGGACGGTCGATATCGACACCGTCGCCGGACCGAGCGAGGTCATGATCATCGCTGACGACACGGCGAATCCTCGTTGGGTCGCGGCCGATCTTATCGCTCAGGCCGAGCACGGCTCGGGCGACGAATGCGCAATTCTGGCGACCCCGTCGGCGAAGCTTGCCGAAGCAGTCAGCGCTGCGCTCTCGGACGCGCTCGGCACCTTGCCGCGCGCGCGAAGCGTGCGGACCGCGCTGCTGCGCAACGGCGCCTTGATCGTCGTCGCCGACGTCGAAGAGGCCTTCGCGCTGGCCAACCAAATCGCCCCGGAGCATTTGGAGCTGGAACTCAGCGACGCGCGGCGATGGGCAAAAATGGCGCGAACGGCGGGCGCCATATTTATTGGATCGCACAGCCCGGCTCCTCTCGGCGATTACCTGGCCGGCCCCAACCACGTGCTGCCCACTGCGGGAGCGGCGCGCTTCGCCTCGCCCTTGGGGGTTTACGATTTCGTCAAGCGCAGCAGTATAATCGAGGCATCGGCCTCCGCGCTGAGGAAGCTTGGACCGACAGTGGCGCGGCTGGCGCGGCTGGAAGGGTTGGAGGGCCACGCCCGAGCGATAGAGCTGAGGCTCGCGAGCAACGCGGCGGACTAGCGCAGACCGCGTCAGGACGGCCATGGAGAATTGAGGCAAGACGGGATGAGCAACAAGCTTTCGAGCGTTCGCGGGCATGAGCTCAAGCGCGAGCGCGCCGCAGCGGCCGAGCCTCGCGCCGCCGCCGCGGCAGTGGCAAAACCCGCGCGCACGGCCGAAATCGAACGCGCGACGCGAGAAACCAAGGTCGCCGCGCGCCTTGCGCTCGACGGACTCGGACGCGGCGAGATCTCAACGGGCGTGCCGTTTCTCAACCATATGTTGGAGAGCTTCTCGCGCCACGGATTCTTCGATCTGAGCGTACATGCGACCGGCGACCTTGAGGTCGATGACCATCATACGGTCGAGGACGTCGGCTTGGTGCTGGGGCGCGCCTTTCGCGAGGCGCTCGGCGACCGCTCCGGGATTCGGCGCTTCGGCAACGCGACAGTGCCCTTGGACGAGGCGCTGTGCACCGCGGTGGTCGATATAAGCGGGCGTCCCTGCCTGGTGTACCAAGTCCCGATCAAACAAGAGCTTATCGGCACGTTTCAGACCGAACTCGTGCATGATTTCATGAAGGCGTTCTGCGACGAGGCGGGAATGAATCTGCACCTCGTCCTGCATAGCGGGCGCAATCCCCATCATATCGTCGAAGCGGCTTTCAAGGCGCTTGCGCGGGCGATGGACCAGGCGACCGCGGTCGAGCCGCGGCTGGACGGTATCCTCTCGACTAAGGGGACGCTCTCATAGCCTTGCGCGGAGCGGATACTTAACCGCAATTGCGCGCGAATACCCATCCAGGCTGCCGCCAGAGCGCGCGAGAAAGCGCGGTAGGCGCCGGTTCCGCCGCCTGCCGCAAAGGGTAAAGTCTCAGTTGATTACCCGTCAGTCGCAACCATATCGGCGAGAGATGCCATTACCGTTCAGGAGTTTATCGCTTGTTCGATAGTTTCACCGTCATTCCGGCTATCGACCTTAGAGCGGGCCGGGTCGTGCGTTTGACGCAGGGAGATTTCGCCCACACCACGGTTTACGGCGATGACCCGGCTGCGACGGCGGCAGAGTTCGAGCGCGATGGCGCGCGCGTAATCCACGTCGTTGATTTGGACGGTGCGCGGGCGGCCGAGCCGCGCAACCTTGACGCACTGCGACGGATGCGCGGGGAGGTGCGATGCGCGCTCGAGGCAAGCGGAGGACTGCGCTCGATGAAATCAATCGAGGCCGTGTTCGACGCGGGCGCCGACTACGTTTCGCTTGGCTCGGCGGCGGTGCTCAACCCGAAGCTCGCGCATGACGCCGCGCGAGCTTGGCCAGGCCGCGTGCTGGGCGTAATCGACTCGCGCTCCGGTCACGTTGCGATAAACGCATGGGAAGAGACCTGCGCCGTGCCGTTGGAGGAGGTCGCGCTGCGGTTGCGCGAAGCCGGCGTGGTCGCGATCATCGCGACCGATATTCTACGCGACGGCACCGAGCGCGGCGTCGACGCCGAGGCACTGGCTGCCTTCGCCGCCCGGCTTGGGGCGCCGCTGATAGCCTCCGGCGGCGTCGCCTCGCTCGCCGACATTCGGGCGCTCAGCGCAATTTCGCCTCAGGGGGTCGTGGGCGTGATCATCGGCCGCGCCCTGTACGAACACCGCTTCACGCTTGCTGAGGCGATCGGCGCGGCTGAACAAGCGCACGACCCTCAAAGCGGCGCGCATTAACCTCGCTTTTGTTTGCTCATTTCAGGGGCGGTTCGACGACCAGCAGATTACCCTGCTCGCTCGCGCAGTCGCAAATTGCCAGGCGAGAGCCGGAGGGAGACCAGCTATACACAAGCCGCTGATTGACCCTGGCGGTCGTGATTGATTCAGCATGACGGCTGGCCAGCGAGAACTCTACGAGTTCCTGGGTGATCTGATTTCCCACGGGAACGGCCACATCGACCGCCGCCGCGTCCGCCGCCGCGGAATAGGCAAGCCTGGCCTGGGCCATCATCGCGGCCCCGGTCCACAAGCCCAGCGGATATATGGTGATCTCGGATGCCGCTTTGTCGAAGACGCCGAGTTGGACCGGCACCAGCATGTCAGGCTTAGCTCTGAGAAGCGCGGGGCTTAGTCTTTGACTACCCGGAATAACGATCTTCCCGCTCTTGGTATACGCGGCATTCGCCATCGGCGCGCCGATTCGTCTGCGCTGATTATTGCCGAACTCCAGCTCGAAGACCGCCAGCTCGTCGCTGAAGCGCGCGCTCAGGACTGATGCGTAGAGTATCCGGCTGTCGTCTCCGTCCCATCCGAGAACCTGCATCCGTGCGAAAGAGGGGAGCGCCACGCGCCGGCATGCGAAGCGTTCGAAGTCCAGCAGGTAAACCGCGGTGCCCCTGCTGGAGTTCACCAAGGCGCGCCCGTGCGGGCTCAGCACGAAGCGAGTGGGGTTGATGGGCCGCGTGCAATCGAGCACGAACTGCGAGTTATCGCCGTGAACCTTCGTGCTCAAGCGGTAGATGCCGGCGAATTCCGCGCTGGCGGCGGCGCTATCCGTCGGCCGCGTGGCGCTGAGGCCGAGCAAAAGGTCATCCGGGCTCAGCCACGATATAGCCGCGCTCTCAACTTGGCCCGGAAAAGTGGCGACCAGATCGACTTTTGCGTCGGGCTCCAGAGGACGAACGAACACCTTGACCGAGTTGTCCGAAGCGTCATTCGCGACCACCGCAAGCCTGGCGCCCTGCAGGTCGATCGCGAAGTCGAGTTGCGAGAGGGGCGACGGCTGGTCTTTGCTGCCACTTTGCATGCTCAGGTCAAAGGGCTTTTCCTCGCGAAGGCTTGCGCCGCCGAAACGCGCGACCTTCGCTCCGGCCGGGGTAATCTGCAAAAGCGACAGCGCTTGGCCGTCGGCTTGCCATACGGGCGGAATCGGGGTGTTAAATTGCTCAGGCAGGCGGTGAAACGCTACCACCCTGACTTGCGCCGGCAGCAAGAACGGCCCCACGACGGCGCGCGGGGGCGGAGCTGGCAAAGGTACCGGCTTATGGCGCTTGTGAGCCGCGCACGCCGTCGTCAACAAACCGAGCATCGGGAGCACCGTCAATGCGGCGCGGATTCCAGAACTCATGGCGAACGGAAACTCCCTTAAGATAGTATACTTTTGTCCAGTAAGCCGCTTTAGGCGCGAGCTGCATAGACTATACAGTTAGTGGCGCGGACGCTTCATGATGCTTAAGGACAGGCAGATGCTCGCCGCTGCGGCGGCGTTCATCCTCGGGATCGTGATTTTCGCCCTCGGCTGGCGCTGGGGGGCGGCGGCTTTGATAGTAGCGAGCGCCGCCGCGATAGCCTTCCGCCTCGTATGGGTCATCCGGCCGATCAGGATTCGCGACGCAAGCGTGCTCTTAATCCGCCTGGCCGGCGAGCTTCGCGAGGTCGAATCAGCCACGCTTGTGCAGCAGGTACTGGGGCGGTTCTCGCCGAGCTTTCGTCAGATGCTCGCGGCGCTCGATTTTTGCGGGCGCGACGCGAAGGTCAAAACCGTCCTGGTCGAGATTACCGGCCTGAACGTGGGCTTCGCCATGGCCCAGGAGATGGGGGAATTGCTCCGCGGACTTTACGAGCGAGGAAAGCGCGTGATCGTCCTGCTTAACGGCGACACGGTCAGTCTGCGCGAGTACCTGGTGGCGGCAGGCGCGGGCGAGATCGTGGTGAATCCCAACGTATCGCTGACGATGGTCGGGCTCGCCGCCGGCGGGCTCTTCCTGAAACGCGCCCTCGACAAGCTCCAGATCGAGGCCCAGACGCTTCAGTGGAAGGAGTACAAGGGCGCGGCCGAAACCTTCATCCGCGAAAAAATGTCGCCGGCGCTGCGCGAGAGCACCGAAAGTCTGATCAAGGACTGGGAAGAAATTCTGATAGCTCGCCTGTCGGCATGGCGCGGCTTTGAGGCCGACCACGCGCGCAGGCTGATAAACAGCGGCTTTCTCGGCGCACAAGCGGCGCTTAAGGCCGGCCTCGTGGATCGAATCGGCTACTTCGAGGACCTCGAAGGCGAACTCGATCCAGACGGACGAGGCAAGCCGCTCGCCCCTCTGCCGGCCTACTTACGGCGCGTTCGTTATCTGTCGCGAACGGGCCGCGCCGCGCGTATCGCCTTGATCTACGGCGTCGGTCCGGTAATCACGGGGGACCCGGTCGCCGGCGAGTTTATCAGCGGCGAGGAATTAGCCGGTATGCTCCATCTGGCGTCCACGGACCGGCGTATCGCGGCGATCCTGCTAAGGATCAGTTCTCCGGGAGGCTCGGCCGTCGGCTCGGATTTGGTCTGGAGAGCCGTCAACCAGGCGCGCCGGCGCGAGAAGCCCGTGATCGTCTCGATGGGCGACGTGGCGGCTTCCGGCGGCTACTACATCGCTAGCGCAGCAGACGCGATCGTCGCCGGGCCCGGCACTGTTTCAGGCTCGATCGGCGTGATATACGCAAAGTTCAACCTCGGCGCGCTGCTGGATCGGCTAGGCGTTAGCTTCGATTTCGTCAAGACCACCGAGGCCGGCGACGCTCTATCGATAGCGCGGGCGCTACACGCCGACGAACTCGAGCAGCTCAATGAACTCATGGGTAGCTTGTACCGCAACTTCACCACCAAGGTGGCGCAGGGGCGGCGCTTGAGCGACGCTCAGACTGAGGAGGTCGCCAGAGGGCGCGTTTGGAGCGGCGTCGCCGCAAAAAGCCGCGGTCTGGTCGATGAACTGGGCGGACTTCAGCGCGCCATCGAAATTGCCCGTGAGAAGGCCGGGCTGGCGATCGGCGAGCCGCATCAGCTAGTGCTCGTCCATCCACCGGGGCTGCGGCTTCGCACCGGACCGCGTTTGCCGCGTCGTTTTGACGCCGAGCAGGAGCCGGCCCTGCTTAGTCGCGCGCTGGCCTCCTGGGGTGTTTGGGCTCCGGCCTTGGTCAAGCTGGCCGTGGGCCGCGCACCGCTGTGGCTCTGCCCTTTTTTCTAGCTGTAAAACCGAACCGGCGCTAAACTACGGCTCGACATTCAGTCTTTTGCGACCGGCGAGAACCCTTCGAATTTCAGCCGGTCCCCGGGTTGAATCCCGTGCTTGCGGCAGAAGCCGCCGTTGACTTCCAGCACGAACTGCGACTCGCCGTCGACGCTGAGCGAAGTCTCGGAGAACGGTTCGGCGTTGGCGACGATACCTACTATCCGCCCGGTCGAGCCCGCGAAAATCATATCGAGCGGGATGCGCGTGTTTTTCATCCAGAAGCTGAGCCTGCCCGGAGACTTGAACACGAACAGCATGCCGGCGTCGGCGGGCAGGTTATCGCGAAACATCAACCCGACCATGCGTTGTTGGTTGGTGTCCGCAACTTCGACTTTCAAGCGCGCGCGAGGAGCGCCGTCCGAACCAATGACCACCACCGTGGCGGGGTCCCCGCAGGACTGCGCGACAACGAGCAGCGCAAAAAATAGCCATATCCGCGAGCCCACCGAGATCGCGCGACGCCACGTCGGCCGGCCGCTTGCCGCGCGCCCTGTTGACACCTGCAGCCCGTCGGCACGTAGCTCGCGCACGACCCTACCGGCCTGTGAAAGCGGGCCGTCGTTTTTCCAGGAATGCCCGCACGCCCTCGTGAAAGTCTTCGCTCTCAAATCCGCGCCACATAATCTCTTCAACTTGCTTCACGTCCGGGGCGCCCCTGAGCCCGCATACAAAGGCCACCGTTTGCTTGGCCGCGGCGATAGTCAGCGGCGCATTGCGCGCCAGCCTGAGCGCGTATTCACGGGTATGGCTTTCGAGTTCGCCCGGCTCCAGAACGCGATTCACGAGCCCCATGGCCAACGCCTCCTCGGCGTCGATATCGCGCCCCGATAAAAGGAGGTCGCGAGCGTTGGCCGGACCCACCGTCTGCGTGAGCATCCGCACCGCCTCCGGCGGATACACAATTCCAAGCCGCGCCGCGGGCACGCCCAGGTGAGATCCGCGCGCAGCGAATCTCAGGTCGCAGGCAAGGGCGATCTGAACTCCGCCGCCCAGACAAAAGCCGGCGATCATCGCGATCACCGGCTTCTTCGAACCGACCATCGCGGCCACCACCCTCGCCGGCGTCTTTTCATAAGCGCGCGCCTGCTCGGCGTCAGCGCGAAGCTTGGGAAACTCGGAGATATCGGCGCCGGCGATAAACGCCTCGCTCGTCGCGCCGCGAATGATGATGACGCGGATTTGCGCGTCCGTCTCGAGTTCGTTCAAGGCGTCGGCAAGTCGCCGCCAAGTGCGCACATTCATCGCGTTACGCACCTCTGGCCGGTTCATCACGAGCCAGCCAAGCGGCGGTTCACGAAGCACCAAAACCGGATCCTTTTCAACGCTTTCGGCTTCCATCAGAAAATACTTCCCTGTCTCACGTCCGCGGTACGGGCGGATAAACTGCGCCCCTGCAACCGATGCCGGCGTGCGGCACGTACGCCCCGACGGCGATCTGCGCAGCTCCGGCCTGGCACGCAGGCGGCCGGCTTGATGAATCTGCGCATTGACCAAACACGCTGCCGGCCCGACTCGGCCGCAGCTCGCTTAATCATACCCGGCACCGTTTGCCCTTGCCATGACACCGGTCCGAGGCTCGTTCGCGACTCCCCAAGGCCGAGAAGCGGCAGCCAAAGCCTGATTCTTTTCGGAAATGACGGCTAGCGCGGCCAGGCTGGGCCGTGAGCAATCGGTCCGTCCGCGCGGTAGCCGGTCAGTCGGCGCCGTCCTTCCATTGCGGTATGAGTTGATTAGCCGGCAGATGCTCGTCGAGCATTTTTTTAGACTGCTCAATCCCCACCACGGGCAATCCCTTGGGATCGAAAGCGCCTATCTGCGCCAGCGCGGTCGCCTGATCCCAGTAGATGTGTTCGTTGAGGATCTTGCCGCCGCGGAACTGAACGATCGCGACCGTGGGAATCTCTACGTAGCGGCCCGTGGGCACGACGCCTGGCAGAAGGAAGTCAACCTCAATGTCATGGGTAAAGCATAGAATCAACTCATCAACGACACGGTCGGCGCCCACCGTGCGCGAGAGCGGAATGATTCTCGTATCCTTGGGCAGTTTCGGCAGGAAATGATGCTTGTAGAAGCGGCGCAGCTGCGCTTGCCCCTCGCCGCCGGTCAATGTCGGCACGTGGTTGACGTATGGCTCCGCCACCATCGTATTCATCGTGGCGTCCAAGTCGTGATCCTGAAACTCAGAATTCACATGGCGGTCCCACAGCGCGTCAAGATCGAGTTCCGGTCCCAGGTTGCGGCGCAGCAGCGCGAGCGTGCGCGAGTACGCAAGCGAGTACGACGGCTTGTGAAGGGTCGTCCGGCTGAAGTTGGCAAAGGCGTGGCCGGCGTCAGGGTAGAGGCGGACTTGGGCACCGCGATGATTCGCCAGCGCCGCGGCGAGCCGCTGGCGCAGCTCGGGCGGCGTCCACGGATCCTTCTCGCCGACATGAATGATGATCGGACAGCTGATGCGCGGCGCGTCGGGAAGGTCTTTCTCGACGCCGGCCGGGTAGTAGCATACCGCCGCGTCCACCTCGCATCGAGCCGCCGCCATGAAGGCGAGCTTGCCGCCGAGGCAAAAGCCGACGACACCGACCTTGCTGTCGCACTCTGGCATCGCGCGCACCGCCTTGAGCGCCGCGGCAATATCGGTCACGGCCAGCGACGCGTTGAAGCGCTTATGACAGGCGCGCGCCTTTTCCACATCCTCGTCGGTGTAGCTAAGCGCAATTCCCGGCTGGATGCGCCAGAACAGGTCCGGAGCGACCGCGATGTACCCTTCCTGCGCGAAGAGATCGCAGACGGCGCGGATGTGGAAATTTACTCCGAAAATCTCCTGCAAAATCACGACCGCCGGCGCGCGACCCTTCGCGGGCGTCGCGACGTACGCTTCGAAGGAACCTCCGTCGGTAGAAATCTCCATCGTACGCGTCGCCGTCTCGACCGGCATATTGTTCCCCTGCCGCTTTGGTTTAGGTCACTATAGCGGCCGCGGCAAATTCGCCTCAAGCGAAAACATTCGGCGTCGTCGCGTCTCGCCCGCTTGCCCTGGTAATAACGCTATAGCGATCTCCGCGCCACTGACGCCCAAGGGCGTCGGAGCCCTCATTCCTGGAATCCTTCGATACGGTCCGTCAAATGATGCGGCTTCTCAAAACGGCGGTTCACTTGAAAGTCAGCTATAAATAGAATCGGGTGCGGTCAAGGTTGACGCTGAGTGCGGTGCGAGCGGGCTGAAAGCGCCGCCAGCAAAGCGGCTCATTGTCGCGCTACCCTCGGGCAGTGTTGATTGCCGGGCGTGGAGCACAAGGGAGGAAAGAGGCAAAATAGTTGCGATGCGAACAATCGATGGGGACTGGTCGGCGCTCGGTGCTCTGATAGCTAGTAGCTCGCGCACCGCGACGCCGGCCGTAGCAGATTCGGTGGCGTACACAGCGCGCCAGATGACTGCGGCAGAGTTGGCCGAGTTCTGGCAGAACGTCTCGATGGTCGCGATGGCCACGGTAGGCAAGCGCGGCCAACCGCATATCGCGCCCGTGCATGCGCGGCTCGAGGGGACAAAGCTGCGCTTGGTCATCTACGACAACGCCGTGCGCCGGCAGGACCTGATTGCGAACCCGCGCGTCGCCTTCACCACCTGGTCGCCTAACGGCGCGGTGGCAATCCTTTACGGACGCGCGCGCGAGATCCCGCAAAGTCGCCGCCCGGCGCGCCCAGGCCGCTCGGGCAAACCGCGCTTCGTGGTCGAGGTCGAGGTCGAACTTACGCGAGTTTACGCAATGAAAGCGCCGCAACGTGAAGGAGTCACCTCTGAGGCGAGGGGCCAGGTATCCTGAAGCCGCGAAAATCACGCCGGCGCGCCAGCGAAGCCGCAAGAACCACGGCGCCACGGCTGCCGGGCGCCGTTGCCGATGGCCTCGCCCGCGCCAATGGATAATCAGATGCCAGATCGAATGTCCGGAAAGATCGACGCCGAAGGCGCTGACAAACAACCCATTTCGCCCGAGTCGACGCGCCGGCCCGAGTGGCTTACGCCCAATCTCCTCGGGATGAGCCTTGCAAGCTTTCTCTCCGATCTGGGTCATGAGATGGCGACCTCCGTGCTGCCGCTCTTTCTGCTGAACCTGGGCGCTTCGCCGATCAACTTGGGAATAATCGAGGGCGTCTCGGACGGCAGTTCGACCCTGGCCAAGCTCGTCGGCGGCCGCTTGGCAGACCGCGTGCGCGTGCGCCATCTTCTGGCCAGCGCCGGTTATTTGGCCACCGGCGTCTCGACCGGGCTCTTTTCGGTCGCGCGCTCGTGGAGTGAGCTACTGGCCGCGCGGGCCGTGGGATGGTTCAGCCGGGGCGTGCGCGGACCGGCGCGCAACGCGATGCTGGCGGATTCCACGCCAAAGAAGGACGTGGGTAAGGCGTTCGGTTTTCACCGCTCGGCCGATACGATCGGCGCGGTGGCCGGGCCGCTGGCGGCCGTGCTCGCCCTGAAGTTTTTGGGGCTTCGCGGAGTCTTCCTGCTCACCGCATTGCCGGGCGTCTTATCAGGACTATGCTTCTTTTTCACGGTACGCGACCCGCGCGCTCGGACCGACACAAGCAGCCGTTCGTTACCGCGATGGGGCGCGGCCATCCCGCCGACGTTTCGTCGATTTTTGCTTGCGGTTGGACTTTTTGGCGTCGGCGACTTTGCCCATAGCTTGTTGGTGATGCGCGCCGCCACGCTCTTGGACCAGACGGCCGGCGCGATGACCACGGCGGTTTTTCTTTACGCGCTGCATAATGTCGTTCACGCACTGATGAGCTTTCCGATCGGCGCGCTCGGCGATCGTCTCTCGCGCCGGCGGCTGCTCGCGCTCGCTTACATCGTCAACGCGCTCGCCGCCGTCGGATTCGCATTCGCCCCGCCGCGCGTCGGCTTTCTCGCCGTGCTGTTCGCGCTCGCGGGCGCCGTCATGGCGGCGCAGGAAACGCTGGAGCCGGCGGTCGCCGCGCAGACGATAGCCCCCGAAGCTCGCGGCACCGCGTTCGGCATACTCGCCGCGATCAACGGTCTCGGCGACCTGACGTCAAGCCTGATGGTTGGACTCCTGTGGAGCAAGATCTCGGCCCCGATCGCGTTCGGCTACAGCGCCGCCATGAGCCTCGCCGGCGCCTTGATGATGGCGGTGAGCGAATGAGACGCCCCGCGGCCAGCACGGCTCTGTTCGGAGGGCGAAGAACAACTTTGCGTGCGGCGATACGCGGCCCTGGCTCCGGTTTGTCCGGGGCGGCCGGACTTCCGTTCTCGCTGACGCGAATGCGCCGACGACGACTTTTGAGGCAGGGAACTGATCGTGCCGGCGACGGTCGGCAGATCAGCGGATTCAACGAGCGATGATGTTCAAGTTGGCGTTGCTCAAAGCAGCTTCGCAAGCGCGCCGCGGCGCCGCTTTGGGCCTTTGCGCGGCGGTGTTATTCGGCCTGAGCACGCCACTCGCGAAACTCTTGCTGACCGAGAGTGGCCCTCTGACGCTGGCCGCGTTGCTCTATCTGGGGGCGGGCGCCGGATTGCTCATCTTCGGCGCCGCCCGGCGCCGCGCGCCATGGCTAAAAGAGCTTGCGCGCGAGCCCGGGCTCAAAGCGGCGGATATACCCCTGATGGCCGGCGTGATAGTCGCGGGCGGGATCGCCGGCCCGGTGCTCATGCTTTACGGCCTGCGCCATCTTTCGGCGGGTGCGACGGCCCTGATGCTTAATCTGGAAGTGCCTTTCACTATAATCCTGGCGGCGGCTTTTTTCGGCGAGGATCTGGAACGGCGCGAAGCGTGGGGCTCGGCGATAGTCGTTGTCGGCGGGCTCCTGCTAAGCTGGCCGGCCGATACACCGGCGCAGAGCTCGCACGGTGCCGTCCGTGGGGATTTGACGGGCGCGCTGGCGTTGGCGGGCGCGTGCCTCAGTTGGGCGCTCGACAATAATCTCACACAGCGGCTTTCCGTCCACGACCCCGTGGCGGTGGCGAGAAGCAAAGCCCTGGGCGCCGGCATCTGCACGCTCGCGCTGGCCCACCTTTTCGGCCAAAGCCTGCCGGCGGCGCACCTCTGCATGACGACCATGCTGATCGGTTTTCTCAGCTACGGCTTAAGCCTGGTGCTTTACGTCTGCGCTCAGCGAGTTCTCGGCGCGGCGCTCCAGGCAGGGCTTTTTGCCACCGCACCCTTCATCGGAGCGCTGGCGTCGGTTGCGCTGCTCGGCGAAAAGCTGCAGGGACGAGTGGCTGGCGGCGGCTTATTGATGGCGTTCGGACTATGGGTGATGTTTTCGCGACCCCACGTTCATGAGCATTCCCACGACGCCCTCGCCCACGATCATCTCCATGTTCACGACGTGCACCATCAGCACGAGCATGACGATCTGGCCGTCGTCCGGCAGCCGCACGCCCATTGGCATCGCCACGCCCCTGTCTCCCACGCTCACCCTCACACACCCGACGTTCATCATCGCCACCGCCACACCTGAAACCAGGTTCGTCGGCTGCGCGAGCGCGCATAAACCAGACGCTTCGGTTCGCTCTGGCGTCAGTAGAGATGGCGCCCGCCGTCAACGCGGATGCACTCGCCGGTTACGAATTCAGTCTCGATAAGGAAAAGGACCGCTTTGGCGATTTCCTCTGCCCCGCCCCAACGGCCGAGCGGCGTGGCGCTTATCACGCGCGCGCTCTCCTCGGGCGTGAAATCAGCCGGAGGTCGGATCGGCCCTGGCGCGATCGCATTTACGAGCACTTGCGGGGCCAACTCAAGCGCGAGGCTCTCGGTCAACGCGGCGACCGCGGCCTTGGACGTATAGTAGGGGAGATAACCCTTGTAGCGCGGCCGTCCGCTTATCGGCAGCCAGTCGGCGATATTAACGATTCGACCCGCTCCGGCGGCTTTCATCAACGGCGCTGCGTGGATCGCGAACACAAACGCGCTCTTGGCATTGGCGTCGAGCGCGCGCGACCAATCGTCCGCGCTCGGCTCCGGGTTGCGCTCGTAAATCGAGGCCATATTGATCAAAATGTCGAGCCGCCCCAGCGAGCCGACCGTTTCCTTGACCGCGGCAGCCGCCTGTTCGTTATCGCTCGCGTCCGCATGCAGCGAAATCGCGGCCACGCCCGCCGCTCGCACCATGGCCACTGTGCTCTCAGCCGCCTCGCGCGAGCGACGATAGGTCAGCGCAAGCGCGCAACCGCGCGCCGCAAGCGCGCGCGCCACGGCCTGCCCAATCCTGGCGCCGCCCGTGAGCAACGCGACCTTGCCTCTGGGATCCATTTCCAACCCCGCTCCGCGTCCTGCTCCATTGTTGCACAGGCGCCAGCCACAAACACGACGAGACGCAAGGCAGCGCGCGCGGCGCGCGCGACCGCGCGGGATGGAGCACAGCGCTCAATGCGGCAAGGCACAGTCGAGCAAGCCGCGCCAGTCGTCGTGTCGCCGACGCGGCCGTTGTGATAAACTTGCGATTAATCCTAGACCGCTTCGTCGCCGCGCAGGGAGGTATTCGAATGAAACACGAGGCTATCGTAAAAGTGCTCAATCGCGCGCTGAGCGCGGAGTACGCGGGCATAATACAGTACCTGCAAAACGCTCAGCTCGTGCAGGGCCTCAACCGGGAGCTTTACGAGGAGCTTTTCAAGAAGCTTAGCCAGGAGTGCCTGACTCACGCCGGCAAGGTCGGCAGATGGATCGTACTGCTCGGTTCCGTTCCGACTGTCGAGCCGGGACCGATAAAGCAGACGACCGATCTGAACGAAATGCTCCGCTGCGGTATTGAACTAGAGAGAACGGCCTATAACACCTACGTCGAGGCCCTCAAAACGGCAGAAGACAACCCACCGTTGCGTTTCTTTCTGGAAGAGATGGCCTACGACGAGTTCATGCAGATTGACGAGTTCGAACGCCTGCTCGGCACCAAGACGTTCAGCGTGCCGGTGAAAGAGCTCAAGCAAAAGCAGGCCTGAGTCGCCCCGGCTTTTACCCGCTCACGGACGCGGCAGGGCGATAACCCGCCCGCGGGCGTTCGCCTGCGGGCGGGCCTGTGGACTTTCACTCGCGTGGATGCGCTGCGCGCGGCGAAGCAAACCGCGTAAGCCGCAGAGGTCGGCGGGTAGCGGCGTAGTGCGCTGCACGTACCAGCCCACACCCTCACCCCAGCGAACAAGGCGAAGTTCTATACTCGGCGGACGCTGCTCTTGGCGGCGCAGGACGACTTCGAATTTTTCGTCCTGCGTCTCGCCGTCCAACACGCCAAGACACATCTCGCCGATACGCTCGCTCTGATTCTCCAGTTTATCGCTAAACCTGCGCATCCTGTGACCCCACTCCGCGTGGGTTGCCCCACCTGGTCCACGGTCCGATCCGCGAGAGCAACTCAGCCCGTTCGCTGGCGCCCAAAATCCGTCACACTATCGTTTCCGCTCCCTCGCAGGAAAGGGCCCGTTCCGCACTTGCAGAAAGTGATAATCACTCTCATTTATAGAGTAGCAAAAGCGACTCGCGCGTCAAGCCCTAAATGCGCCTTCGCCGAGGCTCTATTGGCGGCGTTCCATCGGACGGATTTTTTATCCTTCGCGCCGGTCTTTTTCGCGTCTCTGACGCATCGCTGCTCGAAGGGATCGCTAGGAAGCGAACCGGACTTCCATCTCGCGCTCGCGCGGCCCGGCGAGTTCGATCAGCACCACGCGCTGCCAGGCGCCGAGCAGCAGGCGGCCATTCACGATCGGTACCGTGAGCGAGGTGCCAATCAGTGAAGAGAGAATATGATCACCCACATGCGCGGGGTTATGCGGATGGCGATAACGACGGTGGGGAATCATCCCCGTGAACGCGTCAATCATGTCGAGGTCGGTCCCCGGATCCAAGTCGGCCGTGGTCACGGCCGCTGTAGTATGGAGAATAAATAGATGGCATAGCCCTTCGCAAAAATTCTGCGCCCGCGCCAGATCGTTCAGGCGCTCAGTGATGTCCAAGACTTCGCGGTGCTTCGTCGTGGGGATCTTAATCCGCATCGAGGGAACATTATATTGCATGGCGGCGCGCGTTCTCGCACCACGGTTTCGCGCGCTGAGCGAGCACTGATGTGACTCAAGGTGGTAGGTGCGAGCGCAATTTACGCGGCCGGGCTGTGTAAAGGCTTGCAAAGGCGAGATTATTTCGCTACACGTCTTCTGTGTTGGACCGCCCGGAACTCTTTGCTGAAGGGATTCGCGAATCGGGCGGGCCGGCAGTCTTCATGTAAAGCTTGCTCCGCGGTTAGCTCAGGGGCAAAGGGGGAATAAGTTTTATGGGTGGGATTGGTTTTCGACGATGGCTGTTGGGCGGCGCGGCCGGCGTGCTGTTGGCCGCGGTGCTCGGCTCAACGGCTCTAGCGGGCTCACCCGAGGGCATGCGATTGTATGTGTTTACCTCGCATTACCTTGGGCCGTTCCCCAAGGCGGCTCTGCAAACCGGAGCGGGAAGCGAGCCCATCACGATTCCCGTGGCGTTCTTCGTGATCAAGCACCCAAAAGGCAACGTCATGTTTGACACCGGGGTCAATGACAAGATTATCAAAGACCCGAATTATTGGGGCGTCTTGTTCAACGTCTATCACCCTGACCAAAAGCCGGACTTGGCGATTAAGGCGCAACTGCAGAAGATTGGCATGACGACCTCGGACATAAATTACGTGGTGCTTGGTCATATGCACCTCGACCACGCCGGCAACGTCGGGCTGTTCCCGAAGGCCACGGTTGTCTTCCAGACAGATGAGATACGGGCCGCTTTCTGGCCGCCTCCAGGTGCTGCGTCGTCGTATATCGCTAGCGACTTTGCGATGTTGCGTGCGCCAATCGGCGCTTCGCTTCCGAACGCGCAGAAGGTCATTCAGTTGAACGGCGACCTTGATCTGTTCGGCGACGGCAGCGTTTACGTCCACCGCGCGGTGGGGCACACCCCGGGCAGCGAGATGCTGGTCGTGCGCCTGCCGCACACCGGCACCGTTGTGCTGACCAGCGACGCCTGCTACCTGAAGGAAAACCTCGACAAGGACATTCTTCCCAGTATCGGCTTGGTTTACAGCCCGAGCGATATGCTCGAAGGATACGCTTGGATTAAGCGCGTTCGCGATTCCGAAAAAGGCGACGTGATTTTCGCCCACGATCCCGACACCTTCAAGGCACATAAACACGCGCCGGAGTATTACGACTAGAAGGGGCTGCTTAGGTCCTAGGCCCTGCGCCGCCGCGATTCCGCGTTTGGGGCCAGCCTAGAATGCAGCAGGCTTGCGGCAAGTGGCTTCGCCGGTGATCGGCGAAGCCACTTGCTTAAGCGCGGTGTTCGCTAGCGTACCTGGAAGAGCGCAAGGGCGGATGTCGCTGGCCACGGGACGGCTGCAACAATGGACGCCCAAAGCGCGCATCGATTCAACCCATCGGAACGCACTTCTTCGGCGATCTTCGTCGAAAACCTGACTAAATGGTACGGCCCTCGCCAGGCGCTGAAGGGTCTGTCGTTTTCGATAGCGCCGGGGGAAGTGGTTGGCCTGCTCGGGCCTAACGGCTCGGGTAAAACCACGACGCTGCGGATACTTACGGGCTACCTGCGGCCCAGCAGCGGGACGGCCCTAGTTGGCGGTATCGACGCGATCGAAGACCCGGCCGGACTGCGTGCCCAGATCGGCTACGTCCCGGAGGACATTCCGCTCTACAACAACATGCGTGTGGGCGAGTTTTTGAGCTTCATGGCGCAGCTTAAAGGGCTGACGGCAGCCGCGGCGGCGCGCGCCGTCGACGACGTCGCTCAGCGGCTCGACGTGAGCCGCGTCCTGAGGGTCCTCATCGGCAAGCTTTCACGCGGGTACCGGCAACGAGTTGCCGTGGCTCAGGCGCTAGTCAGCGACCCGCGCGTACTGGTCATGGACGAGCCGACCAACGGGCTCGACCCGCAGCAAATTATCTCGACGCGCGAGCTGGTGCGGTCATTTGCCGGCGTTAAGACGGTGCTGATCGCAACCCATATTCTCGCCGAGATGCAGAAAATGGCGGATCGCGTGATGATCTTGCTCGATGGCAGGCTGCTGGCCACTCACGTTTTGGCTGAGCAAAACGACCTTCCTCGCCACGTCCGTATGCGCGTGGCCGGTTCGCCCGAACAGGTGCGCGAGGCGCTGGCGCGCGTCGACGGTGTTCGCGCCGTCCAGTACCAAGCGGACGGCATCGATGGTTGCGCAAGCTTCATGGTGGAAGGTGAGCGGTCGGCAGAGAGCCTTACCGCGCGACTTGCCAGCGCTGTGACGAGCCGAGGCTTTGCGTTGATGGAGCTGACTGACGTGTCCAGCGACCTCGAGGAGGTTTTTCTGGGGTTGCTCAGATCGCGCAACGAGGCGTCGCCATGAGAGGATTCAAGCTTCTGCTGCTAAAAGAAGAACGGGCGCTTTTTTCCTCGGAGATCGTCTATGTGCTGGCGGCGATGTTTCTCGTGGTCATGGGCTACACGTTCAGCGTAGCGCTCTTCCTCAACAGAAGCCCGAGCCTGGTTCATCTGTTCTTTCAGATGTACGTGTTGTTTTTGTTGACCGTGCCGATAATCACGATGCGGTTGCTGGCGGAAGAGCGCCGGCTGGGCACGATGGAACTGCTGCTCACGTCTCCGGTCAGTGAAGTGCAAATCGTGCTGGCCAAGTTCTGCGCGGCGATGAGTCTGATCGTCATAATGCTGGCGTTGTCGGGGAGCTACGCTGTAGTCCTCGCGCTCTTCGGCCAGCCGGACTGGGGTCCCATTTACGGCGGATACGTCGGCCTGTTTCTGTTGGGGTGCGCGCTGAGCGCGGTGGGAATGTTGGCCTCCAGCCTCACGGCGAATCAGATCGTCGCGGCGCTCGCGTCGATGGGATTGTTTCTATTGTTGTGGGCTATCGATGACTTTGGTTTCCTGCTGCCCGATCCTTACGACGCCCTGGTAACCAACCTTTCACTTTCCGCCCATTTCGTCCCGTTCGCCACAGGCTCTCTGTATCTTTCCGATGCCGGATATTACCTGAGCATCACGCTGCTGGGCATATTCCTTACCGTGCGGGCGCTTGGCCGCCGCTGAGTCAATCTTGCAATGAAAACTAAGACGAACAGCGGCTTGGTCTGGTTCGCCGCGGGGCTCCTGGCGGCGGCTGTGGGCTTCGCCCTGGTCGCAAAACTTTGGGCCACGACTCGCGAGACCGAAAACCTGCTTCTGTTTGGAACTTGGGCCGCGGGGCTGGCGTTTCTCTTCGTTCTCGGGCTTGGCATGCCGGTTCAGATGCGTCTGGGGCCGCGCGCGAGCTTCGCGCTCAATGGCTTCCTGGTCGTCTTCGCCGTGGTGCTCACTCTGCTTGCGAACATGGCGCTATACACCCACGACGTACACTTCGACCTGACGCGCGAAGGAACCTACACCGCGCCCGAACAGGCTCAGACGGTGGTGCGCCAACTCGATCGCGACATCGCCTTCACCTATTTCTATCACGACGACGACCCCGAAGCCTTGCGTGCCAAGGACATCCTGCAGGCGCTGGCTCACTCCAACCAGCACTTTCACCTGCGCGTGGTCGATCCTGACACAGAGCCCGCGCTGGCGCGACGCTACGGCATAAGGTTCTACAACACCGTGGTCGTCGAGGCCGAAGGTCGTCGCGCAACCGTCGAGAACACCACCGACCTCACGCAAATGGCCTTCGCCGTCGTACGGGCGTTGAAGCAGCAAATGAAGACCGTATGCTTCGTCGTCGGACACGGTGAGTTTTTCGAACCGGGCGGAATTCGCTTTTACTATACGCACACGGAGAGCCTGCGCGCGCATGACGTCCAGGGAGGAGGCGATATCCTTGAAGGTAAAAACAGCGGTTTCGACCGCTTCTACCTAGCACTGACCAATTTGGGCTACCAGCCCGATCAGATCGATCTCTCCAAAGCAACCGAGGTCGACCCGCGTTGCTCAGTGGTCGTCGACGGCGGGCCGCGCGCAGCGTACACGCCGCCGGAGAGCCGTCTGCTGGCGAGTTACCTAGCCAGGGGCGGCCGCTTGCTGCTCATGTACGACCCCGATTCCCCATTGGAGCCGGGTTTCGCCGGAGTGCTCGCGCGCATCGGTATCACGCTTTTGCCGGCTACCGTCCTCGACCCGACCGATCATTATTCGACCGATCCGGAAAAAGTCGTTATCCCGTACTATCCTCCGCATCCGATCACCGAACACCTGGCGCTCACGTTCTTCCCAGGGGTTCGGCCTATCGCCATCCTGCAGCCGCCGCCCGGAGTCACGCTTGGACCGCTATTCTCGAGCACGAAGGACAGCTACCTGCGCGCCGAGCCCGGCGTGGATGTCGTTCAAAACGGAAATGCTCCCAGCGCGGCCGCACGCAAGCCGGGCAATGTGGCAGCGAATCTGGACGGGAAACAAAAGCCTGGCCCGCGTATTCTTGGAGTCGCAGCCTCCGGGCGATGGCCGGACGCCGCGCCCGGGTCCGCGCCATTCAGATTGGTTGTCATCGGCGACAGCGATTTCGCCACTAACGCCTACTTTGCCTCGGCTTCAAACGGCGTGCTCGCCGTAGCTGCCGTACGTTGGCTGGCGGGCGACGAGTCGACTTCTTCGCTTAAGCCCGAGACTTACGCTGAGCCGGAAATCGTGCTGACCAACTACCAGATGAAGGCGATCTTCACCGTGGTAGATGTTCTCTTGCCGCTGACCGTGGCGTTGGTCGGCACTCTGGTCTGGTGGCGACGCCGCTAAGGGAACCGGGTCAAGGCTTTAACCCGGCCCACGCACACGGACAATGGACTTATAGCTCTGGAAAAAAACGGCGGGCAGCGATGTCGGCGGGGCTTCGGTGCCTGTCATCGAGCGATTGTAAGCGCTGAGCGTTCCTTGACGAATCCGTGCGAAAGCTTTCAGCCATAGCAGGCGTGTTGCTCGCAACCGCACTCATTGTGGCATTGGCCCTAAGCGGCCACCCGCCCGGCGGAGGAGGCCTTATCCGCTTCGAACCCACCAGTATCCTGGACGACATCCCGAGCCACGCCGACGGAATCGAACTCGTTACGCGCGGAGTTACCCTGCGTCTGAGGCGCAGCACGTCCAATCATTGGATCTACGAAGCCCGCTCCGACGCGCCGACACCCGACGTGGTGAACCAACGCGTCGCGACAGCGCTTCACTTCCTCCAAGTCAGCGGTCCATCGCGCACGATTGATCTGTCCGAATCTTCTTCGGCCTCGCTGGCGCAGTTCGGCCTTGCACCGGCGCGCTGCAGCGTCAGTCTGTTCGTCGATGGCAAACCGGTGAGCGTCCTTGAGTTCGGCGGCCTTAACCCGCCGAAAACAGCCCAGTACATGCGAGTCCTTGGTCGGAACAAGCTGTATCTGATGCCGCTGCACGTCGGCGCTCAGTGGGAAGCTGTCGCGGCCGCGGCCAATGCCGCGTCTTTTTCGGGTTCGGCTGCGGCTTCCGAAAACGCGCACGCGGCGCAGGCGCCGGCGCATTAGGCGCAACCGGAAATTCGTCCGCGGCGGCGAGCTGCGCGCCTACGCCACGAAATCGGATGTCGCGTTAACACGCAACCGGTAGCGGTCGTCGTAGCGCTCCAGATACACCGCGCCGGCGAACGCTTCTGACAAGATCTGCGAACTCATCACCTCCCGGGTCGGCCCGCTCGCCACGACCTTCCCGCCACGCAGAATGAGAACGTGGGAAAAACTGGGCATGATCTCTTCGACATGATGGGTCACCAAGACGAGCGACGGCCTGTTGCCGCGCTCCGTACCCAGCCGTTCGAGAAATTGCAAAAAGCGCTCGCGCGCCACCGGATCGAGCCCGGCGCAAGGCTCGTCGAGCACGAGCAACTTCGGCTGCGCCATCAAGGCGCGCCCGATGAGCACGCGCTGCCGTTCGCCCTCGGACAGAAAGCGCCACGGTCGGTCGCGCAATTCAAACAACTCCACCTGGCGCAAGATTTCCACCGCGCGCTCGCGGTCGGCGGAGCCCATTTCCTGCCAGAAGCCGATCATCGCGCTGGCCCCGCTTGCGACCGTCTGCACGCACGTGTCATGACCGGGCATCATCTGACGAATGCTTGAACTGACCAAGCCCACGCGCTTGCGCAGCTCGCGCCAGTCAAACTGGCCGAACGTTTCTCCGAGAACGCGAATCTCACCGGTGGTCGGAGAAAGATAACCGGTGAGAACGCTCAGCAGCGACGTCTTGCCAGACCCGTTAGCGCCGAGGATAACCCAATTCTCGCCCGCTTCGACTCGCCAACTGATCGAACGCAGGATCTCGACTTCGCGCTTGACGCTCAAGTCCGTGACGTCTATCACCGCCGGCAAATGGTTCCGACCCGCCATAATGCTGTCGCCTTGAATGAGAGAAATCTTAACGTGAACCTCCCTGGAGTTGAAAGAAGGCGCGCCGTTTTGAGCGGAGCTTTTCAGCCAAACGCGCGTGCCCGTTCGCGGGCAACAGGCGCCGTTTCGTCGCGCGCCTGGCCGATGATAAGGTTTTCCTCCAATGGGGCTTCACCGCGAAATTCGCCGCCTCGCGCAACTTGGGGCACGCGGCTACTGGGATCACGCCACACGGCGTAGCAAGGAGCGTCTTCGCATTTTCTTAGACCGTAATGCCCCGCAGCGGCGCCGATGCTCCTGCTGCGGCTGGGCGGGCTGGTCGTTCGTCGATTATGAAGGCAAAGGATACGTAGTGCGGCGTATCGTCTGCCCGGTCTGTGGTTCCCACGGCCGCCATCGAGCCTTAGCGCCTTTCTTGCGCACTCTGCTGGCCGAGCTTTCACCGGGAAAGAAGGTGCTGCATCTGGCGCCCGAGCGGGCATTGGAGCGAACCTTCATGGAACGGCGCGATCTGCTCTACGTGACGGCAGACTTGATTCGGCGGCGTTGGCTGGGGAAGCTTGGCGCGCTGACGGACCTTACGTCGCTGGCCTTTCGTGACAACAGCTTCTCGCTGGTGCTCTGTTCACATGTGCTCGAGCATGTGCGCGACGACCACGCCGCGCTCGCCGAGATTGCGCGGGTGGTAGCTTTCGGGGCAACCGTGCTAATCCTCGTCCCCACCTGGAAGCCATGGAACAGCCGCCGGACGCTGGAGTTCGGCATGCCGCATCCGCGGTTTGACGACCACTGGCGAATCTACGGCTCGGACCTTCCCGCCAGAATCGAGGCGTGCGGGATGCGCTGCGCGGCGGTCGATTTGCGGGCACCCTTGCAAAGGCGCGCCTTCGAGCGCTTTGCCCTGACGGACGAAGTTCTCTTTATTTGCGTCAAGCCGAAGATCGAAGGCCGGAAAGCGGCGGTAGCTTCTCGTCCGCACACGGCTCGAATACCCTGTAACTTAGCTTTGCTGGAACGTCCTTTTCGAACAAGCGCGCAACCCTGCGACCGACAGGCCGCGGGACTCGAGGGAGGCCAAGGATGGGCAAGATAGATTTTGCTGCACTGCCGCGCTTTGCCGAATTGCCGGTTAGGCCGAGCGCTCCGGACGAATCAGCCTGGGGCGTGTTCGGCGACGCCGACGAGGTGGGATGTGTAAATTTCCTTACCGAACAAGGCGTCGTCGAGGCTGCTCGCCTGGTGCGCAAGGGTAAGGTCTTCCGGCTCGACACCAGGATTGGCTACGGGGACCCGCCGCTTTTCCAAAGACTTCCGGTGCGCCACAACATAATCAGCTTCGAACCATTCGGCATCCTTGGCCACGACGACTCGCTCGACCAGTACAACACCCAGGAGGGGAGCCAGTGGGACGGCTTGGCCCACATGGGACATCCGCGCCATCGAGCCTTCTACAACGGCGTCACGTCGGACCAAGTTAAAGACGGTCCGGACGGCAAACTGGGAATTCACCACTGGGCCGACCGGTTTGTCGGCCGCGGTCTATTAATCGACGCGTTCAAATATCGCGCCGAACAAGGACGGCCGATTAATCCGCTCGACAGCGAGGCGTACACGCTGGAAGACCTGACAGAGGCGCTCGCCGCGCAGGCGGTTCAACTAAAGCCGGGCACGATTCTGCTCGTGCGGACAGGCTGGATGCAGGCCTATCGGGCAGCGTCAGCCGAGCAAAAGCGAACGATGGCATCGCTCTCCGGACTGCGCTCCTGCGGGATCGAGAGCAGCCGCGATTTGGTCGCCTGGCTCTGGGATAACCGCGTGGCGGCTCTGGGCACCGATTGTCCGGCGGTCGAGCCTTGGCCGTGGGACTTCAAAGACGAGCACGCGCTCCATTACCGCGCCCTTGCGCTGCTCGGCCTGCCGCTCGGCGAGCAGTTCGAACTCGACGCGCTGGCGGCGGACTGCGCGGATGACAAATGCTACGAATTTATGATGGTCTCGGCGCCGCTGAATCTACCTGGAGGAATCGCGTCGCCGCCCAACGCGGTGGCGATTAAGTAAGCGCGCTTGTTTCGGACCCTCGAGCCCTTGCAGCCGCACGCGGTCCCTGTTCTGTGGTCTTTGGCGAGGCGTTCGCGCGCATCGGGAGACGCGCTCCGGCCCTCTGGCCGACCGCACTTGGGCATGGCGAAATCGGCGGCCAAATCGTCGCGCCACAACGCAACGGTGAAGCCGCGCCGTTTTCGTTTCCTGCACCCGACCGCTGGCCCTACGTCAGCACAGCCGCGCCTTTCTCGGGAGGGATTACCACCGCCACGGCGCAGCGCGCGCGGCGCAAGATATGCTCCACGCGCGGTCCGAAGTAAAGGCGGTGTTCAGCCGACCGGAACAATGCCCCCATCACCAGCAGATCGCAGTCGGCCTCCTCGGCGACCCGTAATATAATGGCCTCCGGCCGGGCGCCGGTCACGATACGCGCGTCAACCTTGATCCCGAGCTGCTGGCCAAGGTCCGTAACCTCGCCAACGATTTGCTGACCCTCGGTCGTCTGATGGCCGGCGGCGGTCGTTACGGCGCGCCGGAAAAGCGACGTTTCCCGCACGTACAGCGCGGTAACCGTCGCTCCCGTCGCTCGCGCGTAGAGCATCGCGAAGCCGGCGCCCATGCGGGAGAACGGCGCGCCGGTGATCGGCACCAGCACGCGCTGCAGCGGTATCGGCGCACCAACGTTGCGCACGATAACCACGGGCGCCCGCGCCGCGGCGACGATCTCACGTAGCACCTCACCGCCCAGGGCGTGGCTAGGATGAACCTGCGAGGCGCCGGCGAAGACGGCGTCGTAATCACGCGCGCTCTCTTCGGCCACGGCCGCGCTTATCGAGCCGGCCGTGCTCAAGCGCCGGTTGACATTGCGCGCGCCGGAGAGCGTCGCCGCTTCCTTGAGACGCATAAACTCGGAGTCGAAATCCGCCGAGCGGTTCGGAACGTCGGCATGAAAGACCGTGACGCTTGCATCGTCGTGCCTAGCCAGCGTCGAAGCGATATGCGTCGCAAGAACCGCATTCGGGCCGCCTCCGCTCAGCACCAGCAACTTGGCGCCCGTGCCTCTGATTGGGAGCCGCGCCTCGACACGCTCGCGCTCGCGCCGCTCGAGATCGCCGGGGCGCTCACGCACGCCGCGCAGGGCCAAGGTCAACAGCGGCGGCGTCGCCAGCGATGTCGCCAGCGCAACCAGAATCAGCACCGCGTACATCGTTGGCGACAGCACGCCAAGGCTGAGGCCGACCAGCGCGACCACCACACCCATGCCGCCGCGCGCGTTCATTCCGATAGCGACCGCCAACGCCTCTCGCCAGCGAAGGCCGCCGAACAGGCCGCCAAGCCCGCAGCCGACGAGCTTGGCCGCAAACGCAACCGCGAGGACCACGACCGGAATAATCGGATCGTCGAGCGCGCCGAGGTTAACCTGAAGACCGGAAAATGCGAAAAAAATCGGCCCCATGAATCCGGTCGTCAATGCCTCCACGTCGTCGCGCGTGGCCTTGCTTGCCCGCGTAGACCCGGCGAGCATCAGGCCGGCAACAAAAGCGCCGAACACAGCGTGGAGCCCGATCGCCTCGGTGACGGCGGCGCATACGAGCGCGACCACAATCATGGCGGTTAACTTCGCGTGCTCGGCGTACGTTCGGTCGTCAATCCAGCGCAGCCAGCGAGTCACCAGGCGAAAGCCGATGAAGTAGCAAAACAGCACGAAAATGACGGCCGGCCCGATCAGCTCGGCGATTGGCGCCAGACCCATGCGGCCCCGCTTGGCAAGACCCGCCACCACCGCGAGCATTAACCACCCCACGCTATCATCCATCATGCCAGCGGCCAGGATCACCGTGCCCAACTCACGCCGCATCAAGCCAAGTTCGGTGAGAATGCGCGCGATTACCGGCACTGCCGAGATCGACAGCGCTATCGCCACGAAGAGCGCGAAGATAGTCCGGTGGGCCGGATCGACAAGGTAAAGGTCGGGGAGCGCGAAACCGAGTCCGAGGCCCAACCCGAACGGGATGACCACCCCGAAGCCTGAGGTTAAGATCGCCGCGCGTCCCATGCTGCGCAGGCCCTGAAGATCCGTTTCAAGGCCGACCGAGAGCAGCAACATCACCGCGCCAATCCACGCGAATGCGCCGAGCAGGATCATGGACGACTGATCGGCCGGGAACAGCGCGCCGAAAAGCGAGGGTGCGAGCCTGCCTAGTACCGACGGCCCCAGTACGATTCCCGCGATTAGCTCACCGATAACGGGCGCGCCGCCAATTCGCTTCATTAAGTCGGCGAAGGTCCGAGTTGCCAGGAGTAGCACCCCGAGCTGCAGCAGCAAGCGCAGCAGTTCTATGTCCCGGAGATGTGGCAAGGTAAAATCCGGAGTGATTTTGACGGCGCGGCCCTGCAAGGCGCGGGGACGCGAATAAGTCGCCCGTTGATGCTATCTCGCCCTGGACGGAGCGATCAACCCGACGCTCGGAAATGAGATGGCCGAGGCTCCGACATGCAGCGGAAGCCGCCGCTAGCGCCGGCGGCGCAAGCTTAACCAAAAATGGGCCGAACAGGACTCGCCTCGGTCAGTGCGTGCTAAACCGAACGCCCATGGCCGACACCGAGACGGCGTTAACGCGAAACTGCTGGGACTTGCGTGGCGACCGGCGCGGCCGGCCTGGTCTCCGGCATCTCGCCGTAGAAGAAACCCAGCGCGAAGAGCGCCATGGCTCCCAGAGCCAGGAATCCGACGGTGAATCCTGCTTTCTGAACGATCACTCCCGCAATTAGATTGCTCAGCGACCCTCCAATCGCGACGCAAGTGGCGATGGCCCCCTGGAGCAGATTAAAGCGGCCGGTCCCGCGCGCCAGGTCCGCCATCATCACTACCGCAACGACGCCGAAAATGCCCGCGCTAAGGCCGTCCAGCGCCTGGGCTGAAACCAGCAAAGCCGGTTTACTGAGCATCGCAAAAAGCGCCGCTCTGACAGGCAAAGCGGCAAACGCGACCAAGAAAACCGGCTTGCGACCCCATTGGCTGCAGCGTCTGCCGGCTGTCCACGCGACCGGGATCATCACCGCCTGCGCCACCAAAATGCAGGCTGAGGCATAGAGCGCGGAAAATTCGGGGCGCCGGCGCGACAGCATTTCACAGACCAGCGGCAGCATCGCGGCGTTCGCCAGATGAAACAACACAATCGAGGCGGCGAAGATCACTACGCGCCGGTCAGCGAACAGCGCTCGCGGCGCGGCGATATGTTCCATCCCGCCGGACGCGACCACCGACTCCCGCGCGAGGCCGTGGTCAATGTCGCTGGGCCGGATAGCCATCGCCGCGGCAGCAGCGCCGACACTCATCAGCGCGGCAAGATAAAATATGCTTTGCTGGCCAGGCCAATAGCCGAGCAATCCCGCGCCCACCGCGCCCGCGACCGCACCGGCATGACTTATCATTTCGTTGCGGCCCATCTGCCCTGCAAAACCGCGATGCCCTACCAGACCCATCGTGAGCGCGGAAATCGCCGGCGCAAGGGTGATCGCGGCAACGCTAAACAAGCATTGTGCAAGAATTACCGCGGCCAAACCCCGACCATGGACTATCTGCAGACATGCCCCAACGATGACCGCGCCCGACAACGCGACCAGCTCGCGTTTGCGCCGAATCTCATCCACCAGGGCGCCTGCTGGTGTCTGGGCCGCGATCGTGACGATACCTGGAATCGCCATGACCAAGCCGATCCGGTCCAAACGCCAATGACGAAGGGAGAGCAGATAGATGGCAAGGTAAGGGCCGAAGGTCGCTTGCGCGTCGGCCTTGAAGAAATTCAGCCATTCCAAGGCCCGCAAGCTGCGGCTTTGAACGGATGCCCGGTAGGGCTCCAGAGCGGCCAAACTCGCCGCGGGCGCGGAAGTTCTGGGCATGGTAGACTAACCTTGTCCGCGACTAGCGAAGTTCTCGGTCCTGTTCATCACGTTGCTTCCCTCCCTAGAATCCCCGTTACTCGTTCGGTGGTCGCGCAAAGCTGGTATGCGCACGTTCTGGGCCAAGCAGCGGCGAGCGCTGAATCGAAAGCCGCAGGGCGCTTTTTGCATTGCGGCAAAGAGACGCGGGCGCGTCAAAGAGGGCGCGTCGAAGAAAAAACGTCATTTTAGCGGACAGATCCCGTCCGCTTTAAGGACGTCTCATTGATATCCGCAAGCCAGGCGGGTCGCATTGTTCGAAAATGAAGGTATCGAGGACCTTGGCATCGGTTTTGAGTTACGATTTACGACTGAAGATTCTGCCGGCGGCCTGCGTAGACGATAACCCTTTAGGGCAAGAAGACCCGCGAACGGCCCCAGGAAAAAGAACGGCTGGCTGGAGCGTCGGGTTCACGGCGAAGACTGCGGGCACAAACTTGCTGACCGACCGAGCATACCGGGCGCTTAACGTGATTTCCGATTATGAGCAGCGGCAGAAAAGTCCGGCCACGGCTCCCGCGAGGTTTGGCAATAGGCCAGCTCGGGACGATATGCCCTGCGCCGGTTGGTCGCTAAAGCGCCAGATTCGCCTCCTCGGGATAATGCTCGCGGCGACAATCTCGCTTGCGTGCGTCCTGGCAATCGAGTTTGTACGCCACAGCGAAGGCGCGATGATCGCTGACGCCCAGCATCACCTGGAACGTGCGGCGCAAAATCTTCGCCAGAGTTACCAGGCTGCCGCCTCCAGCCTTCCGCGCGACGCCCACACGACGCATGCAACGGGCGCCGAGGCGACGTTGCGCGCGTTGGTCAGCGCCGTGCTCGGCGGTTTCCCTGGCGTAGAAGGCGGATTCTACGACAGCGGTCATGGCGCGCTGCTCGCCTATGCCTACCCGACCTATCAGGGGTCAGGCCCGAAGACGGACATCCCACCCGCCGAGCGCGGCTCGATCCTGAAAGTCGCTGAGGCCGCCACGAGCGCCGGCAGCACGGCCGAATTGCGCGTGGAAGCCGGCCACGACGTGATCCTGTTTTACGCCCTTGCGATTGAGCGACAGGGCGCGCCTGCCGAAGCGGTCTGGGTGATGCGCCGTCTGGTCGGGGTCAGAAGTGCCTATGGGCGGCTTCAGGCGCTGGGTGTCGGGCTCCTGCTCGTGGCGTGCGCGCTGGCCAGCGGTTTGGCGTGGGTTTTGACGCGCCGGCTTGACCGCGGTGTGGCGACAATTGAAAATGCGCTCCACGACCTGGCCGCTTGCCTCGATACGCCGGTGGCCAAAACCGGTATCGCCGAGCTGGACCGGATCGGCGCCGCGGTGAGCCGACTGGCGAAGGCGCTGGATCGCAACCAGAAACGCCGCGACGAGCTAGAGCAAAGGCTTCGTCATGCAGACCGCTTGGCCGCACTTGGGCGGCTCGTGGCCGCAGTGGCGCATGAAGTGCGAAATCCGCTCGCCTCGATCAAGCTTAAGGTAGCCTTGTCAAGAAATCTGGGCGAAGACCCGCAACGCCTCGCTGGTGCATTTGAAGTAATCGGCTCCGAGGTTGACCGAATCGATCGTATCGTCGCCCGGCTTTTGAGCCTCGGAAAGACCGGCAAGAACAACACGGGGCTTACCGACCTGCGCAACTTTCTGGCCGAACGCGTGCGGACCTACGAACCCCGCGCGCAGGCGCAAGGCGCTCGCATCGAGCTTGCGGTCGCGAAGTCAGTTGACGCTCCGATGGTGGTTGACCGGGACAGGCTCGGCCAGATCGTCGACAATTTGATTATCAACGCGCTGGACGCAGCCCCAGCGGGCAAGGGAAGCGTTCTCGTTGAAGCCGAACGCAGCGAACCGCACCGAGTCGTGATTCGCGTCAGAGACAACGGTCCGGGGATTCCGACCGAACTGCGCGAGCGCATTTTCGAGCCGTTCGTAACGACCAAACCTACCGGAACCGGTCTGGGCTTATTCATCTGCGCGCAACTTGCCCGCGCTATGGGCGGCGAGCTGGTTAATACCGGCGACACGCCAACCGCGACGGCGAAACCCGCAAGCTCGGGACCGCGGAGCGGCGCCAATTTTGAGCTGGTACTGCCATGCTGAGCCAGGCTGAGGCCACCGTTCTCGTTGCCGATGACGAGCGCAACCTTCGCGAGGGGCTAGCCGAGTTATTCGCGGCCGAGGGCTGGCGGGTGCTTCAGGCCGGAAACGGGGAAGAGGTAACCGCTCTTTTAGCCGACCAAGAGGCGCTTCCCGAGGTCATTTTTCTGGACCTTAAAATGCCCCGGCGCGACGGAATAGCCACTCTGAGAGCTCTCAAAGGAGAGCCCCGGCTGAGCCGGATTCCAGTGGTGATTATTACTGCATTAGGCGGCAGCGAAGAGACTATCGAGGCGATGAAGGCCGGTGCGTATGATTACATCACCAAACCCTTCGAGGCCGACGAGGTTATCCAGACAGCGCGGCGCGCGATCGAAGTCAGCCGGCTCTGGCACGAAGTCGAACGGTTGCGGGATTCGGCCGGCGCCGTCGGAGAAGCCGCTTCCAGCGGCATCGTAGGGCGCCATCCTGCGATGCGCGAGATTTTCAAACTTATCGGCAAGGTGGCTCCCTCGCAAGCGCCCGTGCTTATCGTGGGAGAATCGGGCACCGGCAAGGAACTCATCGCGCAAGCGATCCATCGACACAGCACCCGCTTCGGCGGACCGATGGTGACGGTAAACTGCGGCGCAATTCCTGAGGCGCTAACGGAGAGCGAGCTGTTCGGCTACGAGCGCGGCGCATTCACGGGCGCGGTCTCGAGTAAGCCGGGGCGCCTGGAGAATGCCGATGGCGGAACGCTCTTTCTTGACGAGATCGGCGATCTCCCGCCAGGCGTTCAGGTAAAGCTTCTGCGCGCCCTCCAGGAGCGGCGTTTTGAACGCCTCGGCGGCAAAGGGCCCATCAGCGCCGACTTCAGATTGATCGCGGCCACAAACCAGGACCTCGCGCGCCTGGCCGCCGAGGGACGTTTCAGAGAGGATCTGTTCTACCGGCTGAACGTAGTGCGGATCGACGTCCCGCCGCTGCGCGTGCGTCGGAGCGATATCGCCGAGCTGGCCGAATACTTTTTGAGCGCCGCGCGCATGGTGCGCGCTGACGCTCCTTCCGGTTTTAGCGAAGAGGCGATGCGCGCGCTGATCGTTTACGACTACCCAGGCAACGTGCGCGAGCTGCGTAACATCGTTGAGCGCGCTGTTGCGTTGGCGCAGGGGCCTTTGATCGCAGTCGCCGACCTTCCGCCGCTGGCGGCGAGCGGCCGTGAGGCGCGGGCCGGCCTCGAAACGCTACTGGAGATGCCGCTCGAAGAAGCGGTCTCAGCGCTGGAACGCGCGATGATCGAGCGTGCGCTGCAACGGTCGGCGGGCAACAAGGCCGAGGCGGCGCGAATCCTCGGCATCCATCGCCAACTCCTCTACGCCAAGCTCAAGGAGTTAGGAATAGAGTAGCGCTAGCCTTCCGAAGCCATGCGAGTTCCTCTACTTGCCCCAGATTTATCGTCTCCAGCGCCCGCTGCCTGACGCTCATCGAGTTTTTTGGCTCGGATAATTTTTAAGATTCATGAATATTGCTGATTTTAGGATAGAGGCCGCGCTGGCCATCTTTATCCTGACGTACGCGGCGCTGGCCGTGGGCCGATTGCCGTACAACAAGGTAGATCGGCCTGCGGCCGCGATGATAGGAGCCGTGGCGATGCTCCTATTTGGCGCGCTCAGCGAACGCCAGGCTTTGCGAGCGATCGACTTTCCCACGATTTCTCTCCTGTTCGGCATGATGGTCATCGTCGCTAACCTGCGTCTATGCGGCGCCTTCACCTGGCTGGCGCGCCGGGTGCTGGAGCGGCGGGTCTCGCCCTTTTGGATGCTCGCACTGGTCGTGGCGCTGTCCGGCGCGCTCGCGGCGTTTTTTATCAACGACGTGGTCTGCTTGGTGCTTACGCCGGTCGTGATCGAAGCCGCTGTGGAGAGCGAGGTAAATCCGGTGCCGCTGCTGCTGGGGCTTGCGACCGCGAGCAATATCGGTAGCGCGGCAACCGTCACGGGAAACCCGCAGAACATGATCGTGGCCAACTTTGCAAATCTGACCTATACGAACTTCATCTTTCATCTGGCGCCGGCGGCGGTGCTTGGCCTGCTCGCCGCCTTTGGTGTAGTCGCCTTGGTTTACCGAAGAGAGCTGACGGCCTGCGACATAAGCTGCGGAACAGGCAAGAAAAAGACCCGGTTGCGCGTCTGCAAGGCGCTCGCGCTCAAGGCTTCCCTCGTGTCGCTTGCGGCGATCGCGTGCTTTGCCTTGGGCTTTCCGACCTCGCTGGTCGCGCTGAGCGCCGCCGCCGCGATGCTGTTGGTCGGCCATCTCCGACCCGAACGCATTTACCAGGAGGTGGACTGGCCGCTGCTCCTGATGTTCGTTGGTTTGTTCGTGGTGGTGGCTGGAGCGCAGAACACCGGTTTTCAAAACAGCCTGGCGCGTCTGGTAGGCGTCGAGCGCTTGAGCAATCCGATTACGCTCGCAGCGTTGATCACGGTGTTGAGCAATGCGCTAAGCAATGTTCCGGCGGTCCTGTTCTTCAAGCCGCTCTTCCACCTTTTAGGCAACCCAACGAGCGCCGGACTGCTGCTCGCCAGCGTCAGCACGTATGCAGGCAACTTGACTGTCATGGGGTCGATCGCAAACTTGATTGTTGTCGAGAACGCGCGCCGGCGCGGGATCGGAATCGGCTTTTTTGAGTACATGCGCGTAGGCGTGCCTATCACCTTGCTCACAACGTCAATTAACTTGGCATGGCTAAGCGTTTTTCGCTGACCCGCCGTTTGATTGCCGGCGATGGTTTAAGTGCCAAGGCCAGCCCAACGCTTTCTTTTTTTCAACAAGGGTTGACGGCCGCGCCACCTGCACCGCAAACGCCTGAACCGATAGCACTTGAGCGATGTGAAACGAGAGTCTACGATGAAACGTCAGCGCGGTGCGGCCTTGGTAGGTAAATGTTTGATTTGACAGAGCGTGGTTTCGTCATCATTGCGGGACTCGGCCGCAGCGCAGCGGCAGCGCAGGCTACCGGTGCAAGCGACGCCCAAGTGGGTTCGCGAAGCGCGGAAACCGGATTGACGCTGGCGCATAGGGTCTATCAAAACGCCGCGGGAGTGGAAGCTTCGCGGGCGCTGCCCTGATAAGCCGAAGCGTCAGCGACTGCCAGTTGTCCGGCTGGATAACCGCATCAGAAGCGACCCACCCCTGGCTCCTTTGGCAAAGCGACTGCGACAGGCCATCGCGCTCGTCGGCTGCGTGGCAATGCTGTTATGCGGTAGTGGAGAGGCGCGTGCTGATCTGGCCGACCTACAAAAATGGTTTGACCCGCAATCTTGGAGTAATCCTACTACGTGGCCGTTTATACCGGTGCCGGAAGTGGCAACCGACCCGGTCTCGGGTACTACTATCGGGCTTCTTCCGGTTTTTCTCGAAACCGACTCGCAGCATCAGATCACATCTATTTTCGCTCCCGATATCAACTACAATACGATCGTCGGGCCTGGCGGCACGTTGCGCTATTTGTCCTACCCTTCAGACGACACACAGTGGTTTGCGATAGCCGGAGGTGCGGAACAGAATCAGGAGCGCGTTGAGTTTGATTATGCCACCGGCATCACACATCGACGATGGTGGTCATTCGAAGGCCATTTTCTTTTTATGCGCGACCCGACGTACCGATTCTTCGGGTTGGGAAACGATTCGGCCTTCAGCAGCGAAACGAATTACGCGGACGAGGAAGTTTATGGCGAGGCGCTGCTCGGCTTGAATATCACGCACGAGCTCCAGCTGGCGCTGGCGGTTCAGCCGCGCTTCGTACGGATCCAACGTGGTGCTCTGAGCAGTCTCCCATTCACGGGAACGGTGTTTCCCACGCTCGAGGGCCTTGACGGCGGGAGCGTCGTCAGGGGGCGGATGTTTCTGACCTACGACACTCGAGATTCAATTGATATTCCAACCAAGGGCGGCCTCCTATGCTTTTTCGGCGGCGGCGCCGACCGTGCGATGATGAGTTCGTTCTCCTATAGCGAGTTCGGCTTCGATATACGTCGATACCAACGGGTCTTGAAGTGGCTGACTATAGCTGGAAACCTTTACGCGCGATATATACCGGCGACCAATCCTGTACCGTTCTGGATCATGAGCTGGCTCGGCGGTGACGGCGCCGGCGAGAGCAGCTTGCTGGCCTTGCCGCTCAGCGACAGCGCTACGTGGCGCGGTTACGGCGCGGGAAGATATATAGACAATAACGTGTTTGTTGGGAATCTGGAGTTCCGAATGCGGGTCTATGAGCGCGACCTCTTCGACACCCACGGCATCCTGGAGGTCGCTCCCTTTATCGACGCCGGGCAAGTGTTCGGGTCCGTGACCCAAAGCCCGGTCTCTGAGCTTCATCCCGTGGGCGGAGTTGGCTTTCGAGGGATCGCGCTGCCGTTCGTCGTTGGATATGTCGACTTTGGCTACGGACCGAACGGCGCGGTGGTGTTTTCAGGTGTAAACTATCCTTTCTAAGGAGGCTCGACTGGTGCGAGCTAGGCATAGCGGTCTAGGCGCACAACGCTGAAACGCGAGTGGGAGGTAGTCCATGAGGCTGTTGGTAATCGGCGGGGACGGATATTTGGGTTGGCCGCAGGCGATGTTTCTTTCGCGCAAAGGACATCACGTCGGCGTGGTGGATAATTTCCTGCATCGGCAGCTCGACCAGAAGGGAGGTACGGATAGTCTGATACCGATTTGCTCGCTCGAAGAGCGGATCGCCGCGTGGGGGGAGGTGTCCGGCGAAAGGATCGAACCGTTCAGCGGCGACATTAACGACTACGCTTTTATCAGCGATGTGATCAAGCGGTTCAAGCCTGAGGCGATCATCCATTACGGAGAGCAGCCCAGTGCACCGTTTTCAATGATCGATCGCGATCATGCGGTGTTTACCCAAGTTAACAACATCGTTGGCACGCTTAATCTTCTCTTTGCAATCAAGGAGCATCAGCCTGCCTGTCATCTGGTGAAGCTGGGAACGATGGGCGAATACGGAACGCCAAATATCGACATCGAGGAGGGCTTTATCGATATCTCGCACAACGGGCGCAGGGACATCCTGCCGTACCCCAAGCAACCCGGTTCCTTCTATCATTTGTCGAAGGTTCATGATTCGCACAACATCATGTTCGCGTGCAAAGTCTGGGGCCTGCGCTCGACCGACCTCAATCAGGGTGTCGTCTACGGTGTTGAAACCGAAGAGACCGCGTTGGACGAGCGGCTTGCGACTCGCTTCGACTATGACGGGATTTGGGGCACGGTGCTTAACCGTTTCTGTGTTCAGGCGGTCATAGAGCATCCGCTCACGGTATACGGGCAAGGTGGCCAGACACGCGGGTTCTTGGACATACGTGACACGATGCGCTGCGTTGAGCTGGCGATTTTAAACCCGCCGGCGCCCGGCGAATACCGCGTCTTCAACCAGTTCACCGAACAGTTCACCATCAGGCAGCTCGCTGAGCTAGTGAAAGAGACAGCGCGCAAGAAGGGGTTATTTCTGGAAATCGCTCAAGAGGATGATCCGCGGGTCGAGGCGCAGGCCCATTATTACAACGCCAAGCACACGCGGCTCGTTGATCTCGGACTTAAGCCGCATTACCTATCGGATGTGCTCCTCGAATCCATCCTGGATCGGCTCTTCCGCTACCGCCATCGGATCAGGAAGGAAACCATCTTGCCGCTCGTCGACTGGCGCAAGACGCGCAACCCCTGCGGCTATGGGCCTTCGACCGGGCTGCAGGGCCTGGCTATCGAGCTTTGGGGCAATCGCCTTTTTTCGGAGGGGAATGGAGCGCGAAGCTGGTCGGCATCTGCGATCAACGCAGTACCCGTCAGCAGGTGGAATATGGCGAGCGACGGCGCGGTAAAGCCACGCTAAGCGAGGGCGTCGCACACCGGCGATTCGCGGCGGTCGCCGCACGAGCATCGGGCACAGCAACACGGGCGATGGGCCTGTCGACGGGTCGCTCGACGCCCTCGAAAATTGGGGTCCGTCGCGTACACCGGCATAACTGTGTTCGTAATCTCAAGGAGGTCGCAGGTTGGCGTTTAAGTGTATTCTCGTGACGGGCGGCTTCGGTTTTATCGGCGCGAGCCTCGTACGTAAGCTGCTCGCCGAGGGGTCTCGCGTGCGCGTGCTCGACGATCTTTCGCGGGGCGATGCGGCGAACCTGGAAGGGTTGGAGGTCGAGGCGCTTACAGGCGACGTGCGAGACCCGCGCGACGTGGGCGAGGCGATGGAAGGCGGCGTCGATGCCGTGGTCCATCTCGCGGCCTTTGGTTCGGTCACCGAGTCGGTTAGCGGCCTAAGCGAAAATTTCGACGTTAACGTGCGCGGCACCGTAAATCTGCTGCAGGAAGCGGCGCGCCGGAAAGTGAAGAAATTCGTGTTTGCTTCTTCCGGCGGGGCTGTGATCGGTCGGGGGCCGCTTCCGGTGAGTGAAGCTTCGCTGCCCAGGCCGGTCTCTCCTTACGGTGCAAGTAAATTATGCGGCGAAGCGTACTGCCACGCGTTCGCTCAGACATTCGCTTTGCCGACCGTTATGCTGCGCTTTGCCAATGTGTACGGCCCCTTCAGCCATCGCAAGCGCGGGGCGGTGACGGCGTTTATCAAGGCGCTGCTGAGAGACCGGCCGCTAGTTATTTACGGAGACGGTAGCGCGACGCGCGACTTCCTGTTTGTGGACGACCTATGCCAAGGCATATATCAAGCACTCGAGCGCTCGCTCGAACCAGGAACCCTTCTGCACTTGGCCAGCGGCGTCGAAACCACGATAATCGCGCTCGCTAACGAGCTAAGAAAGATCGCCGGGCGCGCGTCGCACCCGACCCACTTCGCCCCGCCAAGGGCAGGCGAACTCGAGCATAATTTTGCCGACTTCGATCGCGCCAACCGGCTCTTAGGCTTCAATCCCCGAACCTCTTTGACCGCAGGGCTCGATCTGACCTGGCGGTGGTTCCGCTCGCATCCTGCCGCGCTGCGCTCACTTGACCAGAATTAGCCAAGCCTTCGTCACCGTCAGTCGGTCGCGATTCTGTTCGGTGCCTGCGTATGCCTTTGCGACCAGCAACCAGGCCTCGCGGATCCCGAGGGCTCCTATCGACCGCACGCTGCTTAAGCCCGCATGCCTCTTTCGCCCGACATATCCTTGAGCAAAATCGTTCCTGCAGGCTTGATGAAATAAGAACAGCGAGAAGCTCAAAAATTGCGTCCGGAGATACCAAATCCGGCAGAGCACGGAGAGCGCGCATCCCCCGTTTCGACGGCGTCGACAAGGTCTCGTCTGAGTTCGGCCGAAGCCGCGTCGTTGACCCTTGCGATGCGGAGGCTTTGGCTGCGCCGTATGGCTACGCGCCTATTCCGGCTACGCCCGCCTCCCCAGGTGCACCGGGCCGTCGGTCTAAGGCCTTTGCGCCATCTTTCACGGCTTCGCGCGCCTGGGCATCCTCATCTCTCATACCACTCGCACTGCGCCTTAATTGGCTTTGTTGCAAGCCTGCGCTATGCTCTGGCCCAAGGCGTAGGAGCATCGAAGCGCTATGATGAAGTGCCCGCAATGCGGAAGAACGTACCCTGAATCGGAACGCTTTTGCGCGGACGACGGATCAAGCCTCCAACCCGCAGGCTCTGCGGTGGCACGCGCTACCGAGGTCATGGCTGAGGGTGGCGGCTCTCAGGCCACGAGTCTGCTCGCATGCCCGGCATGTGGCGCCAATGTGAAAGCGGATGAGCAACTCTGTCCCTATTGCGGGTCGGCGCTAAGCAGTTACACGCCAACCGCGCATGTAGGGATGGGTGCGCCCGCGGCGGGGGATGGGTCGGAAGGCCTCGAGGAGTCATTCGAGGGTGACGAGCGCGGACCGGACGACGAGGGACCGCACGGCAGGCGTGTTTTGGCAATCCTGGGCTACTCGTTGGCCGGCTTGGCCGCGCTGGCTGCTGGCGTGGTGGTCGCCATCTGGGTTGCGCCCAGGCCTCATCACGCTCCTCCAACGCCTGTAGCCGGGCCTTCCCCGGTTGCGCAACCGTCGGTCGCAGCCACAGCAGCTCCGCAGCCGATGCTTGCTCTTGCAACCACGGCACCCCTGCAAGTGGAAGTGAGCGGCGTTTCCTCCCGTGACGTCGACGCGGCGACTGCTCAAGCGCAGGCGGTGTTTAGAAGCGGCAAAGACTCGTTGCTCAACAAATACAAGCAACTGAGCGGCGGAGGTCCGACGCCCGATGACGGTTTATGGGTTGAGTTGGAGATCACCGCTAACGGAGAAGTTTCCGCAGTGTCGATTCTCACCTCGACGGCGCATAATCCGGAAGTCGACGCTGAAGTTGCCAAGCAGATGCTGAAGTGGACTTTTCCCACCACCGGCCCAGTCCCGACCACTGCACGTTACCCAATCGTAATCGCCTCCGGTCCCACGCAGCTCGAGGCAACCGAAAAACAATTAGCTGAAAGGGTCGCGAGCTATAGCCCAACGACACTCGCTGAATATCGAATGGCTAAGGTCGCGGCCACGCCGAGCATCGCCATGATGGCAACGCCGGCGCCTGCGGCAGTGCCCACGCCGCCGGTCGCCGCCGCTTCGCCTCAGGCGACCGCGGCTCCTCCAGTGGCGCCCGCGGTCGCGCCCTCGGTTGCGCCGCCACCTCCGGCGGCACCTACCCCGGAGACCGCGCGACTGGAGACCCCGCGACCCGTTCCGGCTGCTCCACCAGCGCCTCCGCCCCCATCGCTGCGGGAGCGTGTAACTCAGGCGCTCGCTCGCGACGGGCGGTTCGCCGAGGTTCACGCCGAGGTGAATGGAAGCGACGTCACACTCTTTGGCAAAGTGATGAGCGACGCCGACAAGGCCGCGGCGGAAAGAGCAGCTTGGCGCGTTGCCGGCGTAAACCGCGTGCTCAACCGCATTTTAACTGTGCGGCCATTGCTTACGCGGGTAAAGGACGTGCTCGCGTCGGATCGTAGATTCAGGCGCGTCAACGCCTACACCAACGGCAGCGTCGTCACCTTGTTCGGCAAGGTGGTGAATGAGAAAGACAAGGCCGCCGCCGCGCAGTTGGTCTCCGGCGTAAGCGGGGTCACCGGCGTCGTCAATAATCTGACCGCCGATACCGAAGAATGGCGGCTAACCCAGCAACGGATCAATGACAGCTTGGCCAGCGCGGGCTTGACAAGCGTCACCGTCCAAGTCATCGGCCGCTTGGCTTACTT
>JAJYYI010000040.1:13895-40572 GCA_021801125.1 Deltaproteobacteria bacterium | reverse complement strand
TAGCCTTACGAAAGAAAGAGAATTTCCGCGGCGGCTGTTCCTTAGCCGTAGTTTCCGGCGCCGGTGACCCGTGGGTTGGGTTAAGGAAACGGCCGCGAGCAAGCTCTTTCATGGGCCTCTTTTTGCCATTATTAAGGACAATTAGCAAGTATTATGGCGCATCAAGCGGTGATTTGGCGTGCTAGAGTCGATCGGGGTCCTGGCGGGATGACATTGTCCCGGCGGCGGAGATGCCCGCCGCGGCGGCTAAGTCATCGGAGTTCTGGCGCTATCCATCGCCGGAAAGACAAGCGCAATTGAGGATCCTGCCGAGGGAGCGATGCTATTGATGAAAGCGAGCCATCAGCCGCCACGCGATTCCAATCGACCGGAAGGTCGACAAACGCTCTCTCCGCGATAGTTTTGATAACGAGAGAAGCGCAGCGGGACCATCTGCCGATTCCATGGCTGACGCGTCTTCGCCGGCGTCAACGCTTTATTGGGCGGGAGGTTTCTTCCGATGAACGAGGTATGGACAATCGCCGGTCAGCGTCCGACTACACCGTGCACGATAGTGATTTTCGGCGCCTCGGGCGATCTTGCCGCGCGCAAGCTCGTACCCGCGCTTTATAACCTCGAACATTGCGGGCGAGAATTGCTCGCGTCGCAGATGGCGATATTGGGCTTTGCGCGGCGTGAAATGTCGGTGGAGGCGTTTCGCGCCAAGGCGCGCGAAGGCGTAGCTCGCTACTCGCGCTTGCAACTGGAGGAAGGATGCTGGGATCGCTTCGCGCAGAAGCTCAACTATCTCTCCGGACTGGACAGTCCTGAAGGTTTCGCCAACCTGCGCAAACGGTTGGAGGAAATCGAAAAGGAACGCGGGCTTCCGCCTAATCGTATTTATTATCTTTCGATTCCGCCCGGAGCGATTCGTGAGATGGTGGAAAAGCTCGATAACGCCGGTCTTGTGGCGCGGGCTGACGCGCCGTATTTCACTCGGCTGGTTGTGGAGAAACCGATTGGTTCCGACCTTCACAGCGCGTTGCAGATTACTCTGGCAATCCAGAAGCATTTCCATGAGTCACAGATCTTCCGCATCGACCATTACCTCGGCAAAGAAACCGTACAAAACCTGATGGTACTGCGGTTTGCGAACAGCATTTTCGAGAACTTCTGGGATAATCGCAGTGTCGATCACGTCCAAATAACCGTCGCCGAAGAGGAAGGTCTGGGCACGCGGGCGATGTACTACGATGAGATCGGCGCGCTCCGCGACATGGTGCAGAACCACATGCTCCAAGTGCTGACGTTAACGGCGATGGAGCCGCCCGTTTCGCTGCTGGCCGACGCGGTACGCGACGCCAAGGTCAACGTGTTGCGCTGTCTTAGGCCAATAGCGCGCGAAGCCGTGCGCAGCTCGGTCGTTCGCGGCCAGTACGCGGACGGGATGCTGGGCGGCGAACACGTGCCCGGGTACCTCCAGGAGGCGGGCGTTAGCGAGAACTCGCGAACCGAAACCTTTGCCGCGCTCAAGGTCTACGTCGACAATTGGCGCTGGGCAGGCGTGCCGTTTTTCCTGCGCACCGGTAAACGCCTTGCGCGACGCTCGAGTGCCGTTTTCGTAAAGTTCAAACGAGTGCCGGAAATTTTGTTCAATCGCTACCAGGCGCTGCCGCCGGACGTCATGACGATTCGTATCCAACCTGACGAGGGCTTCTCCATCGATGTGCTGGCCAAGCGGCCGGGACTCGATCTTTCAATCCAGAAGGTCCGAATGGATCTTCATTACTCGACGGAATTCAGCGGTCCGTTGGCTGATGCCTACGAGCGTCTGCTGCTTGATGTGATAACGGGCGATCACACGCTCTTCCAGGATGACGCGTTTGTCCATCGATCGTGGGAGTTCGTGCAGCCGATCCTCGACGAGTGGCAAAGAGATGCATCGATTCCGCTAGAGGCGTATCCGGCCGGCTCGTGGGGACCCAAAGCGGCCGACGACCTGATCCGCGCCGAGGGCCGCGCGTGGCTAGGGGCGTAGTCTCGCGCTGGTGGCAAGTCACCGCGCGGCGTGCTGATGCGCCCGCACCGGTGCTCGGCGTGATAATGCCTGGTTCGATCATCACCGCGAATTATCGGCGTATCTGCGTCGCAGGCGAGCCCGCCAAAGTTGCTTTGCCCGTGTACATGCGCAAGGTGGTGGCGACTCTCGATGCCTGAGCTGTGGAATACGGACGCGATATCGTTGACCGCCCGCTTGATGACAAGCCGGTCGACAACCGCCGTCGCTCTTGGTTCGATCGATGGGTCAACCTAGCCGCCTGCAGGGGTTGCTTCGAGAAGGAAGCGTCTAGATCCTATCGCATCCTTGCGTGCGCGACGCCCTGCGCAGTTCTCGCGGGGGTACGCCGAATCGTCCGCGAAAACAACGACTGAAATGTGAGGAATCGTTGAAACCCCAGGCAAAAGCGAGTTCGGTGATAGACGCTGCGGTAAGCCCGGTTGACAGCTCATCCTTGCAGCGCTCAAGACGCTGCTGTTGAATCCAGCGCGACACGGACAGTCCGCGCCGAGCGAAAATCTTGTGCAAATAGCGCACCGAGATGGAGTTGCGCGCCGCTATGTAGGCCGGCTTCAGTTCCGGGTCGCCGAGATTTTGAAGAATGAAGCGTTGAATGTCGTGAAAGGGGTCTCGGCGATAACTTTCGTCGTCACGGCATTTCGCATGAATTCCCGCCGACACCAACTCCAGCGTAGTGCCTAGGACCAGCCGCAGGTCCTTATCCTCCAAGCTTTGCAAATGCGTTGACAGCTGTCTGAGGTATGCGCCGACGAGAGGCCCCAGTGATTCGCCGCCACTGACACGCGCTGCGACGAAATGGTCGGGGTTGGGCAAGAATCGGCGCACCATCGACCGAGGCGCGAGAATTGTAAACTTCTGCAGCGGTTCTACGACCCGGAATTGCATCGCTCGCGTGCTGTCCCAGACTATGAAATCGCCTGGGTTAAGAAGCTCCTCGTGGTCCATCTGGCGTACCACTTCGCGTCCGGCGAGTATGAACAAAATTCCTATATACGACTCGTCCGAGCGGCCGATTTGAGTTGGTCCGCGGCGCCCTTCGCAGGGATCGCATCGGCAAGCAATAAGCTTAAGGCCGCCGATGTTGCGCGTTGTCGTCAGCGCGTTAAAATCCTTTGCCGTGCCAACGAGCTCCCATTCGAGGTGCGTTGCGTTGAGCACCTCGGTCCACGCCGCGAAGCGATCTCGCTTTGCAACTTCAGCAGTATCCCATCGTTGGATCTCCATGGGTTTTCCCTTCGCTTTTCTGCCGCAGAGCCGGAGCGCGGTCGTGCTGCTCCGAGAGGTCCGACCGTCCGCCTTCCGGTCTCGGCACACGTCAGCGGCGCGACGCAAAGCCTACGTCGCCCGTCGGGCAATTAAAGATTATCGGGACGCTTTTGTTCCCACGCCCCTTGTCCCCCGTCGAAGCAAAGAGATTACCACGACAGGCGGATTTAGGATACCGGAGAAAGAGCGATCACAGCCCTCGTTCACAAAACCGGCTTTTCCGCAGCGCTGTGCAAAAGGTCGCAAGTGCACTTTTAGTCAAGTTGCTGTTCACTCCCGTGCGCGACCTGCTGAAAGACGTTGAGGTAAGTTAGCTCGTTATCCAGGAGGTAGATGGTGTGGATACCGGGCTTAGCGGCAAGGTCATAGTAATAACGGGCGGAAGCACTGGCTTCGGCCGCGGTATAGCCGTGCGCATGGCGGGAGAGGGCGCCAAAGTGGTGGTCGGTGACGTCAGAGAGACGGCAAACCCCGACGGCTTTGACGAGAGACCGGAACTGACCACGGTGCAGCTAATTAGGCAGAACGGCGGAGAGGCGCTTTTCGCCCCCTGCGACGTGACCAAGCGCCATGAAGTGGCCAACCTCGTGCGGACGGCTGTGGAGCGCTTCGGGCGGCTTGATGTGATGGTCAATAACGCGGGCATCTATCGCGGTGGGAAGCTGCTGCACGAGTTTGAGGAAGCAGATCTCGACGTGTGTTTTGACGTCAATGTGCGAGGCTCATTTTTGGGCGCGCAAGAGGCGATCAAAGTTTTTCTGCGGCAGGGCAGAGGCGGAAACATCATCAATCTTGTCTCGACGGCGGGATTGCAGGGCCATCCGAAACAATCCGTCTACAACATCTCGAAAGGCGCGCAAGCGAACCTGACGCGCTGCCTGGCGATAGAATACGGGCGCGAAGGCATTCGCGTGAACGGCATATGCCCCACCTACGCGAAGACGGCGCTGACTCGCGCTTTCGTTGACGACAAGACGTTCGACGCCATGTTCGTGGAAAGCATCCCGCTGAAACGATGGGGGGAGATCTCCGACATCGCCGACCTCGCAGTTTTTCTGGCATCCGAGAGATCGAGCTACATTCACGGGGCCTTGATTAGGATAGACGGCGGCGAAACGCTCTGCCGTTATTCGGTGTAAGGAACGGAGGGAGACATGCGCAAGGACATCGAGTTCAAGGCTGAAGACGGAACGACGCTTCGCGGCTGGCACTATACGCCGGATCGACACGCTGGACGAGCACCGACGATCGTGATGGCGCACGGGTTTTCGGCGCTCAAGGAGAATTATCTTGACAGGTACGCCGAGGTATTCTCCGCGGCGGGACTTGGTGCGTTGGTCTTTGATAACCGCAACTTCGGCGCAAGCGACGGCGAGCCGCGCTACGAGATCGATCCCTGGCAACAGGTGCGAGATTATCGCGACGCGATAACCTTCGCCACCACTCTGTCCGAGGTAGACGAAGAGCGGATCGGAGTCTGGGGCTCTAGCTATAGCGGCGCCCATGTCATCGTGTTGGGAGCGATCGACCGCCGCGTCAAGTGCGTGGTCTCTCAGGTGCCGTTGATCAGCGGTCATCGCAACGCCCGCAGACTGATACGCGCGGACCTGATCGCCGCGGTGCAGAAGATGTGTCAGGACGACCGCAAGGCGCGCTACGCGGGCAAGCCGCCGGCGATGATCCCGGTGGTCTCGGACGACCCCGCCAACAAGCCCTGCGCGCTGCCAACCGCAGACTCGTACGAATGGTTCACTGAGACCGCGAAAAAGCGCGCCCACGCCTGGCGCAACGAGGTAACTCTGCGCTCGATCGAGATGTTCCTGGAGTACGAGCCGGGAACGTATATCGAGTACGTGAGCCCGACGCCGCTCCTGATGGTAGTCGCGGCCGGCGACCATCTGACCGTATGCGACGAGGCGCTGGCTGCTTACCGGCGAGCGCTCGAGCCTAAAAAGCTCGTGCTGCTCAAGGGCGGCCACTTCGACGCCTACGTCAAAGACTTCGAGCAGGCCTCCGGCGCCGCCCGCGACTGGTTCAAGCAGCATTTGATCGGCGCGTGAGGCTGAGACGGTTCGATGCGGCAGGCAAAGATTGGGGACGTACAGGGGACGTACATATGATGCGTCTAAAAAATCAGGTGGCAATTGTTACCGGGGCAAGTTCCGGCAACGGCAGGGCGATCGCTCTTGCTTTTGCCGCGGAAGGTGCGCGGGTCGTCTGCTCGGACCTCAAGAGAGAGGCTCGCGAAGGAGGCTATGAAGCCGATATCAAGAGCGCCACGGACAGCGTTATCACAGAGCGTGGCGGGCAGGCGATGTTCGTCAAGGCGGATGCGTCGAAAGCCGGCGACGTCGAAACGCTGGTGCGGCGCGCAGTCGAAGCCTGGGGTAGATTGGACATTATGGTGAACAACGCCGGCGTGTTTACCGGTCTTAAGACCATCGTTGACGAAACGGAAGAGGATTACGACTTCACTATGGCGGTGAACGCGAAGGGTGTGTGGCTGGGCTGCAAATTTGCGATCAGCCAGATGCTGAAGCAGGAGCCGCGTGGGGATGGCGTAAGGGGCCGCATAATCAATATCGCATCGATCGGCGGGCTGGTGGGACTTGCCCAGGAACCCGCGTACTGCGCCTCAAAGGGCGCAGTGGTCAATTTGACCCGTCAACTGGCGCTCGACTTCGCCCCGCACAAGATCAACGTCAACGCAATTTGCCCAGGGTTCCTCGCAACAGCGATGGTGCGTCCGTTTCTTGAGGATTCCGCTTTGAAAGCCGCGCTTGAAGCACTCACCCCATGGCCGCGCGTTGGCACGGCTCAGGACGTGGCGAAGATCGCGACCTATCTTGCTTCTGACGACGCCGAATGGGCCACGGGCGCAATGTTCACGGTGGACGGGGGATTTACCGCGCGATAGCCAGAGGCTCCTGGCCGTCTCGCCACAAGGCGTCGCAGCTTGGAGCTTGCTGCCGTTGGCGTGACCATCGGGGCGGGCGAGTCCGCGTTGACGGCTGGTGAAGCAAGGTCGTCTTTTGGCTTGAGCGAGAGCCTGGGGCGCTGTCACAAGCGACTGATGAACTCGGCAAACCCTTTCACGAAATCGCGCAATTGCTGACGTAGCTGCTCGTCAAGCAGTTCGCCGGATGCTCCGAAGACGCGGCTGGCTTCGCTCACCATCACCCGGGGACCGAACCACGGCCGCGCGCCCAGGGCCCGCAGCACTGGAAGCCATGCGGCGTGGGCTAAGATCGTGCCTGCGCGTCCGGGAGTCGCGCCCATCATCGCGACGGCGCGACCGCCAAAGACTCGGGGAATATCGCTGGCGGGGCGACTCAACCAATCGATCGCATTTTTGAACACGCCCGGAATCGAATTGTTGTACTCCGGTGTTACCAGCAGCAGACCATCGGCGCGCGCGATACGGTCCTTAAGCTGCTGCACAACGGCTGGCACGCCCTGTTCGTTTTCAAAATCGCCGTCGTAGAGCGGAATCTCGTGAATCGCGGCAATCTCGACGCGCACGCCCTCAGGCGCGGCGGCACTGGCGGCGCGCAGCAGTGCCGAGTTATAGGACCCTTTTCGGAGGCTCCCCGAAATTCCGACGATGTCCGTCATCTCTGCTTTTCCCCCGGGGCCAACGGCGGCTGAGATTCCCGCCGTCGGGTGCCGTGCTCGCCTCTGCCTTCACCGCGCGGCGCGAATTCGATAAAAGCCTTTCCCGGAATGTAGGTCGGTTTGTCTTCTAAAACGCCCGCGGCCTGCCTGATCATGGTCGTACGCAGCGTGTTCGCCGGATTTTCCGGCTGATGCTCCCGGATCTTGCCTCGGTAGCGCTAAGGAGTTCCGCAAGAGAAATCTTTTTCGGTCGTGGTTCAGGAACCCCGGCTATTCTTGATGAAGAGCGATGGTGCGGGCGCTTTGCTGGATCCGGTCCATCAGGATTTTCAATCCGTCTGCGTAAACTTGCGGAACACACTCGGCGCAAATATCCTGGGCCAGGACAGATACCGTCCGCAACGCGTCGTTAAGAGCGGATGAGCGGGGAAAGTTGCGCGGCAACTCCTGCATTACTTCGCCCATCATATTCAGCGCCGAGGACAAGTTCGCCAAAAGCGCGCTCAGCACGGACTCGTCCAGCGTCTGCTCCGGTTCATAAAGCAGATGATGGATCACGCGCAATTCTCCGACGAAAATCAGCACCGTGCTTTCCAGCCGCGGGCCGCATCGACGCGGCTGCCCGCTTCCATCGGCACATGCGGCGGCGATCGCGAGCAGTTCCGAAACCACCAAGTGCAGATTCGTCTGGACGCGGTCGAGCCGCTCTTCGAATGTGACCGCATGAATCTGCCGCACCAGCAAGTCCTGGCGATGGGAGACAAATTTGGCGATTAGCAAGCCAAAAATAAGAAGGCCGCCCGCGGCTTCGGCGACGGCCAGGATGCGCGCTGCTCCCATCGGCAAAATGTCGCCGTACCCGACCGAAAGGGCGGTGATGAAGCTGAAGTAAATCGCTGTCCACAGGCCGCCCGTATCCGCCGCAACGCTCTTCCCTTTTTCTGTTAGCGCCGAAAGTCCTGCATACGACAACAGCCAGTAGGACGCGGCGCATGCGAGAATCAGGAGCATCCAGGCCGCGAACAGGTGAGTGGTTGAGAGCCGGTCCACCAAATCGAACACGGCTTCGCGAAAGATGCCGCGCTGCGCGGAGGTCCCCCTGACGGCCGCTACCCGGGATTCCAGTCCAAGTGCGGCATCATTTGCGGTTGCCTCGACAGGCGCGGATTCGATCGGCAGCCCCGCTTCTTTCCATTCTGCTATACCACCGTGCACATGGCGCACGTTGGAGTAGCCGAGCTGCCGCAGCAGGCCGACGGCCTGCTCGCCCGCGGGTCACGTGGCGGACCCGCAATAGACGGCGATCTCCGCATCCAGGCGAGCAAGCACTTCGCCCGCGCGGCTATTCACCTCGGCCAGCGGCAGGCTGATCGCGCCGGGTATATGCTCGCTGTTGTACGCTTCGCGCGGTAACACGTCGAGGATCGTCAGCGACCTGTCTCCGAGGCGGCGATGGAGTTCCTCCATTGAGAACTCGTCGAAGCCTTCGTCTGCGCCGCTCAGAACTCTTAGGGTTTGCTCGAGTTTCATCGATTTCTTTTCCTCTAGTTCGCAGATGCCGCTTTGCAGCGGCCGGTTTCGTAATCAAAGACGAGCGCCGTCGGGGTACGGCGTTGCAGGCGAGAGGAGATTGTTAGGTGTACGATCTTCTCGTTCTTCTATGAAACAATAATAAGCCTTCCGTGAAGCTGGGCGTAGTGCCTGTCGGAGAGTTGCCGAGTCCCAATTCGCAGCAGCGTGAGTGCCTGCCGGGATTCGCGGGTGCACAGCGTCTGTCTGCTCGTCGAGGTCGGGCGCGGTGTCAAGAACGCCCACGCCTCTCGACGTTCCCGGCGCGTCTTCGACCTTGTCGGCGCCGCGGCCGGAATTGGTCGCATGGTTCCGTGCTCCCAAGCGCTCCGAACTATGATATTTCTGCTTTCTGTGGGGAGTTAACCATGGCACAGGAAATTACCGCTGAAGACATTCGCGCGCGCGTTCGAAAATTGCTCGAAGAGGCGCATCCGGACCACGTCGATCAGTTCACGTTCCGGGGCAAACAGTACGACCATGGCCTTGCCTGGGTGCATTTTCCCGAGGGCTACGGCGGCTTGGGCATCAGTCCGGGATTTCAGGCCGTCGTCGCGGACGAACTCGCGAAACACGCCCGCACTAACTACGAGGACATGATGGTCAACCCGATCGGCATCGGGATGGGCGCGCCGACGGTTCTGACCCACGGCACCGAATGGATGAAAAAGAACCTGCTGCGCCGCATTTTCACCGGCGAGGACATCTGGTGCCAGCTATTCAGCGAACCCAGCGCCGGTTCCGACGTCGCCGGTCTTGCGACGCGGGCGACGCGCGAAGGCGACAACTGGGTGATCAACGGACAGAAGGTCTGGACCAGCTTCGCGCACATCTCGAAATGGGGGATGCTGCTGGCGCGCACTAATCCCGACGTGCCGAAGCATGCGGGCCTGTCCTATTTCCTGCTCGACATGCAGAGCCTTGGCGTCGAAGTGCGCCCGCTCTATCAGATGACCGGCGAGGCCGAGTTCAACGAAGTGTTCCTGACCGACGTCAAAATTCCGGCCGACCATTTGATCGGCCCCGAGGGCGAGGGATGGAAGGTCGCGATTACCACGCTGATGAACGAGCGCAGCGCGATCGGCGGCGCCGGCGTTCCGCGCAAGGGTAGCGGCTCCATCGGCGTGCTGATGAATCTCTGGAGGTCGCGCGAGAAGTCCGGTTTCGCGCCCGAAAGCGAGGTTTTGATGCGCGAGCGAATCGCCAAGCTTTACATCGAGAGCGAACTGCTCCGGATAACCAGTCAGCGCGCCCGCGCCGCTCGCAAAGCGGGTAATCCCGGACCCGAGGGATCCGTTGCGAAGCTGGTTCAGGCCGACGTTAACAAACGGATATGGGAATGCGCGATGGACGTGCTCGGCCCGGCCTCTCTAATTTACGAGCCTGGCTACGCGCGCCGCCGCCCAACCTCGCGCGCCAAGGAATCGCGCACGGCGCTGGCGAAATACCAGTTCCTGCGCGCGCGGGCCAATTCTATCGAAGGCGGCACGTCCGAGGTGATGAAGAACATCCTCGGCGAGCGCGTGCTCGGGCTTCCCGGCGAGCCGCGCTCCGACAAGGACGTTCCCTGGAAGCAGATTCCGCGCAACGGATGATCCGGCGCTTTTGAGTTATCAAGTGAAAGCCTAAGGGCGGAGCAAATGGATATTTCGTTCACTCGCGAACATGACGAACTGCGCGAGACCGTGCGCAGATTCCTCGAAAAAGAATCAGGCGAAGCTGCGGTCCGCAAGGTGATGGAAACCGAGGACGGGTACGACGCTCGCACATGGGAGCGGATGGCGTCGGAGCTGTCGATCCTCGGATTGATTGTCCCCGAGAGCTACGGCGGCGCCGGACTCGGCGCGGTCGAGATGGCGATCGTGTTCGAAGAAATGGGGCGCGTGCTCTATTGCGGGCCGTTCTTGGCAACCGCCGCGCTCGCGGCGAGCATCGTGCGCGAGGCCGCTACCGACGCGGAGAAATCGAGACTGCTGGGGGAAATCGCCTCCGGCAAGCTGATTACGACGCTCGCCATCGCCGAAGAGTCTGGCGAATGGAGCGCTGAGGCGGTCGCGATGCGCGCCAGCCGCCACGGCGCGAATTGGCGCCTCGACGGCGTCAAGGACTACGTGCTCGACGGGAACGCTGCGGACGTGACGCTGGTCGCCGCCAAGGCCGACGGCCATCTTGCGCTATTCCGCGTCGACGGCGCGGCGAGCGGTCTCGAGCGGGTGTCGCTGCCGACGCTCGACCTGACGCGAAAGCTCTCGCGCCTGACCTTCCGGGGTACGCCCGCAACGCGAATTTCGGACAAAGACATCCGCGACGCTCTTTCGCGCGCGCTGGATTTTGGCGTCGCGATGGTCGCCGCGGAACAGGTCGGCGGAGCGCAGCGATGCCTTGAAATGTCCGTCTCGCATGCGAAAACGCGCCTTCAATTCGGCCGGCCGATCGGCTCCTTCCAGGCGATCAAGCACAGATGCGCCGATATGCTGGTCGACGTGGAATTCGCGCGGTCGGCCGCGTATTATGCGGCGTTTGCGCTCGACGGCGGCGATGACGCCGAAGCGCGCGAGGCGGTCCAGATCGCGAAGTCATTTTGTTCGGAGGCCTTCTACAAGGCCGCGGCCGAGAATATACAAATTCACGGCGGCATGGGCTTTACCTGGGAGCATCCCGCGCATCTGTACTTCAAACGGGCGCGGACCGGTCTCGTGATGTTCGGCACGCCGGGTGAGTATCGCCAGAAGCTGGCCGCCTCGCTCGGCCTTTAGCCTCGGCAGTTTTTAAAGAAGCGGGTTCGTTCAAAAGACCGCTGAAAAAGATCTCAGCCAACGCGGATGTTGACCTTTTTCAGCGCCTGTTCGCGCCTCCCCGCCCGCCGCGTCAGCCACGCACGGCCACTGTGCTGCTCGCTAATCGCCGATCGCGGTTGATAGCGCCCGGTCATGACGCCACGAGTTCCAGGTCGCCCACACGCTGCAGCCAAATGTGGCTCCGCTCTCGACCGCCTGAACCGCCGCCCGGTAGATGTCTACCCGGCGGGTCCGACGACAACCGTATCGTCCGAGAGGGCAACTGACCCAAAACCCGAAAACTAGGAGAGGGACAAGTTGAGTGAAGGGCGGGGGGCGTGGTCCTCTGGAGAATGCGAGGAGGCCACGAAGGTGGCGAAGAAGGGACACAGCGAGGAGCAGATTCTGCGGGCGTTGCAGCAGGCAGAGGTCGGCGAGAGGATCGCCGACCTCTGGCGGGAGCACGGGATCAGCGAGGCGACGTTCTACATCTGGAAGAAGAAATACGCGGGGCTGGCGCTGAGCGAGTTGCGGGAGCTGCGGCAGTTGCGCGACGAAAATGCCAAAGCTCAAGCGACTGGTGGCGGACCTGTCGCTGGACCGGCACATCCTGCAGGAGATCGTACGAAAAAAGCTGTAAGGCCTCGGCATCGGCGCGAGTTGGGGCGCTGGGCGCAAGCTGCGTATGCATTGAGCGAGCGCACGGTGTCGAGGCTGTTGCCAATCCAACTGGCAACGCTGCGTTATCGGGGGCGGCGTGATCCGCAGGTGACACTTCGGATGCGGCTGCGGGAGCTGGCGGCAAGCCGGATGCGGTTCGGGTATCGGCGCCTGACGGTGCTGCTCAGGCGGGAAGGCTGGAGGGTGAACGCCAAGCTTATCTACCGGCTGTATACCGAGGACGGGTTGGTGGTGCGGACCAAGGTGCGCAAGAAGATTGCGCGGCGCATGCGCACGCCGATGCTCAAGGCGACGCGGCCCAACGAAAAGTGGAGCATGGATTTCGTGGCCGCCCGGTTGCTGGATGGGCGCTGGTTTCGGGTCCTGACCGTGGTCGATCAATTCACCCGGGAATGCTTGCTGCTGTTGGCCGACAGCTCGCTGAGCGGCCACAAGGTGGCGTTGGCACTCTCCCAGGTCGTGGCGGAGCGTGGTGCGCCGGAATCGATCACGGTGGACAATGGCAGCGAATTCGCGAGCAAAGCGAGGGACGCGTGGGCTTACCAGTATCGGGTAAATCTGGACTTCATTCGTCCCGGCCGGCCGGTGGAGAACGGCTACATCGAGTCGTTCAACGGACGGTTGCGTGACGAGTGCCTGAACGTGCATGTATTCCTCCCCCTGGCCGACGTGCGGGAGAAGCTCGCGGCCTGGCGACAGGATTATAATCAGGTGCGGCCGCACAGTGCATTGAGAGATCATGCACCATGCGACTTCGCCCGGCAGTGGGCAGCCAGGAGCTCAGCCGTCGCGCGCACCGCTGGGCCACCCGGGGTGGCCCAGCGGTGCACTGCGCTCCGGCTTCGGATCCGGAATCAGCACAGCTTTTCGGTCCGCCCTCGGATGCGAAGGGCGGGACCGAAAAGCCGCCCGGCGAGACGCCTGACCGGGCTGTTTACTTCAGCCCGTTGCTTGAGTCTGTAGAGTGCACGAACCACCGGCCAGACCGGCAAAAACCGATCGCGCCAGGCCGAATCCTAAACCTTCACCAGTACTAGTTCTCCGGGCCGGGTCAGGCCAATCGAAGCTTGGCCCCTGTGCCGCGCAGGTCGGGCGGGGCGGGACTGTTCGAAGTCCCCAGGCTGGAGGAGCTGGTTGCGGACCCTGAAAAGGTTAGGGTGCTCGATGCGCATACCACGCGGGTGTTGAGCACGCGGGCGATCGCCGCGCTCAGCGTATTGTGTGCACATGAAATGGCGCTTCTTCGAGAAGAGGCTCCGGCACGTCGCAAGGCACGACGCGGTGAGCGGCTGCTGCCCGTGGACGAAGCGGCGCAGAAGTTCGGCGTTAAAGCCGACTGGCTGTATCGCCATCACAAGGAGCTTCCGTTCACAGTGCGGTGCGGCAGGCTACTCCGGTTTTCGGAGCGCGCGATGGACGAATTCATCCGCGGCAAATGCCGTTGAGAATTCAATAGCCGTGCCGTTGACACGGTCGCTCTTCAAACATTGATCTATTGTGGCAGCGCGAGTTTCGCCGGAATGCGCCGCTCGCGCCGGCGTGGAGCATCGCGGGACCGATACGGTTCAGCGCGCGCTCAAATTTCACGACCGAAGACGTTTGCACGCGTTGGGAACGAAGGAACAGAAATCGTTAAGAGGGATGGGCCGCGTCTTCAAGCGCGGCTCAGTTTACTGGATCGCTTACTGCTATCGCGGGAAGGAGCATCGGGAGAGTTCGCGCTCATCGAGCGAGGCCCAGGCGCTCAAGCTCCTCAAGCAGCGCATCGGCGAAGCAGCGAACGGAAAATTGATCGGTCCGGTCGAGGAACGTGTCACGTTCGAAGATTTGGCGGATGCGCTTTTGACCGACTACGAGGTCAACCGATTGCGATCCATTCGCTCCGTCCGCCTCTCGATCAATCACCTGAAAGCGCGGTTTGCGCTGGACCGCGCCGTCGACATCACGACCGAGCGGGTTAAGAAATACGCGGCGGATCGGCAGCGGCAGGGCGCGGCAAACGCCAGCATTAATCGCGAGCTCGCCGCTCTGAAGCGGATGTTCAAGCTGGCGGTTGAATCGGGGCGGCTTCGCTACGCTCCGCATATTCCCCTGCTCGAAGAAAACAACGCGCGGGAGGGCTTTGTCGATCACGGCGTCTTTGTGGCGCTCCGCGAGCATCTGCCGCAGTATCTGAAAGACCCGATCACGTTCCTGTACCTGTCGGGCTGGCGCGTCGGGGAAATGAAAGCTCTCGAGTGGCGCGACGTGGATCTTGCCGGCCGCGTCGTGCGCTTGCGGCCGTCGGTCAGCAAGAACAAGGACGGCCGGGTGTTACCCCTGTCGGGAGAGCTGCTCGAGATCATCGAACGCGCCAATGCGAATCGCCGCCTGGACTGCCCGTACGTGTTCCATCTCGATGGTCAGCCTGTCGGAGATTTCAAACGGGCATGGGCGACCGCCTGCAAGCGCGCAGGCGTTGGCAAAGTTTTGGTGCATGACCTGCGCCGCACCGCAGTTAGGAACATGGTGAGGGCGGGTATCCCGGACCGCGTGGCCATGGCATTGTCAGGTCACAAGACGCGCAGCGTCTTTGACCGGTATAACATCGTCAGCGAAGCCGACCTCGCCGCGGCCGCCGAGCGTCTACAAGCGCACCTTGGTGCCCAGCCGGTGCAGCCGAAGGTGACGCCGATCGCGGATCATCGGAAAGGCTGACGGCCGCCGGCCAAGGGCCTCTTTCACGACGCCGTAGATTCCGCCTTATTGACCGGAACAATAAGAAGCCGCTAGATATTATCGAAAATCGGCCGTTTCCGATAATAACGTGCTGCGGCCACGGTTTTAATTTTCAGTGGCGAAAATTACGACACCGGCCGCGAAAGCGGCCAGGCAGGCTCAGCGGCCGTCCAGCGCCCGCGCCGGACGCTACATCAAGCAGCCGACCGGTTATCGGGCGTTCATCCCGAACCCATTGCCGCCAGAGCCCCCAATCGCGCTGGACGAGGAGATGTGGAACTTGCTTTCAATAACCAACTCTCTATCGTTGTTGGCTAAGCCATTCGTCGTGAGTTGTCATTATCGAATCGACTAATCTGCTACAACTTGACGCAACCCTTGCCAGCACACGCAGTTGCTCTCTGCAAGCTACACTCTCGTGAGGGTAAGGATAGTTAAGCTGATGATCGGTCTCTCCCCAGATCTCATCCGCTAGCGTACGAACCTGTATCTCCACTATCGGCTCTGATTTGCCTTTCGGCCGAATCAAATAGTGCACACTAGAGTACAGGCGCGGATTAACCTCCGTCCGAATGTGGAGTTTTTCGAAGTATTCCCGTGATTCCTCATCCCAGATGTGCGCAAATGGCGGCTCGTAGTGTTCCCAATTCGCATCTTCGAGTAAGTTCAACAAATTCTCATGGATCCCGGCCATCTGGTGGGTGTGTAGGTGAAGAATGCGATAGCCGCCAAGGTCTGTAATTCGCGTAAGCAAATTCTCCGTAGTAATATCAAACTGAATTCCACTATCTCGAGACTCACGCAACTTGCGCACCAACTTGTCCTTTAGGTGACCGCGCGCCTTAAGCCGCCGCTTGACCGAATGCACAAGGTCTGAGAGTGGCGGCGATTCAGTGGCGACAAACACTTGAGCCTGGAGACTTTCTAGATAATACCGGATTAACTGTTGCTTTTTTAGGTAGTGATCGACAAGTTGATCGATCACGCGCTCTTCGTCGAGGCTTAGCTCGAACTCGGTCATCGCCGTGTTCATCCCCCTGTGCGCTCAAGGATGGCAGCTGCAATGTCTCGGAAACTTTCGGCGGCCTCCGCTCTTTGCTCAGGAGTCCCAGCTTTTACATCCTTCATCGGCCTACCCTCGCTTTGAGAAGCCGCGGCAATAGTGGCAAAGTCTTTAACCTGCCCTAATGCCCGCGGGGCGCGCACATCTGAAACGAGGTTCGGATCAAGCGCTTTAAGAACTGCCACAACATCGGTCTCTATGTGGGTGTCGATTTGAGGCAGGTACTTCGCGTAACTTGAGGCCACGTCGCCTCGGTAGACACGGAATCGCTGCGGTATGTAACCAAGAAATCTCGGCATGCCCGCCAGTATGCGCGTGTCGGGTGGTGCTAGCTCCGATATTGTGCGCCATTCGCCGATCCACTTGACGAGGGTGTGCCCCAAGGTTTTCAGTGCCCGAATGGAAAAGAGATCACAAGCTGCTGGGATAATGAAGTAGTCGCAGTCGAGCAAGAGAACTCGATTCAACGGCCCGATGTTCGGCCCGGCGTCGTAGAAGACGAGGTCGATGCCTTGCTCAACGGCTGCGTGTTCTACCAATTGGCTTAGCGCCGTAGTTCCCCGAAATCCTTTCTTTTTCCGCTGGAAACAATCGTTCCAAAGGGGCGAGAGCTCCTCTTCGAATTCTGATAGCCGTATATCTCCTGGCAATAAATAAATGTTTGTTGAACGCTCCAGAGGCGGAATGAAGCGCACATCCCCGTCAGCTTCAGCGACGGGTTTAACCGCAGACCAAACGGTGCGGCCTTCGGGCTCATCCGACGTATCTAGGAGGTCATCGACGACGCTCTCCTCGACGAGATACGCGGTTAGGTTACACTGTGGGTCAGAGTCGACTAGTAGTACTCGCTTGCCAATTGATGCGAGCGCGGCTGCAATGTTAACCGTAAGGGTCGTCTTGCCTACCCCTCCCTTGTGATTGAAGATTGCAAGTCGAATGCACTTGTTAGGCATTATGCTCATCCTCCGGCTCGGTATCAGGCGCTTCGGCCGCAGCTGATTTGCGCGGTCGACGCCGAGGTCGGCTAGCCATCACTGCCTTCGCCTTTTCCCGGTCAGGTAGAGCGAGCACAAACTGCTCGCCGAGTGCACTGATCTGCTTTGTACCCTTTGCCGCGGGAACCAAGTAGTGGAGCTTGGTTGCGTTATCGACCGCAACTGCGGCATTGGAGAATTTGATTTGCGCGGCTTCGGTGTTCAGTTTGCTGATGTCGAGCGTCTTAAAATGTGGCGTACTACGGTAATGGGTGAGGTAGTAAGCTAGGCACGCGACCCTCTCCACGTCCGTTCGCGGCTGCTTCTCTAGAAGGAACTGTTTAGGTGGCAGCGCGCGATCTTCGGAAAAAGAGCCTGAGCCCGGCAAGGGCGCTACTCCGGTGGGTTGGTTTATGGATCGGCGCTGAGTCGGAGAGCCAACAGCAAGGCCGAAGAATGTTGCCACAGTTTCGAGAATGCGCTGTCGGCTCTGAGGGTCGAGTCGTTGCAGGGCGTCCAATATCTGTGTCAGAACGCGAACCTCGTCGTCACGTTGTGCTGTTTCGTCTTCGTTGCTCATAGCTAGTTTCCTAGTTCGCCGGACATCGAGCGGGCGACCTGCAGGCTGAGGGCATTTGCCAGCGACAAGGAGAAAATATACGAGTTGTGACATCTCCGCGATATATGACTCCGCACATGGGCACTGGAGGCTTTGACCCCGACCGGTGCGGCCTCCCGCTTGAAAGGCCGTTGCTCGACCAAGGTATGGGCTCGACATGTGGTCACGGCACAAGCGAACCATGAGTTCGGTTCTATGAAATCTGCGTCGCTCCCTTGCCAGTAGTTCTCGGTAGGGGGGCCACGCTGAAACCGTGTCCTTCGAGAGGTTCTTGACAAATTCGGACAGTTTTCGGACAATCGGCGGCAGTTCGACGGAGTGGCTGTCGAGATGAACCGAAAACTCTTTGAATGTGCTGGATTTTTTGGAGCCACCCGTCGGATTCGAACCGACGACCTGCTGATTACGAATCAGCTGCTCTACCAACTGAGCTAGGGTGGCCCGCCGTCCACAATAACTGCCCTTCAGCAAGCGTTGGTCCCTATTGGCGAGCCCGCGTCGGTTGAGCGCCAACAGGCGCGGGTCGATCCTCGCTAAAGGTGGCATGTGAGGAACCAGGCGAAAGCGGCGCTTGCGCGACCCGTTTAATGCTCGATGCTAGCGGACGGTCCGCGAATTGGAAAGTCGCGCCGCTTGTAGGTCGCGCGGCTGCTCCAATGGTCCTCCAAAGCCCGACGAAGCTCCGATGCGCACGTTATTGCTGGCGGCGAGGCATTCCGAGACAACGCAAAGCGCCGCAGGCCACATGCGTGCGGTTAGGGCCGATGGGCGTTGTGTTCCTTCTGTTCCAGCCACACAGCCCTGCCGCTCTGCGAAACCGGGCGTCGAGCGGCTGACGCGCACGGCGATTGTTACCCCGCGAGGACGCATTCTCTTGATCGCGCAGCGTCGATTTTATAGCCTTGCCGCGAAATGTTTTTATCGTCAGCGCAGCGTCGAACGGGTGCTGGTTTGGGGCTCGCCGCGGCCGTGGCGCTGGCCGTGGTCGCTGGCGGTCAACTTCTCCGTCCTCGGCCTCACGTTAAATTTAACCACGCTCGTGCGTCTTGGGCCTGTGCGGCATGCGAGCCGGTCCTGGTGCCCGGCAGTGCCGAGCCTCCAGCGATTCGCGATGAATTGCCCCAGGAATCGGTCGCGCCGGCGCAGCCGCCTCGTGCCGAGGCCGTAACGCTGGGCCAGGCGTTCGATTCTTCCGCGTTTTTGCGCGCCGCCGGTTTGAGCGAAGCTGACGCGCAGCGGTGGGCGAAACGACTTCAGGCCGTCACGCACGACGCGAGGTTGCTGCCCAACCATACATTGCTGCTCTATCGCGCGCCTGACACGGGCGCCCTGCGCGGCCTTCGCTACGACCTGGGCGCGCGGACGTCGGTGGTATTGGAGACTCTCGGCGCGGGAGCGGTCTTGGTCCGGCCGCAAGCTATCCGTTACCAAACACGGCGCGTCGCGCTGGCGCTTGCGCTTAGCAGGGGCTTTTCGCAGGACGTCGAGGCGCACGGCTTGTCTCCGGCAATGATAGCGAGTATCCGGCAGGCCTTCGCCTACGTTTATCCGCTGGATTTCGCGCCGCCAAGTTCGGTCCTGAAGGTCGTGTACGAGCAGCGAATGAGCAGCGACGGGCTTTATCGAAGGCCTGAAGAGTTCAAGGCGGCTAGTCTTAGCGCCGCGGGAAGGAATTACGTCGTTTTGCGCTTCGGCGATGGCGTGGCGCCTCGCATCCGCGACGAGCACGGAAGGGTCACGGGTCCGACCTTTTTGCGTTACCCGCTTCGATTCGACTACGTTTCCTCCGGCTTTTCATTCGGGCGCTACCATCCGATTCTGCATCGTTTCCGCCCCCATCTCGGCGTAGACCTCGCGGCGCGCTACGGTACGCCCGTGCGCGCTATAGGTGACGGCGAAATCGAGTCGGCGCAATGGGAGAGCGAGCTGGGTCGATGCGTCAGAGTCAGACATGCTGACGGCTTGGTCACGCTTTACGGCCATTTATCCTGGGTCAAACGTGACATCCGGCCAGGCGTGCGCGTCAAAGCCGGGCAGGTTATCGGCTTGGTAGGTTCAAGCGGGCTCTCCACCGGGGCGCATCTGCACTTCGCGGTTATCAAGAATGGCCGTTACGTTAACCCCATGACGGTGCGGCTGGAGGAAGCCAACGAAATCCCGGATAATTTGCGTCCACGATTCAGGAGCTTCAGGCAGCAATATCTGGGCGCATTGAATCAAGTCGAACCCCCGTATCACGAGGTGGTTTCGGTCGAAACGGCCGAAGGCGAAACCCCGTCGCCCTCATCTGTGCGTAAGACACCGCTCGCCGAGGCGCAGAACGTCGAACAACCCTCCGTGCCCGAAGAAAGCGGCCCCGAGCCGATTATGGCGGACCGCGAAGGGCAATCGCGGATTCGCTGATACGGCCCCGCCGAACCTATTCCGCTCATCCATAGCGCCGACCAGGCTTCGCGGGCCGACGCGGCGGTCAGGCGTGCCCCAAGCGCGGACGGTCCCTGGACGTGTAGCCATCCAGCGCCCTGATGCGTACCGTGGCGGGTCGAAAATTCGGCGGCCAACGGGTTGCACGGGTTCGCAGGCGACGGAGCAACCAGCTAGACTACTGAAGCGTGAAATGACCGCTCCCTAAGCGGTTGGTCCCGAGGTTTTTGCGGCGGTTGGAATTCGCGCCGCCGGAACGGGTTTTCCGACTATCGTGATGCGAAGCGAGCTTGAGACAGATTTTTTCGTACCGAAGGTGCCGCGCGTGATGGCGCATCGAGGGCTCAGCGGCCTTTATCCGGAGAATACGTTGCTAGCCTTCGAGCAAGCGGTGAGGGCCGGCGCTGAGTATATCGAGCTGGACGTGCATATGTCGCGCGACGGCGAGGTGGTCGTATGCCACGACGCGGAGCTGGAGCGCACCACGAATCGCCGCGGGCTGATTCGCGAGTTGAGCTACGCTGAGGTCGCCGCCGCGGACGCCGGTTACAACTTTGCCGACGCCAACGGTGGTTTTCCATTCCGCGGCGAGCGCCTGTCGATTCCGCGTTTGGCCGAGGTGCTGGCGGCGTTCGGTCAGATAAACTTCGTGCTCGAGATCAAGCAGGTCGAGCCAAGCTTGGTCGCCGCGATGAGCGAGGTGGTCGAGAAGGCGGGGATGCGCCGGCGGGTGCTCATCGCGAGCGAGCATCAGCGCCCGCTCGACGAGGCGAGGCGCATGATGCCGGGGGTTCCGACGAACTTTTCCGCGGCGGAAACGGCGGAATTTTTCGGCCGCCTGGTAAACGGTATGGAGGGCTATCGGCCGCCGGGGGACGCCCTGCAAATTCCCCCGGAGCATCGGAGTCTGCGCCTGGTCACCGAGCAGAGCGTCGCTGGCGTGCGCGCTCTGGGGCTGGAGATGCACGTGTGGACGGTCAACGAGCCCGCCGAGGCCCAAGCGTTCCTGCGGATGGGCGTGCACGGCATCATCACTGATTTTCCGGATCTGATTTTGGCGCTCCTCTGAGCGGCTCGGGACGAAATGGCGCACCGCTGCGTTGCGATGCGCTCAACAACGGCGCGCCGTTTTCCCTGGCGTGGAAGAATTGCCGAGGTATTTCAAATGAAGCTCGATGCTACAATGGACGTTCGCGACCTACGCTCGATAACAACGGCCGCCGCTGCGGCTGAACGTATCGGCTTTGACGCGCTGTGGGCGCCCGAGTTTGGCAACGACCCGCTGCTGGCGAGCGCGCTGGCGGCGGCGAACACCAGCAGGGTCAAGCTTGGGACTGGCGTTATGGTCGCTTTTCCGCGCAGTCCGATGGCCACTGCGTACGGCGCCTGGGACCTCGCGGGGCTGTCGCGGGGGCGCTTTATCCTGGGACTGGGCACCCAGGTCAAGGGTCATATCGAGCGCCGCTATAGCGTCAAATGGGAGCCGCCGGTGCCGCGGATGCGCGAGTACGTCGAGTCGTTGCGCGCGATCTTCAAGTGCTGGAGTGAGGGTGCAAGCCGGCTATCGTATCAAGGTCGGTACTATAACTTCTCGCTGATGACGCCCTTTTTTGCGCCTGCTCCGCATGAGTTCTCGCGCATTCCGATTTACGTCGCCGGGGTGAACCCGCTCATATGCAAGATGGCGGGCGAGCTGTGCGACGGTCTGCACGCGCATCCGTTCAATTCGCCCGAGTATTTGCGCGAGCGTGTGCTTCCGCACGTCGAGGCAGGTTTGAAAAAAGCTGGGCGCAAGCGCGAGGATTTCAGTATCGTGGCGGGCGTATTCGTAATCACCGGTGCTTCGCAAAAGGAGATAGAGCAGACGCGCGAAAGCGTGCGCCAGCAGATCGCCTTTTATGCTTCGACGAGGACTTACCACACCGTGCTTGAAACGCACGGCTGGGGCGAGGTCTCCGCGAGGCTGCACGAAAAGGCCGCGCGAGGCGATTGGCGCGCGATGAGCCGTGAGATTACCGACGAGATGCTAGAGGCTTTTGCCGTCAGCGGCGAGCTGGATGAGGTCAGTGCCAAGGTCAAAACGCGGTACGCGGGCGTGCTGGATCGCGTGGCCTTTTACACCGTCTTTCGGCCCGGGGTCGAGGACGAGAGATGGCGCCGACTGTGCGTGGAGTTCAATTCGTAGCCGCTTGCCTGTACGGCCAGATCGGCCCCTTAAGCCGGGGCGATTTCGAATCGGGGGCGATGCGTCAGACTTTCCAAGCTGACAGGTCGCGTTGCAAAAGCGCCTCTAACTCTGCGACGAGCGGACTAAACAAACCTTGAAGGCGCCTTCGAAGCTCGGGGCTGAGCGGAGGGAATGGGTCGCCGCCGTCCGTGCAGAATCTCCACAGGGCGCTTGCCTTGAGGCGCTCCAAAGCGGCGAATCGCCGCTGCGAGGCGAGCCAGAACTCAAGCTTGCCGGCCAGGCGTGCCAGGCGCCAGCTTCGCGGACTTCGCTCCACGTCGTTGACGCGCATCGTCAGTTCAGCATGGCTGGCCGCCGGCATCGCCACGCCGATGAAACGGTAAAGCGTGGTGAGGTAATCTTGCGGAGCCGCAATCAGGTCATCGTAGAGCAACACCAGGACGTTTTCTTTGCCAACGGCCTCCCGCCATCCTTTGATATGGAGCGGGTAGTTGCTGATCATCGGGGTCCGCAACTCTTTTTTGAAGGCCTCTTCGAAGCTGCGTTTGCGCGCCCATCCGTAATGGCGCGCAAGCTTATAGTAGGAGTAGAGTCGCTCGACCGGTTCGCGAAGCGTACAGGCGATTTTGCAACCGGGAATGTCGTTGGAGATTCTTTGCCTGGCCTCGGGGCTGGCGAAGTAGCTGGTGCAGATTTCTCCCAGCGTGAGCCCGTCCGGGCAGTTCTCGAAATGGGACTCGTACCAAGTACGCCCCTTATAATAGTAGCGGCTGAAAAAGTGCGTCTCCTTGGTTCCTTCGGGAAGGCCGGCGTGACCACTGAGGATCAGGTGAAGCCATGAGGTAGCGGTGCGGGGCGGCCCGACGCAAATAAAGCTCGGCATGCGTTTTTGTTCGGCGGGCAGACTGGCTTCAGAGCCCCAACTCATCGACAATACGTTATCCGATAACCGTCAGGCGCTACAGGCTTGGGAACGCGCGGAGGTTGCATCGAATCTTCACCCAAGGCAACCTAAACGACCGTGCCTCGCGAAATTGGCCTAGCCCGGGCGCGGGCTTGAACGCCGAGACAAAGCGAACGAGCGGCGCGAAAAAATGATGCGCAAGGTGGTGCTGTACGCAGAGTCGGCGCACTCCGCGGCGCTGATCGAACGCGCGGAGGAGCTTTTTGCCAGCGGCGAGGTGCGCCTGGTCAAGGATGAACCGAAGACCAAGGCGGGCTTTGTCGTTGACGACCAAGGGCGTACACGCTTCGTCAAGCGGTTCGAAGTGCGCTCGCCGGGGCGAGGACTGGTTGAGCGAGTGCGCGGTTCGCGAGCCGTGCGGTCGCTTCGTGGAGCAGCCTTGCTGGGCGGCGCGGGGTTTGGGCGGCCGATGCCGCTGGCGGCGATGGAACTGCGGACGGCCGGCCTGATTCGGCGCAGTTATCTGTTGAGCGAGGCGCTGTATCAAGCACAGACATTCAGCGCCTTTATCGACCCGCGCATCGGGCGCGCCGGCGCCGGCTATAAAAGACGCACGGAGGTCTTGCGCGCGGTGGCGCGCGAGGTGCGCAGGCTTCACGACGCGGGGCTGTTCACCGCCGATCTGCAGGAAACCAATCTAATGCTGGAGCAGGGGCCCTGCCGCCTGGAGGTTTTTTTCGTGGACCTCGACGGCTTTCGGCGCCGTGCTGCCTCGTCATGGCGCTCGCGCCGGCGCAACCTGGTCCAGCTCGACCGCAGCATCGGCCGCTTCTTGAGCTATGCCGAGAGGCTGCGCTTTCTGCGCGAATATCTCGGCGCGTCGCACGCCGATCCGCGCGGCGGACTCCAGCGCTTCATTGTTGGCCGAGCAACCGACCGCAAGCGGATACATGCGCTGGCGGCCAGGCTTTTGCGCGAACGCGCGCGCAAGGATCGAACAAGCCTGCGCGCACGCAACCGGCGGGCGCTGTGGCGCGGGCTGCTGCGCGCGGGCGCGCTCACATTCCGCTTCGAGGGTTTACGCGCAAAATGGGACCGTTAGGGCAGCTCTTCGGACGGCGACGCTACGCTTACCATACCGAGCAAGTACACGCGCTGGCAGGGAAATTTCTGCGCGACCTTACGCTTGGCTTGAGCGACGGCATGGTGGCCTCCTTCGCCGTGACCTCAGGGGTCGGCGCCGCAAGCGATACGAGCGCGTTAGTAATTATTGCCGGGCTCGCGGAGACCGTGGGTGGCGCGATCTCGATGGGGCTCGCGGCGTTCGCCTCCGGGCGTGCGCAACTTGAATTCTACCAGAGCGAGGTTGAGCGCGAGAACGACGAGATTCAGCGCTGGCCTGAGCACGAGCGTGAGGAGATCCGCGCGATCTACCGCGAGAAAGGCTTCGAAGGACCGCTTTTGGACCAGGTAGTGGAGCACATAACGTCGGACCCGGAACGCTGGAGCAACGTGATGATGCGCGAGGAGTTGGGCTTCACGCCGGAGTCCTTCGAGCCGCCGCTTCGCTCGGGAGTAATCGTGGGGCTGTCGTATCTCATCGGCGCGATGGTTCCCGTGCTGCCGTACTTCTTTGTTCGGCCGCATCGGGGCGTGATCGCCTCGGCTGTGATCGCGCTCGCCTTCCTGTTCGCCCTGGGCGCTATCAAAGGCGCGATTACGCGCCGGCCGATCCTGCGCAGCGCCTTTGAGGCCGCGTTAATCGCGGCGCTGGCCGCGAGCGCCGCCTTTGGCGTCGGTCGGCTTTTCGGCACGCAATGATAATGATAGGAGAACGGCCCGTGTTGACGCTGCGTGGCCGCTTGGTGTCATGCAGAACGGCCATCTGCGGACCGTAGCTTGGCCTCGAAACCTCTCTGGTCCCGTGCTCGCAACAGGCGATCGCTATGGTCGAATTCCAGAGTTTCCCGCTCCCCCATCGTGGGCTCGAACAGCCATGTCAGACCAACCGCATCGGTTTGCGCGTAGCTTTGCTTTACCGCGCGCGCCAACAGCGTGGTTGAATCGATCAACGCGACCTTCCCCGTCCATTGACGCTGTTCGCGCCGGCGCAGATGCGCCACGATGAGGGTCTTGCATATTGTCAGGTCCGCGTCGACCTCGCGAAAGCGGCCCAGTTGCACCTGAGCTGAACTGGTCGTTGAGAGCGTGCGGATAGAGCCCTGCATGACGTCGTCAATCACGTCATACCGCGCGCTGCGCGCGAAGGGCCCGTGCCGGTAGCGCAGCTGTATCCGGTACACGAAGCCGCTATTGTCCACGGCCGCCTCGACCTCGTATGCGGCCTTATTCGCGGCGGACTCGCGTCGCGCGGTTAACGAGCCGGGTCGCACCCACGCCTCTTCGACAGCGGTGAGCTCGCCGTTAATCGTGATTTCGTAATAATAATGGCCGCTGGGAATAATTATCACTGCTATCCGTTTAGCCGTGGCCGCGTGGCGAGGAATGAGCGCTTCGAAAGGACGTGCGTCTTTAACGGGCGAGCGAGAATGCTGCTTGGTTGGAAAGTCCGGCCAGGGTTTCGCTGTCAGTGGACAGTCAGGTCGCAAGCGGCTTGCGGGCACGCGTATTCAAAGCCGCGGGCAGTGCCGCTACTTTTCGCCCTCCCAGTAATTGACTTCAGCGTCGGCCCTAAGCGATTTGGCGAAGGTTCTCTTTTGTTTCGGGCCGCCTGGCGCCGCGCCCACGAAAATGCCGACCTTGTTCGAGTCGGGATAGATTGTTACCTCCGGCTCGATCATCGTCGACACGCAAAGGTAGCGGAGCACCGTGGAGGACGTATTGGTCAGGCGATGAGCGCAGTCGGCCGCAGGCAGCAGGGCGACGTAGTCGCCGCGCGCGACCGGAACGCTGCGAGTGCCGTGGCGAAGCGTCCCTGAGCCTTCGAGGATATAGATCGCTTCTTCGTTGGCGGTGTGATAATGCGCGGGCCACGCGCTTTTGCCGGGCGCTACCTCGTACAGCGAGCAGCCGAGCTTGCGGCTGCCGGCCGCTGCGCCAAGCTGTTTGCGTAGGGAATGAAAGCCCGGGGCGTGGCCGTCCTCGACCCAGGGCAGTTCATCCTGGTTCACGACGTTATTAACCTGTCTCTCCATTGGAAAGCCCCCTTGCGTGCGCGAGGCGCGGTGAGCGGCCTTCCTCGCCGATACCGCTCCTGGCTCTCTAGCCGCTCGTCCTAAGTGACCATAGCATAGGATCACCGGTTAATTTGGGAGATGTAGGAAACCCTCCCAGTTTAGTCAACCGGCATCGCCCGAAGTCCTTAGGTCGCGTCGCAGACGCGTGCGAGCGATCGTCCAAGCTCGGAGCCGGCTGAGGCCGCGCGGTCAGCGGGCACAACTTTTCGCCAGGAAAAGGGCTGATTCTAGACCAATTCCAATGCATACGCGCTCTCGTTGTGCTCGCTCAGATCGAGCCCCATGCTCTCGTCCTCACCCGAGACGCGCAGGCCGACTATTGCGTTAACGAGCTTTAGCAGGATGAAGCTGCCGACGAACGCGAAGCTCACACTCACGGCTACGGCGAGGATCTGCACGAACAATTGATGGGGATTGCCGTTGAACAGACCGTCGCCTCCGCCCGGATTGAGCAAGTGGTCGGCGAAAAGACCGGTCGCGATAGAGCCCCAGATACCGCCGACGGCGTGCACGCCGACAACGTCCAACGCATCGTCATAGCCGAGCCAATGCTTAGCGCTGACCGCGAAATAGCAGATTGCTCCGGCGGCCCCTCCGATGATAATCGCGGCGAGCGGTCCTAC
>JAJYYI010000040.1:0-13885 GCA_021801125.1 Deltaproteobacteria bacterium | reverse complement strand
AGCCGGAGGCGGGCGTGATGGCGACCAGCCCTGCCACCGCCCCGGAAGCCGCGCCGAGCATCGTCGGCTTGCCACGCGTGGCCCATTCAGCCGCCGTCCAGCCCAGGCAGGCGGACGCGCTCGCGAGGTGCGTGGCGACGAAGGCCAGCACGGCCAGCCCGTTGGCGGCCAGCGCGCTCCCAGCGTTGAAACCGAACCATCCTACCCACAGCAGGCCGGCGCCGGTCAGCGTCAGGGTCAAATTGTGCGGCGGGGTCGGCACGTGGGGGTATCCGTTGCGTCGGCCCACGACGAGCGCGGCGGCTAGCGCGGAGGCTCCCGATGAAATGTGCACGACGGTGCCTCCGGCGAAGTCCAGGGCGTTAAGTTGATGCAACCATCCGTCGAGCGCCCACACCCAATGCGCCAGCGGGTCATAAATCAGCGTGGTCCACAGAAGGCTGAAGAGCAAAAAGCCGCGGAAGCTGATGCGCTCGGCAAAAGAACCGGTAATGAGCGCCGGCGTGATAATCGCGAACATGCATTGAAAGATCATGTAGGCTTGATGAGGAATCGTCGGAGCGTAGGCCGAGCCCGCGCTTGCACTTACACCGCGCAGCCCTAGCCAGGACAAGCCGCCGATAAACCAGTTGTGGTCGCCAGAAAAGGCCAGGCTATACCCTATCAACGCCCATTGCACGGTGATCAGGCCGGCCATGATGAAGTTTTGCATCAGCACCGACAGCACGTTCTTGCGTCGAACCATGCCGCCGTAGAAAAGCGCCAACCCGGGCGCGGTCATCATCAGGACGAGCGCGGAACTGACCAAGACCCACGCGGTGTCGCCGCTGTCAATCTTGGCCGGCGCGTCAGCCGCGAAGGCTGCCGTCGCGCTGAAGATTAACCACGAAGCCGCGACCAATATTTCCACAGTTCGCCTGCAAAGGCGCATCGACATGACTCTCCTTTCCGACCAACGATAGGGCGCCGGTGGCGTTGCGCCGCCGAGACAAGCCCTGCGCCGGACGACATAAACGTAAATGTTTGAGCCAGGATCGGCGGCTAGGCAAAGCAATATTTGGACCTTGAGGTTAGCAGCGCCCGGTTGGAGCAAAAAGACCCGCACAAAAGTCGAGGAGGTTCATCTTTTCATGGCGTTGGCCCTCCCTGGAGCTTTTTGTTCGTTCTAAACGCGCAGGGAGGTTCATTTTTGACGGAAGCAACGCGGCGCCCGCTTCGGCCTATGACTACCTTTGTTTCAGCAAATGCCTCTTTTAATAGCAATTGTTCGAGCGATAGGCCGCGTGGCAACCATGATTTCCTGCCTTTAAGTGGTATTTACAAGCGGTGTTTACTAGGTGCGCTGCTAAAACTTCCGGCCACAAAAGCATAGATGTCGCCGTTTCAGGTCTAGCTGACCGCGCGGTGTTGTCGCGCCGGGTATTTCACGGGACGGCCGGTGATGCAGCCGTCAACCGCGACTATACAGGCGGCCGCACCGAGCCGAGACGTCCGGATGCGCTGGCGGGATGGCGCCGCCTTGAGCGCCACGCCAAGAGACGGCCGGGGGCACCTCACCGCGTGCGAAGCGAGACCTGCCTTTCGACGAAGTCGATAACCGCGGCTTCGAGATTGGTGTTGTCCAGATTATCTATCTCCTGTACCCCGGTCGGACTAGTGACGTTCACCTCGGTTAGGTAATCGCCGATCACGTCGAGGCCTACGAAATATAGCCCGTCGCGGTCCAGCCGGGGCGCGAGTATACGGCAGATCTCTCGATCACGCGCGGTGATCTCGGCCTTGACGCATTGGCCGCCTACATGAATGTTTCCGCGATGCTCGTCCGCGCGCGGCACGCGCAGCACGGCGCCTAGCGGCTCTCCCGCGAGCACCACGATTCGCTTGTCGCCGCGCCGCACTTCGGGCAGGTAACGTTGCGCCATCACGGCGCGGCTTTCGAAACCGGTGACGGTTTCGAGAATCGCGTTGAGGTTGCGATCTCCGCGGCTGAGGACGAAGACTCCTTCCCCGCCGTGCCCTTCGAGCGGCTTGACCACGATTTCTCCGCCCTGTTCCTCGAAGAATTCCCGGATTTGCGCAATTTTCCAGGTCACTAACGTTGGGGGGATCGCCCCGGGGAAATTGAGGCTATAGAGTTTCTCATTCGCTTCGCGAAGGCCTGCGGGGTCGTTCAGCACGAAGGTGCGCCGCGAATCGACCATACTCAGTAGCATCGTGGCGTAAAGGTATTGGGCGTCGGCCGGGGGATCCTTGCGCATGAAGACCGCGTCAAAACTTTCCAACGCCATCGCCGCTTCGTCGCTCAAGAGGCGAAAATGAGGTACCGCCCGCATCACCTCGCATCTGACCACCCGTCCGAAGGCGCGTGAGCCCTTGGCGAACAAGCCGCGAAGCGGAATGAAAAACGTCTCGTGGCCTCGTTTGAGCGCCTCCAGCATAAAAACGAAGGTGGTGTCCTTGTCCGGCAGGATTTGTTCCAGCGGATCCATGATGAAGGCGAATTTGTAGGATTTCACGGCTTACCTCCCGATACGATTGCCGTGGCAGAGGCGTCGGCGAGCACGCTCAGCGCCGCCAGGGCGGCGGTCTCGGTGCGCAGGCGATGAGGTCCGAGCCCGGCCTCCACGAAGCCGGCGCGCGTCGCGCTCTCCAGTTCCTGGGCGGTGAAGTCGCCTTCGGGACCGCACACTACCACTGCCGTGGCGAAGGCGCGTTGGCGTGCCAGCAGCCCCAGAGGAGGTGCCCCCTGGTGGCAGATCGCGGCGAAGTCGGCGCCTTGCGTCCGCTCGAGGAACTCCGCGAATAGGCAGGCTGGCCTTATCTCCATAATAAATGGCGAGAGGCTTTGCTTGGCTGCCGCGCTCGCCAGCCTGCGCCATCGCTGAACTCGCTCCGCGCCAGCTTCGCGCACCACCGAGCGTGCGCATCGCAAGGGCCAAAGGTCAGAGGCTCCGAGTTCGGCTGCTTTTTCGACCAGGAAGTCCATCCGCCAACCCTTGATCATTGCAACGCCCAGCGTAGTTTGCGCAAGCCGGGCCCTTTGTCGCTTGCCTAGAACTTCGATCAGCGCAAATTCCCGGTGGAACTCCTTGATTTGTCCGTGGTACTCGGTGCCCAATCCGTCGACAAGCACCACTGGCGCGCCAGGCAAAAGCCGCAGCACGTGGCGCATATGATGCAGGTCGGCGCCCGCCACTTTTGCGGTTCCGGCACTCGACACCTCGTCGGACAAGACGAAGCGCGGCGGCTCGCTCAGGCGCCTAATACCAGAGTCGTCCATCCGCGTTCACTCGTCTCGCGCAGGCAGTGGAAGTCCGACCGATAGCGTTCGAGCAAGGTGCCGGCCTCGCGCCGGAGAATTCCGGATAGTATCAAACTGCCGCCCGCCGCCAACAGGCGCTTGAAAATCGGCGTCGCCACGATCAACTCATTGAGGCCTATGTTCGCCGCGATCAGGTCAAACGGCCGCTTGAAGGTCGACAACCCGGCGGACGAAAAGCGAATCTCGCCGGAAAGGCCGTTGAGTTCCGCGTTGCGCCGCGCATTTGCAATCGCCTCGGCTGCGATGTCTATCCCCACCACCTTGGCCACGCCCAGGAGCTTCAGGGCTATCGCAAGTATTCCGGAGCCCGTGCCGACGTCCAATGCGCTCGCAATACGCCGCGCGGCACACTCGATCTCCAGCGCGCGCAACACGCCGGCGGTGGTGGGGTGATGCCCGGTGCCGAAGGCCTGGGCTGGTTCGATCACGATTCGCAGCCGCGTCGGATCCTCGGCACAGCTCCATGGCGGGAGGATCAGAAAACGCCGTCCGATCTTGAGCGGCTTAAATCGCTTCTGCCACAGCGTGCTCCATCCAGGGTCCACCACCGCGTGCACGCGCCCGGCCCGCGCGCCTGGCGCGAGCATCCCGGATTGCGCAAGCGCCTTCCAGGCCTCCTCGTGCGCGTGCCTGGAAAGGCGCGTGAAGAATGCCTGCAGCACCACAACGCTTGGCGGGCGTCGACGAAACAGGTTGCCCTTGACCGCGCATCCGAGCGCCCCGCGCGCCATCAACAGGGCGGCCGCTTCGTCAGCCAGAACGGCGTGCACCCGAAACTCCGCCCTGGCATAGCTCTTCGGCGCGTGCGCCCCCATGTCGCGCGTCATGAGTTAAAATCGTCCGTGCTGGCCGCGGCCACGGCGCGAGATTTCTCCTGTATCGCTCGGCTTTGGATTATCACTTAGCCTTTCTGGGCCAAAGGGCGACAGATTTAGTTCCGTAGCTGGTACGGCTCGCAACGCCCGCGCGTGGGATTCAGCGTCATCCATGAGTCCCGATGTGCGCCGGCATGAGTCTAAACGTGCGCCGCAAGCGAGGGCGATGCAACGCGAAGTTTAGCCGAGTCGTCAGGCAAAGCGGAGCGGGTCGTCTGGTCTGGATCGGCGGCCTGCGTGGCGGCCCGGTTTTTGAGCGGATGCGTGGCGCGTCGACGTCCGGTTCGGATCGCCATCCAAGCTTAGGCCGCGGCTTCCCCGACCTGTAAGGGCGAGCCTGATGTGCAATACTCCCACCCGGTGCTTCCAACCTGAGCGCCGGGAGTGTAGGTAATAGCCAAGGACGACCGAAGATTTGCGCCTCGCTCACATTGACGGCCGGTTCTGTCGCATGGCCCTACCGAAAGACGGCGTCGCCAGCTTACTGGTGGTGTAATGCCACACCGCAATGAGTCGGTTTAGCGAACAGACGCTGGAAAGCGTCAGAAGCCGCGCAGATCTCCTTGAGGTTGTCGGCGAGTACGTCCGACTTCGCCGCAGCGGGCGCAATTATCTCGGCCTGTGTCCATTCCACAGCGAGCGGACGCCGTCGTTCACGGTAAATCCCGACCGAGGGTTCTTTCATTGTTTCGGGTGCGGCGCTGGCGGCACGGTGTTCAATTTCTTGATGCGCGTGGAGAGCATCGATTTTCCCGAGGCGGTTCGCGTGCTCGCCCGGCGCTATGGGGTTACGCTGGTTGAGGCCGAGCGCGATGATCCCACGGGCAGTGAACGCGAAGCGATTTACCGAGTCGGCGAGGTCGCGTGCGATTTCTTCAGGGCGCAGCTATGGGAGAGCCGGGAAGGTAAGACGGCGCGCGACTACCTTGTCAAACGCGGGATCGCGCCCGATACGGCCCGGGAATTTAAGCTTGGCTTCGCGCCCGCTGCTTCCACCGCGCTGACGGCGGCGCTGCGGAAACGGAGTTTGCTCCAGGCCGCGGTCAAAGTAGGACTCGTGCGCCCCGACGGTTCGGATGGCCTGCGCGACATGTTTCGAGTGCGGCTGATGTTTCCGATCCACGACGCGCAGGGCAGGGTGATTGCCCTGGGTGGGCGCGCGCTCGATGAGCGACCGCCGAAGTATTTGAACTCTCCCGAGTCGCCAATCTTCAACAAGGGGCGCACATTATTCGGCCTTAACCAAGCGCGCCGTGCGATCGTGGCGGCCGACCGCGTGATCGTCGTCGAGGGCTACATCGACGCTCTCGCCCTATGGCAGGCGGGCTTTCGCGAAACCGTGGCAACTTTGGGCACCGCGCTCACCGTGGAGCATCTGCGGACACTCGGGCGCTACACGCGCACCGTGCTTGCCTGCTTTGACGGCGACAACGCGGGGCAGGCGGCGTCGCTGCGCGCGCTGCCGGTGTTTCTCGGCGCCGGGATGCTCGGTCGAGCGCTGTTCCTGCCGAGCGGCTTTGACCCGGACAAGCTGGTTCTCGAGCGCGGAGCCGCGGCGTTTGCAACCCTGCTCGAGCGCACCGAGATGCTCGTGGATTATTTCGTCAAGAACGAGGCCGAGAAAGCGCGCGGCTCGGTCGAGGGGCGCGCTGCCGCCGCACGACGCGTCGCCGAAATGCTGCGTAAGGTGAGAGACCCGTTCGAGTTTGATTTGTTGGCGCGCCGGGCGGCTGAAATACTCGGCGTGGACGAGCGAGTCTTGCGCGGCCAAGCCGGCGCGAGCGGCGCCGGACGCGCCGGTGCGGTGTCGGCGCCGGTCCAGGCGCGGATCACCGACGCCGCCGAGTTGGCGCGAATCGGGCTTTTGGCGGCGGCGTTGACCCATCCCGAACTGCGCCCGACGATCGCCGCCGGTGCGGCCTCGGCAGATGCCGCGGAGTCGGAATTGGACGCGATGATTGCAAAGTTCTGCCAAACCGAAATGACCGACGCCGAGAGGCAAGCGCTGCTCAGCGCACGCCTGTCGCCGTTGCAGCAGAGCCAAATCAGTCGCCTGATGGTCGACCCTCATATGAGCGAGTTTGAGACGGCGCGGCGCATGGTCGCGGACTTTCACGAAACGCTCAAACGGATGCAGCGCAAGCGCCGGATCGACCAGAAGGCGCCCTTGGCAAAGGAACTGCAAACCCGAGGCGACCTGGTGGGTGCAGCGATGGCCGCGCAAGACTTGATCGCGCTCAGGCGCGCCGGCGAGGCAAAGTGAGCGAAGGGCTTTTAGCATGCATGCCGCTGGTGCGGTATGCTTAAATATGCCGTGAGGCGGTGCTATCATGAGTTTACGCTAGATGCGCTCCTACGGGCCCATAGCTCAGTTCGGTTCAGAGCTGCCGGCTCATAACCGGCTGGTCCCAGGTTCAAATCCTGGTGGGCCCACCCGCACCAAGACGCCCGACCGCAGGCCTGCCCATCGCTTGCGCCAATGCGACAGTCGAGCGGTGTTGATCTAAGGGATGCCCCAGGACCGCGGAGGACAAGTTGCGTGAAAAACTAGAGCGTCTGAGACGCCTTCAGGCGCTTGATCAGGAAGTAAGCGAAATCCGGAACGCCCTCTCGTTAGTCACCAGAGAATTAGAAGAGCTGAAAGCCGAGATCGGTGCGCTGCAGACTGAGCTGGAGCGGCTTGAGCTCGACGAAAAGGGCGCGTCCAGCGCTAGACGAGAACTCGAACAAACGCTGGCCGAAGGCGAGACCCAGATTCGCCTCAAGCGGATGCGTTTGACATCGGTTCGCAACGAGCGGGAGCTGCAGGCGCTGGAACACGAAGTCGAAGCCCTCAAGCAGAGCAACCAGAATCTTGAGACCGAGCTGCTCGCGCGTATCGAAGCCGGCGAGCAGCGAGCGTGCAGGATCAGCGAACTCAAAGCGCTGATCGAGCAGAAGCAGGGCCAACTGCGAAACGCGCAGAAAAACAGTGCCGATCGAGTTGGCGAGCTGCAGGCGACCCTGGCCAAACGGCAGGCGGAACGTGAGCAACTCGTTGCTCTGGTCGAGCCCCGCTTGCGCGAGCGCTACGAGTTGATACTCGAGCGGCGTGGCGGGCTCGCGCTGGTCGCCGCCCGAGCGGAGGCGTGCCTGGGATGTCGTATGCGCTTGCCACCCCAGCTTTACAATGAAATTCAAAAAGGCAAGTCGATAAATTTTTGCCCGAGCTGCCAACGAATTCTTTTCTACGAGAGCTAAACAGAGGCGACGTTCGTCGCCGGTCTCACCGTAACAATCCGCGCGGAGTGCTGGAGGGCGGCTCTGCGGTAGACGATCGCTTCGCGGTCCAGGTGAAGTTCGCCTAATTGCGCAAAGTCGTGCGAATTTATGGAAGCGCCTGCCGGTGATAGAATGATTCTCTGCGAACCGAAGCGGGCCGGGCGACTGCCCCTGAATTGGGGAGGAAAGTCCGGGCTCCGAAGGGCAGGATGGCCGCTAACGGCGGCGCGGAGCGATCCGCGGAAAGTGGCACAGAAAATATACCGCCCGCGAGGGTAAGGGTGAAAAGGCGGGGTAAGAGCCCACCGGCGCGCGAGTGATCGCGCGCGCATGCTAAACCCCATCCGGAGCAAGACCAAATAGGAGGAAGAGCTGCCCGCTCGCTAATCCTCGGGTATGGTCGCTAGAGCCGGCGGGCAACCGCCGGCCCAGATGAATGGTCGCCGCCCCGCGAGGGTACAGAACCCGGCTTACAGGCCCGCTCCGGTTCGATTCGTCCGTCTCAAAGCCCGCTCATAAGCGTGTCCTGCCAGAGCAAGCATCGGCTCTCCGACGCTCGTTTCTGCTTGCTCCTGACCGCGAGAGCCGATGCGGCTTTGGGGTGCCGATTCGCTGACCGAACATGCTGCCGACGGATGGCGCGGATTGCGACGCAAGCTAATCAGGTGGCGCTCACCTTAAGAAGCTGCTTCTTCACCGGAGTAATCGATTAAGTACCCCCCGCGTCTTTCAGAGCGCTGACCTCTCAGGGCGGCGTTGGCATGCGGCGGTAAGTCTGCCGGATACCTGGAAAAGCCCGCGTAGATTGCCGACCTCGGAAGGGAGTTCGGGCAAAAGAGCCAGCGCTACTCCGCTGGGGAGATCCCGGGCGAAGCGAGCCACCTCCTCCATCCGTTCTTGCGCATGTTCGCGATAGTCGTCCAGGTATTCGATTAGCTCGCGCATCGCCGGGGTCGACGAGGGCGCTTGAGCCAAATCGCGCAGCGCCGCGATCTCGCGCAGATGAAGCGGCTCGTGCGGGCTGCCTTCGGCGACCGCGCTGCAGGTCGGCTCGTCGGCAAAGCGATTGATTACCACCGCTCCGAGGCGAAGTCGGCGCGCCTTGAGCTCCGCGATCAGTCGGCGCGTCTGGGCCATGCGTTGCGTCTCTGCGGTGGTGACGAGGACGAACTTGGTGCGGGGCGCCTTGATTAAGCGACTCACCCGCGCGAAGCGGTCTTCCACCTCGCTGAGCATGTGGGTCGCGGTGGCGAAAAAATCAGCCGCGTCCGACAATGCGGACGAGCCTGTGAAGCGCTCCAGCTGGTCGGCGACCAGGCGCGCAGCCCGTCCCGCAAACCGCGCCGCTAGCGCGGTGACGGCCAGCGGCGGCTTGAGCAGCCAGTTCAGACCGCGTGTGCGCAATAGCCGGGAAATTCGCCCCGGGGCGTCCAAGAACTCGAGCGCGTGTGCGGCCGGAGGCGTGTCGACGATAAGCGTGTCGAAGGAGTGACTCTGCTCAAGGCGATAGAGCTGTTCAAAGGCGGCGTACGTCTCCGAGCCGGGGAAGTGCTCGGTAAAACGCTGGTAGAACAAGTTGGCTAGAATCCGCTGGCGCGTGGCGTCGTCCCCGTTGAGATGCTCAACCAGATCGTCCCACATCCCTCTTACGTCGAGCATCACGGCTGAGAGCCTCGCGTGCGGCTTAAGCCCCGCGGCGCACAGTCGCGCGGCGCTCAAGCTGTGCGGCCGCAGGCCCGGCTTGCGCAGCCCCAGCGCGTCCCGCAGCCGGCGCGAGGGATCCACCGTAATCAGCGCCGTGTCGAGGCCGGCGTCGGCGGCAGCCAGGCCGAGCGCGGCGGCAACCGTGGTCTTCCCCACGCCGCCATTGCCGAGCAGGACGAGCAGGGACTCCTTGCTTAAAAGATCCTTCACGATGAGTGCTGGTTCATTGCCGTAAGCTTAAGCGCGACGGCTAAGCGCTCTTGCGCGAAAATCGACGCTCTCCACGGAGCCTTCCCTCCGCGGATATCATGTGTTTTAAGCCGCCTTCGCGCTCTATCGCTCAAGACTCGTCTCCGCTGGCGTTTCTCATTGGGGCAGGCTCGTCAGAATTGGAAGGCGGCAGCTTAAATTGCGTATTAGCGCGGCCGAAAGCAATCCAATTTTCCACCTCGCGGCGCTCTCGGGCTACGGCGTCCGCGATGGCGCGGCGCAGATACGGGTGGACTATAAGGTGCGCGCTAAAAGTGGCGGTCGGGTCGAATCCCCTAAGCCATTTGTAATCGCCGCCCGCTCCCGGTTCGAACCGTGTCAACCGGTTGCGGATACAATGCTCAATCGCGGTGTAATAGCTGACATCGAAGTGCAGATATTTGATCTCCTCGTAGCATCCCCAGTACCGGCCGTAAAAGACGCCGGCCTTTTGGACGTTGAACGTCCCTCCGAGAAGCCTGTCTCCTTGATAAGCGCAAACGAAGCAGAGTTTCGATTTAAAACTGCTTCTAAGAAGCTCAAAGAACTTCTTTCTGAGATATTGCTGACCCCAATAAAACTTCTCGACGGTCGACCGATAAAGATCAAACATTGGGCCGAACAGGCTGTCCGGGATCTCTTCGCCCTGGTAAACACGGGTGCTGATGTTCTGCGCGGCGAGCTTGGAACGCTCGTATTTTATCGCGTAACGACGTTTGTGTCGCAGTTGGCTTAAGTAGTCTTCAAACGCCGTGAAACCGGAATTGCGCCAATGATATTGATAGCCGAGGCGCTCGATAAAGCCGGCGCGCCCCAAGGCCTCTGCCTCATCGGGAAGACAGAAGTTGACGTGGGCCGAAGAGAGCTTATTATCGGTACAAAGCGCCGCCAGGCTTGCTGCCAACAAAGCGCAAAGACGCGCTCGGTCGCTGCCAGGCCGCGTCAGGAACCTGCGCCCCGTATGCGGCGTGAAAGGCACCGCTACGACGAGCTTGGGATAGTAGCTCAGCCCGCGCCGCACTGCCGCCTCCGCCCATGCATGGTCGAAGACAAATTCGCCCATACTGTGGCTCTTAAGATAAACCGGGCAAGCCGCCAGCAGTTGTGCATCGGCCGCCTCGCGGACCGCCAGATGCGCTGGCATCCAACCCGCGCGCTGCCCCACGCATCCCGACTCTTCCAGCGCGTGCAGCCAATCCCACTCGACGAAGGGCGAGTCGTCCGGTTCCAGCAGCGAGTTCCATTGGTGGCGCGGGATCGAGCTGATCCGATCGACGATGACCACACTGGGTTTCCTTGCTGCCATCGCCATTGTTATCCTAGATATCGTGGGAGAGAGGACCGAGTTGCCTGTGGGTCAATGCGTTATGAGCCGAGCACGAGGTTCTAATTCTGCTGGCGCGCGCTGGAGCGGGACCGGCAATCGTGAGCGCCTGGTCGACGGCCAGGTCGTCGTCGAGCCGAAAACAAAGACCAAAACCAAACGGCCGTCGCTCTACAGAGTGATCCTCCTCAACGATGACTACACGCCGATGGAGTTCGTCGTTGAGCTACTGAGAACAGTTTTTCATAAGCCGCAGGCTGAAGCTACCCGGATCATGCTGCATGTGCATCAAAACGGCAGCGGCATCGCTGGTATTTATCCGTACGAAATTGCCGAGACCAAGGTGCGCACCGTGGAGCAGTTGGCCCGTAAAGCTCAGCATCCGCTCAAGTGTGCGATGGAGCCGGAATGAACCGTCCGCTGGTCGGGCCGCCCACCCTAAGCAACCGCGCGCGGTTAATCTTTCGCGGTCTTTGCGCAACTTTTGGCCCTCTGGCGATTACGTGCCGGATGTCACGATGGCTCGGCCAAGCGCGATTCGGATCTGCGAAGCAGGTGAGCCTGGCGCCTAATTGGCACCAATCATCCTAAGGACAAGGATCGGAGCGACCGAAACATGGCGCAACCTGGCGTGATGCTCAGCCGTGAATTGCAAATGACCTTGCAACTCGCAGCGCATGAGGCGGCCTCGCGCCGTCATGAATATATCTGCCTTGAGCATCTGCTGTACGCGATGCTGCATGACGCGACCACTGGCGAAATTCTGCGCAACTGCGGCGCCGACCTGGAGGAGCTGCGCAAGCGGCTTGTGGAGTTTCTCGATCGCAGTATCGAAAGAATGCCCGGCCGTGGACGCACAACGCCCGAGTACACGGTGGGCGTGCTGCGCGTGTTGCAGCGCGCGGCGCTTCATGTGCAGTCCGCGGGGCGGCAGGAGGTCAACGGCGGCAACGTCCTGGTCGCGATGTTTCACGAGACCGATTCGCACGCGCTTTACTTCCTGAACGAGCAAAGCGTCACGCGTTTCGACGTGGTGAATTACATCTCGCACGGCGTGAGCAAAGTCGAGGCTGAGCGTGAAGCACCCGCGCGCGAACAGGATGAGGCTGAGAGCGGCGATGAAGAGGCGCCGCGACTCTCGCCCAGTCGCGCGCTCAAAGCTTACGCCGTCGATCTTACCGAGCGGGCCGCCAAGGGCGGAATCGATCCTCTCATTGGCCGCGAGAACGAACTCAAACGGGCGATCCACGTGCTCTTGCGCCGGCGCAAGAACAACCCGATTTTCGTTGGCGAGGCGGGCGTGGGCAAGACCGCGCTGGCCGAGGGGCTGGCGCTCAAAATCCATCGCGGTGAGGTTCCCGCGCCGCTTAAAGGCGTCGAACTATACGCGCTGGACATGGGCGCGTTGCTGGCCGGCACGCGTTTTCGTGGCGACTTTGAGCAGCGGCTTAAGTCTGTGATCAAGAGCGTTGCCGGCAATTCGAAACGGATTCTCTTTATAGACGAAATCCACACTCTGGTGGGCGCGGGCGCGGCGTCGGGCGGCTCGATGGACGCTTCGAACCTGCTCAAGCCGACGCTTGCTTCAGGCGAACTGCGCTGTATCGGGTCCACCACCTACCAGGAGTATCGTCGCTCCTTTGAGCGCGACAAGGCGTTGGCTCGACGCTTCCAGCGGATAGACGTCGCCGAGCCCTCGCGGGCCGAAGCTGTGCAGATCCTGCGTGGACTTAAAACGGCCTACGAAAAGCATCACGGCGTGCGCTACACGGATGAGGCCCTGGAAACCGCTGTCGTTCTCTCCGCGCGCTATATCAACGACCGCTATCTTCCCGACAAGGCGATCGACGTGATCGACGAAGCCGGCGTCGAGGCCCATCTGCGGGCGCAAGACGGGGAGCCGCCTAGCGTGGGGCCGCGAGAAGTCGAGCGCGTGGTGTCGCTGATCGCGAAAATTCCCGAGCCCACGGTCTCGACCTCCGACCGCGAGCGGCTGCGCCGACTCGGGCCCGAACTCAAGAGAGCGGTCTTCGGCCAGGATCACGCCATCGATGCGCTGGTTCAGGCGATCAAGCTCTCGCGCTCCGGCCTGTCCCATCCTGACCGCCCGGTAGGTGCGTTCCTCTTTGCGGGACCGACCGGCGTCGGCAAGACCGAGGTGGCGCGCCAATTGGCCCGCGTGATGGGCGTGGAGTTCGTGCGCTTTGATATGAGCGAATACATGGAACGGCACACCGCCTCCCGGTTGATCGGCGCGCCGCCGGGCTACGTCGGTTTCGACCAGGGCGGTTTGTTGACCGACGCGATCAACCGCACGCCTCATTGCGTCCTATTGCTCGACGAGATCGAAAAAGCCCATCAGGACGTCTTCAACCTTCTGCTGCAGGTGATGGACCACGCTTCGTTGACCGATAACAACGGGCGCAAGGCCGACTTTCGCAACGTCACGCTGGTGATGACCACCAATGCGGGCGCGCAGGAGCTGGCGCGCTCGCTGATCGGCTTCGGCAAGGAGCTGACGCGCGGCGATCCCAAGGCGACGCTTGAGCGGCTGTTTAGCCCCGAGTTCCGCAATCGACTGACCGCGGTGATCGAGTTCGGCGCACTGACCAAGCCGATTATCGAGCGGGTCGCCGACAAGTTTATCGCTGAACTTGCCGAGCGTCTGGTCACGCAGAAAGTTGAGCTGACCGTGACCTCCCGCGCGCGCGATTACCTGGTCGAAAAAGGCTTCGATGAACGTTTTGGAGCACGCCCACTTGGCCGCCTGATCGAGAACGAGCTTGCGCGTGTGTTGGCTGACGAGTTGTTGTTCGGTCGCCTGGCAGAAGGCGGAAAGGTTGTCGTAGACAGCCCGGTTGATGGTCTCGAGTTCAGCTACAGCGATGCGCAAGCCGCGACAGAGGCTGCCGGCGAACCTCCGTGATTCCGCGACGGAGCGGTGCCCGACGCCGCGGGAAGCAAGGTTCCGGCGCAGCCGCTGGAGTTCGCATGGACGGTGCGAAAAGCTCCCGCGCTGAATGCCCAGAGGCTGCCGCTTTCGCCGTTAATGGCGATTCTTCGCCTGTGCTCCCTGGCGAGCGTTCCATCGACAGCTACCTTCCTGGCGCCCGCTCTCGCTAGTTTGCGCCTCGTTACAACCCGATCGAG
>JAJYYI010000093.1 GCA_021801125.1 Deltaproteobacteria bacterium | reverse complement strand
CTCGATCGTTATGAAGCGCTGGCGCGTCGAGTGTTTCAGGTTCTTCTGGATGCTCTGGTAGCCGGGGTTGTAGGAGATCACGAGCAGAAAGGAGGGATGCGCGGTCAAGAGCTCTCCCCGCTTTTCGATCGGCAGCATCCGCCTATGATCGGAAAGCGGGTGAATCAACACGGTCGTGTCCTTGCGCGCTTCGACAACCTCATCGAGGTAGCATATAGCGCCGCGGCGAGCCGCCTGGGTGAGCGGTCCGTCTATCCAGAGGGTCTGGTCCGCCTGGATGAGGTAGCGTCCCACCAAGTCGCTGCCCGTGAGGTCCTCGTGGCAGGCCACCGTAATAAGCTCGCTCGGCCCGTTGCGCTCTCCGGCGAGCCTGTGCGCCATGTGCTCGACAAACCGCGTCTTGCCGCATCCCGTCGGGCCTTTGAGCAGCACCGGAAGCCGCGCGTGATAGGCGGCGCGAAAAATCTCCACCTCGTCAGCGATCGGCAGGTAATAGGGCGGATTGTCCGGATCCAGCCGCTTCACCTCGTGACCTTCGTGAGTTCCCAGCTGGGAGGGATCGAACTGTTTCGACTCGATTGTCATCAGCTTCCTTTCGTCACCGAGGCGGGCCATGATGTCAAAACCCGCGTTACCCGCGCGCGTCACCCAAGCGCCGATACGGTGGTAGCTAACGTTTCGTTCAATTCCAACGCGGAACGTACTCCGAGGTGCCGTCCCGATGATCCTTGGCTTCCCATCCACGCGCGCGCAATTGCGTGCGCAATTCGTCGGAGCGGCGGAAGTCCTTGTCGCGCCGCGCCTGGGCCCGTTGCTCAACGAGCGCCTGGATGTCGGCGGGGACTTTCAATTTGCTCAGATACTCAAGCTGCTCCGCCAAGCGCAATCCAAGTACGCTATCAAACTCCCTGAGCGCGCCCCAGACACGATGGTCGCCCTCTCGGTAAGCCTTGTTCACCATCTCCAGCACGACCGCGAGCGCTTCCGGGGTATTCAGGTCGTCATTGATCGCCTCATGGAAACGCTCACGGTAAGCTTGCGTCCAGGGGCTGTCCTCTTCTTCGGGCCGCGCGTTCGCGGTAAAGCCGTAAAGGTAGTAGAGATTGCGTTCAGCCGCGCGCACCGCGTCGATGTTGAACACCAACTCCGATCGATACTTCGCTCCCAAGCAGAAAAGGCGGAAAGCCAGCGGGTTGACGTGCGCCTCGACGAGGTCTTCGAGCACGGGAAACTTTCCCGCGCTCTTGCTTATTTTAGCCCCCTCCATTCCGACGAGAAACGCGTTATGCACGAAGTAACGCACAAATGGCTTGCCGGTCGCGCTTTCCGACTGGGCTATTTCGTTCTCGTGGTGAATCGGAATGTGATCGATTCCGCCAGAATGGACGTCGATCGTCTCGCCCAGGTATCTCATCGCCATGGCGGAGCACTCGATATGCCATCCGGGATAGCCGCGTCCCCACGGGCTGTCCCATTGCATCAGATGCGTCGGCTGATTAAGCACCCACAACGCGAAATCGTGCGGGCTCTTCTTGTCCGGCGCGTGCTCCAGGCGCTGGCCGGCGTGCTGTTCGTCGAGGCTTTGGCGCGAAAGCCGCCCGACGCGGTTTTCACCGCGATATTTCTCAACATCGAAATAGACCCCGCTGCGCACGACGTAGGCAAACCCGCGCTCCAGAATTCGTTTGATCAGCGCGATCATGTCTGCAATGTGGTCGCTTGCGGCGCATACGACGTCGGGCGTCTCGACATTCAGCTCCTTTAGGTCCGAAAGAAAAAGCTTAGTGTAAAAGCTCGCTACCTCCTGCGGAGAACGTCCTTCGACACGCGCTGTCTTCTCGACCTTATCTTCCCCGCCGTCGGCGTCCGAGGTCATATGCCCCACGTCGGTGATATTCATCACGTGGCGCACCCGCATCCCGTTGAAGGCGAGTGCCCGCTTGAGCGTATCGACGAAAATATAGCTGCGCATGTTGCCGAGATGCTGGCGGAGGTAGACGGTCGGGCCGCATGAGTAGTACGTGACGCAGTCTCGATCAAGCGGGGTAAACTCCTCAACCGAGCGGGAGAGCGAGTTGTATATGAAAAAAGGCCTCAGAGAGCTTCCTTTCAAAACGGCGGTATCGCTGGCAGCATCTTTCGCGCCGGCCGGCTGAATCCCAGGTCGGGTCCCGAATCGCTTCTTCTTTTCCTTCTCGCGGTCACATCCGGCCCGGCCCTGGGCTAAAAAAGCCTTTCGAACTCAACCCAAGTCCATTTTAGCGGCCACACGGCCGAGATCGAAGGTACCTTATTGCAATCACGCCGTCTCAGGCCTTGTGCCGAAGCCGATATGACGGGGCGTTATGGATAAGCTAAACTCAAGCGTTAGCATGGCGGTTCGAGTTAGGCATTCGATCATCGGCACCGCCGGCCACATCGATCACGGCAAGACTGCTCTGGTCAAAGCGCTGACCGGTCAGGATACTGACCGCCTCAAAGAGGAAAAAGAGCGCGGCATCTCAATTGACCTGGGCTTTGCATATCTCACGCTGCCCAACGGCGAGCGAGTCGGCCTGGTCGATGTTCCCGGGCATGAACGGTTTATCCGCAACATGCTTGCCGGCGCCCACGGAATCGATCTGGCGTTGTTTACCGTTGCCGCCGATGACGGTGTGATGCCGCAAAGCGAGGAACACCTCGATATTCTCCATTTGCTCGGAGTGAGTCGGGGAATATTTGTCATCACCAAGGCCGACTTGGTGGATCAGAAACGCCTCGCGGAAGTCAAAGAAGAGATCGAGCTGCTCGCGGACGGCACCGGCCTTCAAGGCGCGCCGATCCTTCCTGTCTCGAGCGTCACCGGCGAAGGTCTTGACGAGCTGAAGGCCGAGATTACGCGCCAACTTGAAGGCTTTTACGGCAAGCCCGTCGGCGACCTCTTTCGCCTGCCCGTGGATCGAGCGTTCGTGATCAAGGGACACGGAGTAGTGGTCACGGGCACCGCGATGGGCGGGACAGTCAGCGCCGGTCAAAAGCTTAGGCTTCTGCCCGCGGGAGAGTTGGTGCGGGTCCGGTCCGTCCAGGTCCATTCGACCCCGGTTGAGCGCGCCGAATCAGGTCAGCGCGTCGCCCTGAACCTGAGCGTCTCTGAGCGAACCCGGGTCAAGCGCGGGAACGTGATCGTCGACGAGCGCCTGGAACTGACCACCGACCGCCTTGACGCCGTTTTCGAGGTGCGCCCGCTGGCCAAACGTCCGCTTAAGACCAACGAACTCGTGCATTTCTTTCTAGGCACGTCGGAGACTCCGGGACGGGCGATCGTGCTGGACGAAGGCGGGGAAATCGCGCCCAAACACAGCGGCGTTGTCCAGTTCGTGTTGCGAGAACCGATCGTCGGGCTACGCGGCGACCGTTTCGTCGTGCGCGACGCCGCCAGCCAACGCACGATCGGCGGTGGCGCGATAATTAACCCGCTCGGCCGGCGCGCGCGCCACCCGTTGACGCGCTACCGCAACCTGCTCGCGGCGCTGCACGGCAGTTCCGGCACTGCGGCTGTGGCAGCATTGCTCGACCTGCAAGAGGCATTGGCGCTGAGCGCATCGCAGATTTCACATATCCTGAACCTTTCACTTGCCGAGGTTCAGGCGGCGCTCAACGCCCCGGGCTTCGCTACTATCGCCATGGGCGACGAGGTCGGCTTCACCACGCTGGCCAAGTGGGACGAGTTCAGGCGCTTCGTGCTGGAGTCGGTAGCCGCGTTCCACCGGGATCATCCCCTCGCCGCCGGCATGGAAATGGAAGCGCTGCGCAGCGTCTCTCCGTATCAGGCACAGCCTCGAGGTTTTCGCGCGTTGATTGACCGGCTGACAACCGAGTCCGATCTAGAGCGCGACGACAGCATCCTCCGAATACGCTCTCATCGCGTCGAACTGGTCGGCCAAGACCGCGAGCTTGCCAAGGCGATCGAGGCAGCGCTCGCCTCCGCGGGCTTCGCGCCGCCGGACTTGCGCCAGCTGGTCAGCGCGCTGAAGACGCCCGCCGCCGCAGAGGCCCGGATCGTCCAGCTTTTGGACGTGCTGGAGCGCGAAAAGCGGGTTGTCAAGGTGGCCAAGGACCTCTATTTCTCCGCCGGCGCGGTAAAGCAGGCCCAGGCAAAACTGCTGGACTATTTCAAAGGGCAAAACGAGATTAGCGCTGCGGCCTTTCGCGACCTGCTTCAGGCTTCCCGCAAGTTTGCCATCGCCCTGCTGGATTATTTCGACCACACCGGCTTTACCCTGCGGGTGGGCGATATGCGCCGTCTGCGGGCGAGCGCCGGCTGACTTGATGGCCGCACGGCGTTCGGATAGGGATTGCTTAGGAGAGACACGGGCGAACCGACGAGCCGGGTACAGGCTTGTTGGGTGCGCCAATTCGGTGTTTGCTGACGCGGCAGGAAGCGGCCGAAAACGATGAACTCGGATAACCGCTCGCGCACAGAGCTGATAAGACTGACCGCCCGATGCAAGGCGGCGGGTTGAGCCGGCAAGCTGGGTCCGGCGGACCTTAAGGAAGCTCTGGCCAAGCTTGACCTGGATGGCGACCCTAATCTGCTGGTGGGTGTGGCCACCGCGGACGACGCTGGCGTGTATCGCTTGCGAGACGACCTCGCAATCGTGAACACCGTGGACTTTTTTACGCCGGTCGTGGATGACCCGTTCACGTTCGGCCAGATCGCCGCAGCCAACGCCTTCTCCGACGTCTACGCTATGGGCGCAACGCCCAAGACCGCGATGAACATCGCCTGCTGGCCGCAGTCCGGCCTGTCCAATGAGATGCTGGCGGAGATCATGCGCGGGGGACTTGAAAAGGCGCGCGAGGCGGGTGTGGTGATCGTCGGCGGCCATACGGTCGCTGATGAGGAGGTTAAATACGGAATGGCGGTGACCGGAATAATCGACCCGCGCCGGATCATCCGCAATGCGGGAGCGCGCCCCGGCGACAGGCTCTTGCTCACCAAACCGCTTGGCACCGGACTCCTGATGACGGCTTTCAAGCGCGACCAACTGCCCCCCGACCAATACAACGCGGCGGTCGAGGCGATGACCACGCTTAACGCCAACAGCGCCCGCGCGATGCTCAAGTATAACGTCCATGCAGCCACTGACATTACCGGCTTCGGACTTGCCGGCCATGCCTGTCAGATGGCCGAAGCGAGCGGTGTATGCTTGGTGCTCGAGGAGTGGTATCTGCCTCTGCTGCCCGGCGTGGTCGACTGGTGCAGGGCCGGGATGAGCCCCGGCGGCGCGCAGCGAAATCGCGAATTCTTCGGACCCAAAGTACAGGTCGGCGAGGAGGTCGGCGACGAGATGCTACAACTGGCCTTTGACCCGCAGACGTCAGGTGGGCTCCTGATCGCGCTTCCCGACGAGGACGCTCGCGCGCTGGTGGGTGACTTACAGGCCCAGGGCAATACCAGCGTGGCGATGATTGGCCGAGTTGAGCCGGCCGGAAATTTCCCGGTCAAATATATCTAGCGGATAAACCGGCGGGCATCCCATCCTGCGTGTCGTGAAAATCCAGAGGCGCGGCGTCTCCGGAAGGAAGGCTCGGAAACGAAGAACTCGCTGCGCGGCGCGTCGGCCAATCCGGCTCCGGCCGCTCTACCAGGCTCGCGGTCAGGAAGATAAGACGCCTCCCCGTATCGCAACAGCCCTGCCGTTTCTCACCTGACGTCTAACAGGCAAGCCTCGAACCTCAGGCCTCCAAGGCAGAACTTAACGAACGTCCCCTGTCTAGCGCGTGGCTAGACTGCACAAGAACCCGATAGCCTCAAAGCCGGAGCACGCCATCTTGCCGACAACGGTTGAAACGGTGTTGGCGCGACGCGTCCTTTTATCCAGGCGCAGCCGGTCAAGAATCGCGTCGCGCAACGTTCAACGTCGTTCGTTTACGGAGATGGGGATGCGGCGGGAGTGGCCGGCGCCTTCTCCTCGACTTTCTTCGCCGCTTTACGAGCCTTCTTGCGGCAACGGTACACGGAGGAACGTGAGATATGCATCTCGGAGGCAACTTCTCGCGTCTTTTTGCCCGAGTTCAGCAACTCCATTACTTTGTCGCAATCCACTTTGCCCGCTGCCAGGGCATTGACCGGCCTGATGAGAACCAGACCGACTAAAACAATCGGTGCGACGACCAACGCGAGCGTCGAATGCACCCTCTTCTTCACCTTGCCTACCTCCTCTGCAGTAACAGCCTTAAAAGGCAACTAAGTCAGACCGCGGTTTCAGTTCCAGCGTATCAATGCGGCCTCTTGTAGCTTCCCTTGCTTCACCAGTCTCCGGTTTTCCGACCTTCAGCCGATCCCTTGGCCGGTCGCTTTAAGTGGCTAGCACAAAGCGACCGGCAAGAAAAGGAAGACAGCGTCGTAACGACAAACCAACAGCCGCGTCGCAATCGGCTAACGCTTCGATGTGGGGCTCATCGCGCTGGGGAAGTTCGGCTCGCGCTTTTCACGCAGCGCTTTGATCCCTTCAGCCAGATCGTCGCCGAAAAATCCTAGCATCTCGAATCCCAGCGAGGCGTCGAAGGCCGGACCGGCGACGCGTAGCCAGTTGTTGAGCGCGCGCTTGGTCCATCGCAAGGCCAGCTGCGAGCCGCGCGCCAACTTGCGGCAAACCTCGAGCGAGCGCGTCATCAACTCCTCGTGCGGTACGCACAGGCTCACCAGCCCGATTCGCTCGGCCTCGCGGCCGTCAATGAATTCCGCGGTCAGCAGGTAATACTTCGCCTTGGCCATCCCGCACAAAAGCGGCCATATGATAACCGCGTGGTCGCCGGCGGCCACGCCGAGGCGCAGATGACCATCGGTGATCCTCATCCGGTCGGAGGCGATACTGATATCGGCCATCAGCGCGACGGCCAAGCCGGCGCCTACGGCAACGCCGTTTATCGCCGAGACGATCGGTTTTTCGAAATTGAGCATGTTATAGACGAGATCGCCCGCCTCGCGCAGAGAAGCGGCAACGCGCGCCGGGTTGCCCTTGTCGCTAGCGATCATGTCGAGGTCGCCGCCCGCGGAAAACGCCTTGCCTGCTCCGGTCACCAGCACGACCCGGGTTTCGTCGTCTTCATCGATATCCTTCCACACGCGGCTCAACTCCCAATGGGTGCGTTTGTCGGTGGCATTAAGCACGTCGGGCCGGTTGATCGTCACGAGCAGTACGCCGTCCTCGGGCCGCTCAAATCGCAGACCCTGGTATTCGCTGTAGTTCATGTCGCCCCTTCCTTTCGGCCTCTTCCTTTCGGATGGCTAGCGTTAGTAGGTTAAAGACCCGGGCCGCCGATTTGCCATTATTTGGCAGGTTCCACCCGTCTCTCCTTGCAGTTGCTGGAATGTTTCAAGTGCAACGACAAGTCCGCGAAGCTCTAGAACTCCATCCCCCACCGGCATCCCCGCATACTGAAACTTTATTCCATTTCGGCCCTGACCGTAACCGGGACCCCACACATTTTGCATCACGCAGACTTAAAATAACGCGCGCACAACTTCGCCTGGCGACCCTGGACAGGCACAAAAAGGCATAATATCTCAGGCCTGCGTCACTGTTTCCGACGCGCACGAATCCCCAGGTCTAGGAGTCTCCCGATCGACCGCAGCTTTCCCGACCGCCGAGCGGTACGCAGGCGGCCGCGGGCGTGACTTCGCGCTCTTTGCCGACCGATTACGGGCGCCGGCTCAGGCGCGATGGGTTATGTATATGTCGGCGATCTTGGAGAGCAGCTCCAGCGCTTCTCCGCGCGGTCGCTGGAACGAGTTGCGACCGATGATGGAGCCAAAGCCACCGCCCTCGGCGATTGCGCGCACTTCTTCCAGCAGAGCCTCATCGGTATGCTTGGGACCGCCCGAGAAAATTACGATTCGCCGTCCGTCGAAGGCGCTCTGCACGACGTGGCGCACGCGCGCCGAGAGCGGCTCGAGCGGTATGTTCTGCGCCTGATAGACTTTGCGCGCCTCCGGCTGCTCCAAGTGAGAGGTGGGCAGCTTGACCTTGATGATATGCGCGCCAAGTTGGGCCGCGATCTGCGCCGCGTAGGCGATCACGTCGAGCGCCGTCTCGCCTTCTTTGCTCAGCCCGGAGCCTCGCGGATAGGACCATACGACGACCGCAAGACCATGCTCCTTGGCCTCTTCGGCAATCTCGCGCAGCGCCTCGTACATCTCCCGCCGCATCGCGGAGCCCGGATATATAGTGTAGCCTACCGCCGCGCATCCCAAGCGCAGCGCGTCCTTCACGCTGCCGGTCACCGCCGGAATCGGATCGTTCTCGTCGTAGAGCAAGTCGTGATTGTTGAGCTTCAGGATCAGCGGCACTTCGCCGGCAAACCGCGCCGCGCCGGCCTCGAGAAATCCCAGCGGCGCAGCGTAAGCGTTGCAGCCGGCGTCTACCGCCAGCCGGAAATGATAGTTCGGATCGTAGGCCGGGGGATTCGGCGCGAAGCTGCGAGCAGGCCCATGCTCGAAGCCTTGGTCGACCGGAAGGATAAGAAATTTCCCGGTTCCGCCGAGCCGGCCATGATTAAGCATGCGCGCCAAGTTCGTCAGCACGCCTGGATTGGCCCCGTCGTACCAGCCTAGGATCTCCTTGACCTTTTCCGTCATCGGGATGTTCTCCTCAATGCTTTAGGCTAAGCCTAGATAGGGCGATTGCTCGCCGCGGCTGCATTTACTGTGTCAGAACGCGATCTTGTGCAATGAGATTGCGCAATTGGTAGTGGTTGAAGATTCCGGCGACCGCTCGCGTTAGGGCCACCGACAGAACCTCTCCGGACGTCTCATAGAGCGCGGTTTCACTGGCCAAACCCGGATCGAAGGTGTCAGGAGGTGGGTCGTAGAATACCGACACCGACTTCGTCTGCCAGAACGGAACGCGGTAAGGTACTCTGTACACCGTCGCCTCCAGATCGAATTCGGCCCAGCTGCGCCAGACTCCTGGGCCATTGCCGTTGGGATCCAGCTTTCTTTCCACCCAGCATCGCGTGACGCGGCTGGCCAGAACGTAGGCTGGTGGACTAGACGGCAGGACGCTTTCGTACGAAGTCTGGTTCGAGAAGACCGGGGTCATCCCAGCCTCCGCAGCCGCGTGTCCCAGCGCCTTTTGCACCAAGTCCAGGAACGGCTTGCTGTACAGCTTCTTGATAACGTCCCCTTTAGCGTCCAACACCGCGCCGATCGCCGGGTCTCCATTCAAGGGCTGGTGGTCCCTGCTCCAGCGCCCAGGGAACTCTCGCTGGTCGACAGGAAGCAGCACCATAATCGGACGCAACGGAAAACTGTCCTCGTAACCCTTCACGAAGCGCGGGTAGTATTGGATAGACTCGACCGAGGCGTTGGGCATATTCGCAACTGACGGGGAGCCTTTGGCGCTCGCGCAGCCCGCCAATGTCACCCAGGCAAGCCATCCGAAGTAAGCCCAATAACGGCTCTTCAACGTCACGTGACTAGCGTCACCGTGCCGAGCTCTGGACGCGCTCTCGAAAGAGCAGCAAGGTGCCTCCTATCTCGATCCTATCACCGCTTCGCAGCATATGGCGACCGTTCAACGGAGCCCGATTAATGAGCACCTGGGCGCCTCCGCTCGGCGTTATGTAGAAGTTGCGCCCCTCTCGCCGTATCACGGCATGACGAGGTGCGACGGTCTGGTCGCCGAACAAACCGACGTCACATTCCTCGGCACGCCCGATCGACATGACCTGCTTAAGCAGAGAGTATTCGCGGCCCTCTCGCGCGTTGCGGCTTCGACTGCGCACGACCATCAGCCATCCCTGCTTCAGCAGCTCACTCACCAAGCCGATGAAAAAGCCGATCAGCGCGCCGAGCACGATGATCGCTATCGCCCGCCCGAGCATCTGCGCCACGTTCATTACGTCGCCGCTGCTTAGGCCAGCGCCGGCCGCTGCCGCGCCCGCGCCACCCGGCCCTCCGCTTGCCGCAAGCACCAGCGCGATCGGTCGCGCCAGCAGCTGCGGCAGGATAGTCGTGAGCGCCTGGTACAAGAACCCGCCCAAAGCGCCGCCAACCAACCCGCCCAGTGCGCCGTTGCGAATGCGCGCGTTGGATCGCGACGCCCAACCGGTGCCGAAACCGACTACCACCCCGAGCACCGCCCAACCAACGATACGTCCGACCAGCCCGCCTAACACATCGAAGCCAATCTCGCCAACCAACAGGCCTAGCGCTCCGCCTAAGGCTCCGATCAAACCGCCGACACGGATGCCGCGCAGCGCCAGCCGGCGCTGTCCCACGCTCAACGCCTCGATCGAGGCCAAAAAAGCGCCGATGAAGGCGCCTATTAACGCGCCCAAAACGAGGTCGCGGGCGTATACGTTCCGAATACCCAGGAACGCCTCAGCCGCTCCCCAGGCGGCCAGTCCGCCAAGGGCCCCGGCCGCGCCGTAGAAAACTAATTTTTCGCGGGAAAGCGTGCTGGCCATTTAGCTGCGATGTCGCCGACGGCTCCCGGCGCGCCCGCGGGCGCGCTCCTGCCCGCGCGCAAGGCGAGCTGGGACGCAGATGTCCGTCATGGCATTTCCTTTCAATTGATATCGGCTCTCCAGGTCCCCGTGGTCCCAGACGGCTGCGACTGAAAAACCCCGCTCAGCGTGCCGTTGGATTTGCGTCCCTCGAAATAGAGGATTCTGCTTCCGTAGGCTACTTCAAACTCGATATGCTCGCCGCGCACGAAGCCGCTGAGCGCCGTAACTCCGTACCCCGGATAATGAATCACGAGCTCCCCGCGCAGGAAGCTGTTCGGTTGAGGTCTTAGGCGCACCTCGATTGGCGCCTCCTGTGTACCGGCCAAACCCTCGATTTTGCCGCTGGCAACCAGAGGCGAGTCGAGCCTAGCACTGGCGTTTCCACCTCCACCACTGCCGCCAACAACGCCCCCTCCGCCGCCTCGAGGAATCGTGGGACCTCCGCCGCGAATAGCGAAATTGCCGCGCGGGCCCGTGTCCGCGATAATTTGAAACTTTTTCTCGGCCAGGAACTTTCCGTCGAGATAAAAATTCACTGTGTAAGTGCCGGGCAGAAAGGCGCCGCCGGCCGCATTGCCGATACGGCCGGTGAAATCAATCGACTTGGCGTTGGGAGGAACTACCTTGTAATCGCTGACGCTACCGAGCACGCGCCCGTCCGGAGCGACGTACGCGGCATCGACGCGGTACTGCCCGGTGTCGAGATTGTACAGGTGGTTTTTGAACTTCGCCTCCCACGCCACGAACAACACCTTTGAGGCGTTGAACGTGCTGCTGTAGCCGGAAAGCGGCGTCCCGGTCTTGGTGGTATTAAGAAACTCGAGGCTTTGCAACGTCAGCGGTTTACGCCGCGCCTGCTCGATAGCGGCCAAGCGCATCTCCTCCGCTTGCTGTTTCTTCTTCTCGGCCTCGGCCGCCGCGCGCGCCGCCGCCTGCTCAGCCTGAGCCTTGGCCTTCGCCTCGATATCTTCCTGTACGGAAAAATTCTGTTCCCCGAGCAATTGATCGCCGCGGTAAAGCGCAATGCGATATTCCCCGAAAGGGCCCGCCGCCAAATCCGGCATCAGCGCAACTCCGCCAAGATCGACCACGCTCTGGTTCGTACCGATGAATCGGCTGTCCTCGCTGGACGCGACCTCGACCCCGGTAGGGCTGTAGATGCGCGCCGAAAGCGTTTCCGAACTCGCCTCAAGGCCAGCGAGGTTGTTCTTCACCGTCGCCGTCCAACCCAAATAGCGCGAGGTGGCAAAGTCGGTGTTCAGAAAGGACGTCTTCGGCACCGACAGCGGATAGCCCTCCCGCGAGGTTAACCGTATCGAGAGAGTCTGCAAGCTCAACGGATCAGCCCGCGCTCGCGCCAGCAACTGGGCGCGTTTCCAGGGGAGGTTGTCGATCAGCGGTTTGATCCCCAATTGCGCCTGGAGCTGCGGATCGTGGTAAACGTACGTCGCGCCGAAGGCTCCGGCGCCGATAGTTAGGGTGACCGCCGCGAGTACGACAACGCGCCGCCATCGGCGCCGCTTCGGCGGACGCGGCTGAGCGGCGCGCCGCTGGACCCTCTTCTTGGTTAACTCGGCGGTTCCGCTTCGAGGACTGACCGCCGGCGCAGCGTGCGTTTCGAGGCCGACACCGTAGAGCAGCATGTCGCGCAGCTCGTGCACCGTTTGCGGACGCTCCTCGACTTTGTACGCCAAGGCGCGGTCGATCGCTCCGGCCAATCGTTTCGACACGTCGGGGCGCAGGTCATGAACCGGCGGAAAGCTGAAGGGCGGAAACTTCTCCGGGTCGCGACCCGTCACCACGTAGTGCAGCGTCGCGCCGAGCGAGTAAATATCCGCGCGCGGGTCCACCTCGCCCTTGTATTGCTCGGGTGGGGCAAAGCCCAAGGTGCCGATCATCGTGCCCTTGCCGGCTCCCTTGAACAGCCGCGCGATACCGAAGTCGATCAGGATGATTCGCCCGCTAGGCGTCATCATGACGTTCGACGGCTTCATGTCGCGGTAGACGATCGGCGGCTTAAAATCGTGCAGGTAAGAGAGCACGTCGCATAGCTGGCGGGCGATGTCGATCACGGTGCTCTCGGGCATCGGATGACCGAGAGCGGCAAGCTCTTCCTCGAGGTTGCGCCCCTCGACGTACTCCATCACCAGGTAATGGCGATTGCGGTCGTCGAAGCGGTCGAATATCGAGGGGATCGCGGGATGCTTGAGACGCGCCAGCGTGTCGGCTTCGCGCGCGAAATATTCGCTGGCCTGGCGGCGTTGCTGCGGGTCGATGAAATGATCGACCATTTCCTTGACCGCGCAGGGACGATTAGCCAGCCGCCCGTCGCGCGCCAGGTACACTACTCCCATGCCGCCGCCCCCGAGAAGGCGCTCGATGACGTAGCGGCCTTGCAGCTTCGAGCCGATAGGCAGCGGTCCGGTGTTGGACGGATCGCCTGTCGAGCCGACGGCCATCAGCTTTACTCCGCGAACACCAGGATCACCGAGATATTGTCGGTACCTCCGCCCGCGTTGGCAGCAACAATCAACTCGCGCGCAGCGTCGGCGGGCTCGCTGTGGCGGCCGATGATCTCGCTAATGTCGCCGTCTTCGACGTGCGCCATAAGGCCGTCGCTGCACAACAGCAGCCGGTCTCCGCGCTTGAGCATCAAATCGACGGCTTCAGCCCCAGCCGCGCCGCTCTGGCGCGCTCCTAGCGACCGCAGGATCACGTTCTTATGCTCATGATGGCGCGCCTGCTCGGGCGTGATCTGACCGATATCGACCAAGCGCTGCACCAGAGCATGGTCTTTCGTGACTTGGCGAAGCCGGCCTCCGTCGTGCAGATACCCGCGGCTGTCACCCACCCAGGCCACGGTCGCCTTCGGAGGCTGCACCAACGCAATCACCCCGGTCGCGCCCATGCCGCGCGCTTCCGTATGGACCTTTTGATACTCGATGATCTTGCGGTTGGCTTCTTCCAGAGCGCCGATTGCGGTCTCGGCCAGCGACGGCTTCTCAGCCGTCTCCTTGCCGAGGGCCGCCTCGACGTATTCGCGGATGGTGGCAACAGCGATGGCACTGGCGACCTCACCCGCTGCCGCTCCCCCCATCCCGTCGGACACCACGTAAAGGAAGGACTGCGCGGGCTCGATCAAAGAGTCGCGGAAATACTCCAGCGCCAAAATGGAATCCTCATTCAGCTCGCGGACCATGCCGACGTCGGTCATGGAGGCGGAGCGCAGACGTATGGTTGAGTTAAGCTTCACCAGTTCGGCCTTAAACTCGTCGATTGTCGGATAGCGATCCTCGGGACGAAACGCTAACGCACGGCGCACAACCTTTTCCAGCGGCGGGCTCACCACATGGGGTGGATAAAAGCGCACCAGCGCACTTTCTTCAAGCCATGTCTCGCATTCGAGCCGCTCGCCGGTCAGGCTCGTGTACAACAGGCAAGCGACGGAAAAAATATCCGCTCGCTTGTCGACCCGCCGGCCGCGATAGACTTCGGGCGCCGTGTACCCGTCACTTATCAGCGGATCCGCTGCTATCTCGTTGTCATTCGTGATCCAGTCCAGGCCGGTGAGCTTCACCCGGCCGTCGGGCGCTATAGCCACGGAATCCGGGCAGATATCGTTCATCCGAAAGCCGCGCTTGTGGATAAAGCTGACCGCTTGACATACCTGAATCGCTACGCTGAGCGCGCGCGGCTCGCTCATTTTTAGCCCCTGCGGCCGTTCCGAAAGCTTGATCAGCGCTTCATCAGGATACGCCAGATAAACGCGCCCATCATTGCTGAAGCTATCCAGCGCCCGCTGGAAGGCTGGATGAGTGAGCGTACGCGAAAGATCGCGCACCCGGCCGAACAGCTCGCCCAAATTCTCCGACGGTCCCGATTCGGTCGGGGCAGCCGCGCCAACCGCGGCCTCCGACGCCAGGGTGCCCGCGCTGTCCGGCGGCTCTGCTTCCGTCTTAGCAGGCGCATCGGCCTGCGGCGCCGACCCCTCGTCCTTCGCGGCTACCGTCTCAGCCGATTCAGCATCCGGCGCTTCGTCAGGGACGGACGGCTCGTCGCCCGGTTGCGGTTCGCTCTGAACGGCTTCCGCGGGAGACAACTCAACGGTCTCGGAGTCCGGTTCGCCCGTTTCCGCGGGTTCTACATTATTAGCTTCGTCCGCCTCGGGTTTGGCCTCGGTCGCCGCGGGCTTCGCTTCAACCGCCGCAGGCTTGGCCTCGACTTCCGTGGGCGTCGTCTCGGTTGCGTCGGGCTTGGCCACGGCCCCCGCGATAGGCGGGAGTTCGCGGGTTGGCGCCTTGGGGTCAACTCGTTTCGCTTCTTGGTCCGTTTCCGGCGTTGCCGGAGCCTCGCCAACGACTTGTTTGGGTAGCACCGAGTCGGTGGTAGACGGACCGAGCCGTTCGCGAATCAGAACACGGCGCTCGGAACCTTGCGGTTCGCTTTGAACCGCGCGATACCAGTTCTCGGCGCTGGTTTGGCTTAGGACTTCGGCAATTTTGTAGCCGTGCCCAAGCTCGCGGCCGGATTCAAGCGGAGGCAAGGTCGGGCCGCTGTCGGACTCAAGCAACTGACGGCCACATCGCTCGCAGAAGCGAGTTCCGTCCGCCGCGCTTTGGCCACATTGAGGGCACGTGATCATAATTAGTTCCGGCCTTATTTTAGCTCTTTCGAAATTCAAGGGCGGTGTCGGCGAACGCCACTTTATCGCGGTCGTTAAGTTTATATAGCTGGTCGCGGCCTAGCCGTCCTTTGCCGACCAGATAGGTTCCGTTGCGGCTGCCCAGATCACGGATGTAATAGTCGCTTCCGCGTTTGATGATCTCGGCGTGACGCCGTGAAACAAGGCCCGTGCTTCGCCTGAGGCGCGATAGGTCGACATCCACCTGGTCCGCGCTGCCATCCTTGCGCCCGATAATCGTGCAATCGCCGTGAAGCGCAAACTCTATCGCCTCTCCATGCGCGACCAGACGGGCCTGGCCAGACGCGGCTGCGGTTGCCCGGGTCGATGCCCTTTGACTTTGCGCATTGGGTGAAGCCATCGGCCGCCTGGGAGCCGGCGGCGGCATCGCAGGGCGGCTCGGGATCGGCCGCGGCTTAGGGGCTGGCGCCGTCGGAGCCGCCGGAGCGGGGCGTACAACCGGTCGCGCTGACGGCGTGCCTGGCGAAACAGGACGAGCCGGCGGGACAACCCGCGACGCCGCACCCGTTGAGGGGGCCGGCGACGAAGCGCGCAGATGGGGCAACTCCTGCGTCTTGGCGTTGGGGGAGACATGAGGAGCCGGCGGCGCAGAGGACGACGGGGCGACGATCTTAGTGGGCTCATGCGCCGTGATTATCTGCCCGCTCGACGGTCCGGTGACGACGGCGGTGTTCTCGTTGGTATTTAGCTGCCGGCGTGCCGCACCGGAGGCAGCGGGCAACACGAAAGGTTGGTTGGCCGAGGACTGCGTCGCTGTGGGCCAACCGCCCGGTGCGCCCGCCAAGCGCGGATCAAGAAGCGCGGCAAGCATTGCTTGCGCGGAAGGCGGCCGCTTGTTGACGTCTTTGTCCAGCGCTTGCATGAGCACACGCTCGGTATGCTCCGACACCGCGGGGGCCAGTTGGCGCACAGGCGGAAAGCTGAACGGCGGCTCCAACTGAGGATCGCGCCCGGTCAGCAAATGGTGCATCGTCGCAGCCAACGCATAGAGGTCAGAGCGTGGCTCAATCTTTCCCATGTACTGCTCGGGCGGCGCGTAGCCCACCGATCCTATCTGAGTCCCGCGCCCTCCGGGCGGCAGGAAACGCGCGATGCCGAAATCAATCAGCATCGCACGCCCATTTTCGTCAATCATTATGTTGGCGGGTTTAAGATCGCGGTAAATTATCGGTGGTTGCTGGGCGTGGAGAAAACTCAGGACGTCCAGTATCTGGCTCCCCCATTGTAGCACAACGTTCTCCGGAAGTCGGCCGTTGGGACCGAGCTTGTCGAGACGCCCCTGCAGGTCGCCGCCGGGGATGTATTCCATCACCAGATAATGCCGGCGCTCCAGCGCTAGGTAGTCAATTATGCCGGGGATTCCTGGGTGAGAGAGGCGCGCCAGGATATCGCGCTCGCGATTAAAATCCTCGACCGCTTTCTGCTCTTGAATTCCCTCTCCGACGTGCATCTCTTTGACTGCGACTGCACGGTCGGAGAGGCGCGTGTCACGGGCGAGATAAACCCGTCCCATACCCCCTTCGCCGAGGACCTTCTCAATTCGATAACGATTGTCGAGCAAATAGCCGGCGCGAAGCGGTTCAAACGCCATTGAGGCACCCTAGGCAAAGATTCTACGCAAAGCGCGGCAGCGCCTCAAAGCGGCACCAGCGCATCGGCTGTAGCGGGTTTTTTGCCGAGAGAACGCGTTTAGCTCGGGGCTTCGACGACTACCTGAAAGAACGTCTTGCCGACTATGATCTCGTCCCCGCCCTTGAGCTCGACCGGCTGTCCAGGCTGCAACCGCGGCGCGCGGTTGACGTAAGTACCGTTGAGGCTGCCCATGTCTTCGATCGTTATTTTGCCGTTCTCGACCCTAATCAAGGCATGCTTGCGCGAGATCTTTGCTTCGGGGTCATCGGCCTCAAGGTCAACTTCCGGAAACGCACCGCTTTCGGGATCAAAACGTCCGACGAGATTATTCCCATCCTCGAGCGGGAATTCCTGTCCCTTGCGACCACCGCGCACGATCTTGAGCTTAACCTTGACGCCCGGGGCAAGACTTGGTGCCGCAGCCTGGGCTGGCGGCGCTGCGGGGGGCTCCTCGGCGGCGAGCGCCGGAGCTTCCTGAGCTTGCTCTGCTGAGGCAGCTTCGGCCGCGGCGGGCTCGGCCTCGGCGGCCGGTGCGGCGGGTGCCGTCGGCGCCGGTTCGGCAGCCGCCGGCTCGGCCCCTCCAGCGCTGTGGCTTAGCGTGGCGCCGCAGCTATCGCAGTAGTCCAGACCCTCGGTATTTTCGTAACCACATTCGCTGCACTTGATCATGGCCTAAGGTTTAAACCCCAAAGTAAATCTCCCGATCTCATAGACCCAAGTCTGAGACGGCCAAGGAAACACTTCGCCCCCGCCTATTGCTCGAGATCCTTAAGGGCCTCGGGGTCGAGCATCTGAGTTTTGCGCACCACCGCCTGAGCTTGCAACAGCGTCGTCTTCGCGGCTTTGCTCTCGAGCGTCTGAGTCTTCTTTATCTGGTCCATGAAGCCGGCCAGCGCCTGAGTCGCTTTGACGTTCCCGACCTTTTGCGTGCTAGCGATAGCATTGGTCAGGAGCTTTGTCGCGCGGTCGACGTTGCCCTGTTTGAATTCTTCTTCAGCCTTAGCCTGAAGCTTGGCGATCGCGACCTGGTCAACCAGATTCATCACGCGACCGTTGGGCTTGCTGCTCGCTTGGGCTCGGTCCAGGGTGTAGTTGACGGTAACGTCACCGGAAATCACGCGGTCACCGACACCCGGCACCTCGTAGCGAAAAGCCGCTTGGGCCAGCCGCACCACGCCTGGCTTGCGCGGCGGCAGGACCAAGCTTAGCAACACCGCGGCTGGGACACCCCCTTCGAGGTCCCCAACCACGTAGCTGATCTTGCGGTCTGCGTCCAAAAGCGGCTCGCCCAGCGAGTAAATCTCGGGGCTAGCGCGAAAGGCCTCGCGAATCTGTACTCCTTGCGAAAGGGTCAGGTCGAAACGCCCATTGCGCACGGTAACCGCTCTTAGCCCTTGAAGCTCGTCCTCGAAAATCTGCGGGATCTCCGCCGAATCGCCGATATAATGATACTTGCCGCCGCTGTCTTGCGCGATTTGCATCAGCAGCTTCTCGTTGAACTCGGCGCCCACGCCCATCGCAGAAAACGACATCTGATCTTTGTTGGCGCGCGCCAGTTCGAGGCAAGACATTTCCTCGTACGTCTGGCCGTCGGTCAGCACCAGCACTCGGTTAAGCCGGCTGGCCGCGAGGTTCTTTTTCACCTCTTCAATCGCGGCCTTCATCCCGAGGGCCATCTGCGTCCCGCCACCGATCTCCAACATGTCGATATCGTCAATCGCCCGCTTGACTGCTTCCTTGTCGCGAATCTGGTCGCCTCCGGCAACGAGATGAGCCGAATCGGCGAACGCCACGATCGCCACGCGGTCGTCGGGCTCCAGGTTATCGACGAGAAACTTTACCGCATCAACCACGAATTCCAGGCGCCGTTCGTCGTACATCGAGCCCGAGCGGTCAATGACCACACCGAGGTTGAGCGGCAGACGGACCCCGTTTGCGCCTTCGCCTTTTGCTTGCGCGGTGGCTTGAAGCAGCAGATGAAGCACAAAGTTTTCCGCGCTTGACATCACATTTTCGCGGTTGACGAGCGCTTCAAAAACGACCGGATCGGCCATCGATGGATCTCCCTTTTTAGCGATTCTAGACGGAAAATTGCGCCTGGCGCAACCCAGCAAGGCCTGTGCCTCACCAGGTGGACCCATCCCGCTTCCCCTTAGCAAGCGGATGCTTACGGCCCTCCAAAGACTATACCTTTGCCTAGCTTAAAACGCCTCACCAGCGCTGCCCCGCACTCCGAAAAGGAGCTAACCGCGGTCGGGGCGTCGCTCCTAATTCCCAGCAAAGCTTGCAGGTGTAGCTTTTAATGGACGCAGCGAATCGGCTTCGATTCAAACCACAAGCTTAGGCAAAGACCGATGAGAGGATTACCCGTTTAGGCGCGGCTAAGCGCCTAACTCCGCCCGGGAAACGCTACGCGTCCGACCTCACAGCCTTGGTTGGTCGCTTCAATGGCCGTGCGGTCCCTGACTTTCGACATTGCGTCGGAGAGCAGCCGACTTCCCTCCGAAACGCGTTGATGAAGCTCGGGAGATCGCCGAACCCCACGTCGAACGCGATATAAGTTGTGGGCCGGGAAGTGTCCGTTTCACCAGAAACAAACTTCCGTGGCTCGATCTGCCCAAGAATGTTCCCGTGTTCAAGTCCTTCTATAAAATCAGCGAGGTTTGGCCGCTCGAGAGTCAGGAGCGGCTGCGCCGCAACATCGTTGAGCAGGGCGCACGAACGGACGTAAGGGCGCCGCGCGGCGCTAGGCCGACTCTGGCAATTGCTCGCGGCGTAAATTCTGAGCCGCCGGGGCGTTGCGAAACCAGGCGGAAGTTGCATTCGCGGGACTGCGAATGAGGCGCGCGCCCGTCGAACGATAGCGTAGCCGGCGCGCTCCGACCCGTCCGCCGCAGTATCAGACGGTTCGCCTCAACCGGACATTTCCTGGAGGTCTGTTTGAGTCGCGATACGGACTGCCCGTCTATACGCGTAGCTCAACGTCCGGCAGGTAACGACAGTGTAAGGAAGAACCGCAAACAACACGAGCCATCCTCCGAACGCGGCGAGCCGAGACGCGCCAATGATGAACGCCGCGCCGAGCGCGAGTACGCCACCATTAAATACCAGGAAGATCAGCGGACGGCGGCTTTTGACCGATAGGTGGGTCACTCCCCGTCGAGGATATTGCAGGGCCGCTCTCACCCCGACGACGAAACCAGGAAATAAGCGGTAGGACATGCCGATAATAAAATTGCCGGCCCACCCGAGGAGCGCAGCAACCCCCAGCGCTCCCGCAAACGGTGCACCCGTTGCGCTCCAGGCTCCACACCATGCCACAACCCCGCCAAGCACGACCGCCGCGCTTAGCCAAAGCAGCCCGGCCAGCGCGTGAGCCACATCCCAGTCGATAGCCACTCGGCGGCTATGCACCACACCCGCCATGATGACTATATAGCCAAGCAGCGCCGCGACCACGACGGCGCTCCACGCCCCTGCCGCGGCTCGATCCAACAAAAGCGAGACGCCAAGCCCGATCGTTCCGAACGCGAGCGCAAGGATTTGCCAACGAGCAAACCGCATGAGCGATCTTCGCGGCAGAACAAAAGCGCTTACGAATCGGAACGAGGCTGCGCAAATGGTGAGCGTCACCCAGCCGATCGCGGCAAACGTGACATGAGCGCCCAGGTGGGTGACGAGATTGCCCCAGCGAAAGCCGTACGTCTCTTCCAACCCCATCAGAACGCCGAGCGCTGCTGCTAGCAGCAGAAAGCAGATCGCCGCGAACATGCCAGTTTCAACGGCCGCGCGTCCTACTCTCGACCAGAGCGGCGGAAATAAATTGATTGCGAAAAGGATTACACTCACGAGCACCAGCGCGGCGGCCCACCACAACCCGGACCATTCGCCGATAGCAAAATGCGCAACCATGCCGGCCACGCCCACGACGTAGCATCCAAACTGCAGCGCGCCAAGACGCGGGAAGGCGACCCGCCGATGCGTGAGTGCGGGCACATACCGGTACATAACGCCCATGATCGTCGGGGTGACAAAACCCAGCGCGAACAGGTGAACCAGGCTCAACACCGCCGGTTGGTAGAAGAACCGAACTGCTCTGGGTGCAACCCAAGGCAAGGCAGCCGATCCGCTCGCAAAGCAGACCACGCAGAAAACAAAAAAGTGGATCGGCAAGCGGATCGTACCCGGCGCGATCACCGCGGCATGGCGAGAATGATCCGGATTCGCGCTCGCCATCTCGTTGGCCGGCGTTGCCTCCTGCAATCGATCGTCCTTGCGTGCTTCCATCCGCGACACCAATTGGCGCATTCATCCAACTCAGCGGGATCGGATTAATTCCCCCGCTTTTTCGAAGTGACCGCGCTGAGACATCTCGTGCCGCAAGTACTCGCGGCACGAGCGAGAGGCACGCTTTGGGCGGTATCAGGCTTCGCGCCGCAAGACAGACAGGCGACTTACCGCTGAATGACCGCTTAGGCCTTGAAGACCTCAAGTTTGGGCGGGCCGATCACCTCAATCTCCGCCGTCACGCCCTTATTGAACGCCCGCGTTATGGCGTGATCGACAATCTTCACCGTCTGCGGAACCGAAAGCTCCATCTCGCCGACTATCGCGTTGCCGCCCGGCACGGGCACACTTCGAGGAAAAGGCATCGGCGCCATCGCGGACGCCCCCATGATCCCGACTCGCGCCCCAACGTTGCCGATCGGACGGAGACTGGGCATTGATACCATCACCTCCACCTCCTGCGCATCCGGGCCGTCACATCTTCCGCACCTTTTTCTCGACCAACTCCTTCAGGACCACAGCCTGATTGTGCTGCTCATCCTTCGCGCCATAGACGAGCGTCAAGGTTCCGTCTCGGGCGATCCGAGCCAACTCCGCCAACCACGCTTGCGTTTCGGGACGTTTGAGTTCCTCGATGTAACGGTTGCGAAACTCGCGCCATCGAGCGGGTTCATGGCCGAAGAACTTTCTCAACTCGTCGCTCGGGCCGAGTTCTCGGATCCACCGCTCTATCTGGGCGCTCTGCTTTTTCACGCCACGAGGCCAGAGCCTATCGACTAAGATTCGAACGCCGTCCGAAGCGCCTGCGGGATCGTAGACTCGCTTGATCGTAACCATGGCCGATTCCTCCCAGGCGCTTACCGATTCAACCGTGCCGCCGGCGGCGGACCGCTCGCTCGGCCCATAAGCCCGCGGCCTATCGCCCCGTGGCGGTCGTGCGCACCTCAGCGTTTCGCGGCGCGGCCCCCCGTTTCCTGTAGGTCCGGGCTTTCAGGCGTAAGGACGCGAACGGACCGCTGATACGTCAGATATGCCCACATCCAAGTCGCGAGTACCTGAAAGCGGTTCCACAGACTTGCCAGGTAGATAATGTGAACCGTCCACCAGAGCATCCACGCGATAAAACCGGCAAATCTGAAGCGGCCGAAGTCGGCGACCGCAAACGAGCGACCCACGGTCGCAAGCTTTCCCTTGTCTCGATAACGAAACGGCGGCGGGTCGCTTTGACCGGTCACGCGCCGCGAGATCAGGTCGCCGACGTACGCTCCCTGCTGCATCGCGACCGGCGCCAAACCTGGTGAAAACGCCGCGCCATCGCGCTCCAACGTCATCAGATCTCCAATCACGAAGGCTTCTCGACGGCCGGGAACCGACAAATCCGGCATCACTTTGATTCGCCCCAGCCGGTCTGTCGGCGCGTCGAGCGCGGAAGCCAACGGAGTGGCCGTGATGCCGGCGGTCCAGATGATATTGCCGCTGGCGAGCTGGGCGTGGCCGTTGATAGTCACGCCTTCCGCGTCGATTCCGGTGACCGAGGCGCTCGTGATGACTTGCACACCTTTGCGCTCCAGCTCGGCCTTGGCTTTCTCGGCCAGAGGCTGGGGAAAGCCCGGCAAAATTCGCGCGGCGGCGTCGAGCAGAATGATGCGGGTGTTGTTGGTGTTGATATGGCGATACTCGCGGCGCAAAGTGAAGCGCGCCAACTCGGCCAGCGCCCCCGCCAATTCGACGCCCGTGGGGCCGGCGCCGACCAGAACGAAGGTCAGCAGCGCGCGGATTCGTTCGCGGTCCGTCTCCATTTCCGCGTTTTCGAACGCATGCAGAATTCCGCGCCGAATCCGGGCGGCATCGGCGACGCTTTTGAGGCTCGGCGCGAAACGCTGCCACTCATCGTGGCCGAAGTAGTTGTACCGCGTTCCGGTCGCGACGATCAGATAGTCGTACGGGAGCCGCCGATCGCCGACCACGACCTCCCGTTTCTCCAGACCGAATCCGGTGACTTCAGCCATCTGGACGCTCGCGTTCTGCTGGCCACGAAGCAGGAAGCGGATAGGCGCGGAAATCTCGTCGCCGGAAAGGCCGCAGGTGGCAACCTGGTATAGGAGCGGCGAGAAAACAAAATGATTAGTGCGATCGATCACTGTCACGCGAACCGGCGCTCGCCGCAGCGCGTGAGCGGCGTGGGTGCCGCCAAAGCCTGCGCCGACAATGATCACTCGAGGCGCTTCACCATTCACCGAGATCCTCATAGGCAGGATCCAGCAGCTTACCGTCATAACCGGCGCGCATCAGCACGCGCCTCACGCTGGCCAGAACTTTCGGACTGTCGATCCAAGGCGAAACCGGCACCGCCGACATGGCAGCGCATCGCGCGAGCACCTCGTCGACGCCCTGACCAACCAGGAGATCGCATGCTTCGTAAACCCCGCCGGGCGCGTCTTCGAGCGGGTTGTGCGCGCGAAGCACTGCGCGCGTCACCCTGAAGGTAGCGCTGCGCGGCGGGAGCATCATGAGGGCCGCCAGCGCGCCATGGTCCTGCTTGAGCCTGCCCGCAAGCGCCAGCGGCTCGCCGTTTCGATATTGCTGCACCGTCGGCAACAGAACTTTTTCCTCAATCGCAATATGTCGAAGCAGCCCTCTGCGAAAATCTTCGTACGCCTTGACGTCGATCGCGCCGTCACGGCCGGCCGCTTGAACCAGCAGGTCGTCGAGGCGCGTGTGTTCAGCCGCCATCAGGGCAGAAATCGGCGAGCCGGACCAATCGCTGCGCTGCATCTCTCAGACTCCGGCCATATCTGACCACCGCGCGCTCATCGCGACCCTCGCCGCACCGCCTCAGCTTTCGCTTTCATCCAAGCCACCCGTAAGCACCGGCCACGGCGGCCGAGATCACGCACAGACTCAGAACAAGAAGCAGCCAGTGAAGTTTTTCGATTCGTGCCACCGCCTTGCCGGGTTCGCTCTTGAGCTTGCGCTGCAGACGAGGTCCGACGACCAGCGGCTCCACGATGAACAACATCAGGCCGAAGACCACCCACAACGCCACCATCGCATGCATCCACCAGTAACGAGCATCGATAAAGCGTCCCCACGCTCCTAGCGCGTAGAGCATGTAGAGCCCGGTCAGTCCCACGACTAACCACGCGAGCCGCGCTTGCGGCCGAAAACGACTCTCGACCTGCTCGAATAGCCAAAGCTTCTGCTCGTTCGAATCAAGTCGGCGCATCGTCGGCAACACCACCGTTGTGACCGCCGCCACGCCGCCGATCCAGACGACAACCGCAAGGACATGGAGCGCGCGAGCGACAATGAACCACAACCCTCTCATCGCGATGGCCTCAACGCGGACAGATCCCGAAGATGCCTTTCAAGGACCAAGAGCGCGAAAAGCCCCAGCACGATCGTCCGTAGAAACCATTTCCACGCGCCGAGTCCGCCCTTGCGTGCACGTAGCGCGCCGTATAGCGCCTCGACGCTGTGAACCGTCAGCGTAAACCAAAAAAGCATTCGTCCGACCTTGGCTGCCGAGCCGAACGGTCCCGCAGCGAGAGCGCCGAGGATTACCCATATGAAACTAACGGCAAGCCAACGGTGCTCAGCAATCTCGATTTCTTCGGCGGCGAAGCGCGAATTCTGCCCGTGCATAAAAAGCCTATGCGTTAATTAACTGCGACGCCGGACTCGGCAACACCGTATCTGGCCCCTTTGCGAACTTCGGAGACAACAGCACTTGCGGTGCTCACGACAAACAGCAGCAGCGCGACGGCGTTTAGCAGACCACCCCATTTGTACGCGGGGTACGAACCGGCCAAGTCCCCACCGACTCGCAGCAACAAGGACAATTGGAGCAGAACCGAATGGAGGTAGAAGATGGGGCGATAAGGCAACGGCCGCTGCAACACTGCCGGAAAAATTATCGGCGCATGAGCGAAAATCATCGAAAAGACAAAGCCGAGAAATATAGAGTGGAGCATCAAATCGTAATGAAACAGCGTCAGATCGTCGCCGAACCAAAGCCACGCCAGGGAGCCAACGCCAAGCCATCCGTATCCGGCAAGCAGGTTGACCGCGATGAAACGCGTCAGACCGCGCTGTCTTGCGGTGCGCCGCGCAAGGTCATAGCGCAAAAGCCACAGCGCCATAGCGAGCATCGCGAAGCCGCAAAGTCGAAGACCTAAGGCGGGTTCGGGCAGTCCGACCGCTGCGCCCGAGACAAATGCGCCGACACCCAGCAGAACGAGCCAGCGTCCCTGCTCGCCGAGTCCGGTAAGCCGGCTCAACTCGAGCCGCTCGCCCACGATGGTGAGAATCAGAAACCCGTCCCACCACCAAAACATCTCGAGGATTGGAATACGCGCAAGCCACAAGCAATTGCCCACAAACCATGCCGTTGCCCCCAGCCCCATCGTCACCGTGAACAAGGTCGGCTGCCGCCGGATAATTGCAACCACGTCGGCGACCAGTCCGACACTCCCCAAGACGATGAGCAAAGGGCCTATAGGATCGGGAACGCCCGCGATTAGCGCCAGGGCTCCCAATCCGCTTAGCGCCGGGCCAACGTAACCGAAGCTTTTCGCCAATGCGACCGCTCGCTCCAGACCGATTAACGTGCCGAGAAAACCGCACACGATAAGTGGCCCGTGCACCACCGGTAGACCCAGTTGATGAAAAGGCAGGCGCCATCCCAGACGAATTAGACCGCCCCACATCGCCACGAGCAGCGCCAACATCGCCGACGCCAGCAACGGCAGCCGCTCATACCTGAACCTCGACCGGGTCGGTACGCGCGTGTCTCCGATCCGCCTGCGTGGCGCCACACTGGTCAGACCAGCCCGATTCATAGTTTGTTCGTCGCCTCCAGCGCTTGGGCTTTGCCCCCAATTCGCATCGGACCGCGCGAGCCGCGACTCAGTCAATTGCGGTGATCAGCAAGACTACGCTTTCCTCCAAAGCCTCGAAGGAGTGGGGTATGTCGCGGTCGAGTGCTGCAATCTTGCCCGAAGCAAGCTCCACGACTTGGGGCCCGACCGAGAAGCGAATAGCTCCCGACAGGACGTGAACGGCGATCGGCCCCTTGGTACGATGTTCCTTCAGATGCGCGCCTTTCTTGAGCACCATCAGTAGGAGATTTAGCGCGTCATCCTTTACCAGACTCACCCCCAGTCGATCTCGAGCTGACCACTCGGGTCTCGCCTTAAGCTCATCGACCTGCTCACTGATGGTAAACGAGACCATTGCGCCGACGCCCGGGCGCAGCGCTTGCCTGGCTTCTTGCGCCGTCATGCCTGTTTCTCCCTCAGTGCGGTTGCAGTAAATCTACCCAACGACCACCGTCGTCTGCCCAGCGCATCAGGGCCCGCCTTTCGAGCAATCTCTCGTCCGGGGCGGCCGGGATCGGCTCCGCCGACTTGAGCCTTTGCCACCCCGCGTCAGTGAGCCGGAAATTCGACGGGCGAGCAGGTCGATTAGCGACCTTCGTTCGCACTTTGCGTTTCATCGCTCCACCAGCATCCTTTGCCCCAGGCCGAGCAAACGACCGACGAGGGCGAAGGCAAACTGAGCGGCGCACAGCGACCGTCATATGGGGACTACCAGCGGCACGCCTCGGCACTTACCTTGCCGTGCCGTCTTCGCAGGCCCGTCTCGCGCTAATACCCGACAGGGCTGGGCACCGGCCGATGCGCGTCGCAGCTTTTAGCAAGCTTGGTGATGACGCCATATCTCTTATATGCTCCTTCACCTTACTCTACTTATCCGAGCCCTGTGCTCCGGTTAGCTTAGCCACCTCGGCTTCCAGCGCCGTCAGACGTTTGCGCAGCTCTTTGTCCTGATTCCAGCGCGACGTTACGTCACGAAGAATCGCCGCGGGTCCCAAGAGATTCCCGTCAGCGTCCCGGATCAGGACTATCGTGAATTCAATGGAGATCCGCGAACCGTCTTTGCGGATCGCGGGGACGGCCAACAGATCGCGATTGTACTCGGTGCGTCCCGTTTGCATCGCCTGGCGGTATCCTTGCCAGTGCCTTTCTCGAAGATTGACGGGAATGATCAGATCCATCGGCTTGCCGACAACCTCGTCGGCGCGAAAGCCGAAGATTCTCCCGGCGCCGGCGTTCCACAGCCGCACTATTCCCTCGGCATCCCCGAAAATGACTGCGTCAGCGGCGCCCTCGACAATCTGCCGGCAAAGCCATTCGTGCGTATAGTCCCCCATCGCACCTATCTCCTTGACCGAGCGCCCTATTGGACCGAAGCGTCTAGATGCAACCCCCTTGGCGTCGCGCACTTTTTCATCCCCATGCGGGCCTTGTTTCGGCAGCCGCCGGTTCGAACATCGTCAGGAATTTGGATCAAGTCCCCACTTGCGCTTGTTTGCGGCGACTTGATCCGGCGTAGGCCTGGGCTTTTCCTCGTACTGCTTGACCCGGAATTGGTCCGGCGCTGCGACCGTTTTGGCGTTGAGTGCGATGTCGTCCTTGAAGAGATCGGGCACAGCCGGTTCCTCGTAGATCGCCTGCCACGGACATTCCGGCTCACAAGCGCCGCAATCGATACATTCGTCAGGGTGAATGTAAAGCTGATTGGGCAGCCCGTCGTCGCCCGGTGAAACGGGCTCGTATATACAATCGACCGGACAAACGCTGACGCATCCGGTATCGAGACAATCTATGCAAAGGCGTGTAATCACCCAAGGCATTTGGTGACCGTCCTGTTTCCTCGCAGTGCTCTCAGCTGACTTCGATACTCGATACGATGCGAGAGCCCGCTCGAGGCGAGAGAGCCAGGCCGGCTCGGGCGGACCGATCGACCACACAGGTTTTCACGGCGGTACTCTCGAAGAAATACCCCGAGCCGCCCTGGCCGACGATCGTAAGCAATTCTCCGCCGTTCAAGACCCTGATTCCACCTAGGATCGCGATCCCGCGTCGGAAAAAAGGTCGCGGCCAAAGCGGCGTGGTCGGGCCGGCCATCAGGCGGACGCGCGCGCCCTTCGCGAAGCTCAGTAGTTCTTCGACTGCGCCCTCGACGAGCGTCGAGCCCGAGAAAATGGCCACACTTGCGCGCTCCAGCGCTTCCGCCGCCCGCTCCGGCGCCATCCACAGCGCCTGCTCCTCAGGTTTGAGCGCGTCGCGATGTTTGTCGATCACCTTGATACCCGCCACGCGCCCCTTGAGCGCCTTGATGAACGGTACGAACGCGCCCACCATCGCGACCTCGTCGTCGGGGCCAACCCAGGCCGCGTCGAGCGCATCGATTCCGTCGCAAAAAACCCCGTCCGGCAACCCATGGCGCTTAATTCCGGCGTAGGTGAGAGCGTTTAATGTCGCAATGCCCACCGACCGCCTAAGAGCGCTCGGCGACAACGCGTATTGGGCCATCTGCCACGCATTCACGCCGACCAGACGACCGGCGGGAGGAGCGCCCGCGGCGCTTTTCGGGCAGCATACCGTGTCGGCCAAATCACGCGGCGTGAAGGCGACCCCCACATCGCCGGTCGAAATCTTAACCGCTGTGTAGAACACGCCCACGCGGACATCGCTGACCAGCGGTTCCTCGCTGTAACTGTCGCGCAGACCCGAAAGCCATTCGGTGACCAGTTCCATCCTGCTCTCCTAAAGGCGCTGGGGCTATCTCCAACCGAGCTGCCGCCTGCCCTGCGCCGAAATCATTTGCGGCGACCACGGCGGCTCCCAAACCAAGTCCACATCCACGCTTTCAACTTCCTCGTGCTGGCTCAGGATCGTGTCGCTCACTTCCTCGCGCAGATATGAGTGCATCGGACAGGCGGGCGTCGTCATGGTCATCGTCACGCGCACGTTCGCGCCGTGAATCTCCACGCTATAGATAAGTCCCAAGTCGACGATATTGACGCCCACCTCAGGATCGTTCACCGCACGCAAGGTCTCCAAGATTCGTTGTTCGGTTAACATGATTTCCTTTCCGGTCCGCGCTCCTGCCCGCCGGTTGGCCGCTCTTGTTCATAGAGCCTCGCGTCTTAAGCCGACCGTCCGATACGAACCCGCCAGACCTCCGGGCCTTGTTCCAGGTAATCCCACGTGAACTCGCCGGCGTGTTCGGCGGCAAATTGATAATACAGCGGCCTGGGATCATGATCGTTAATTAAAATAAATGCTTCCTCCGGTTCGAGCGCAGCGAAGGTCTCGAAGATGAGTTTGTGACGCTCGCGCGGTGCGATCTCGCGAACGTCCAACGGCCGACCTTGAATCACGTTCTTTTCCTCTTCGCGGCCGCCATGAATGGCTTCCAGCACAGCACGCTGGCGCGCCTCGTCAACGTGCGCCTCGACCAAGGGCAGGTAGATTCGCTCTTCCTTGGCCAAGTGAAGCTCCAAAATCGCGTCGAGTTGCAGCGCCAACTCGCGCAAGCGCAGCGAGAGCCGCGAACGCTCGCCGTCAGCCGCATCGGCTAGTTCTCTGGTGGTTTGTTCAATCTTCGCGACGTAGTCGTTGATGAATTCGTGATCCACTGTCATCGTCGCCGTTGGCCTTGCGAACGAACGCACCAGCTCATCGACGAGGCGATACAGATGGCGTTCCTCACCCTGCGCATGCGCCAGCAGGTCTCCCTTCAAAAATCGCACGAACGCCTCGCGCTCCGGCTGCGGCTCGTTGCCGCCAACTCCGCGTGCATGCGCTTTCAAGGTGTTCGCCAAAGACGAATGATGCTTCCGGATTGCCTCGGTTAAGGGGTTCATCGCCACTTCTCCTTGCGCAGCCCGCGCGCCCAAGCACGCGGCCGATGCGGGCCCTTTACGAACACATGACTGAAGATGTATTCAATTTACATCTTCAGTTGCGACAGTCAAGAGTGATGAAGATACGAAAGGATTCGTTCGCAAGGGCGCTGCATGCGGTTGGCTTTGCCGCTCAACCGAGGGCTCCTGCGTACGTTGCGCTCGGAGCGTTGCGCCCCGAGACGGAGCGAGCGGCGCCTTGGACAATTTGCAACCGACGCGCAGTGGCGCCGATTTATCAGGAGGCTCGCGTATTGCGCGTCGGTCTGCTCCGAAGCAACTTTGTCGGCTACGGGCTCCGGGGCAGAGCGTTCCGGCATCGCGACGGGACGAGTCCGTTGTAGCTGCCTCGGACGTTCGAAATGTAGCCGTGATGCAGCTTACGTATCACACCGACTATTCGCTGCGCGTCCTCATGTATCTTGCCATCCAGCGCGAGCGCGTGGTGAACATCTCCGAGATTGCGGAGCGGTATCGTATCTCGCGCAACCATCTCGTCAAGGTCGTGCATGCCCTTGCCCGAGGCGGCTTCATCAAGACCCGCCGCGGCAAGGGCGGCGGCATCGTGCTAGCCCGGGCGGCGGAGGAGGTCAACCTCGGCGACGTAGTTCGATACACCGAGGGACCCCTTAAGCCTGTGGAGTGCTTCGATATCGAACGGAATCGTTGCCTGATTGCGAATGTGTGCGGCCTGGCGAGAGTGATCGCCCAGGCATGCGGCAATTTCTTTGCCACGCTCGACGGCTACACGCTTGCCGATCTCGTCGGGCACCGCGAGGGTCTGCGCAGGGCGCTGCGCGCGCGCCCGCCTGGTTCGAAGCGGGTCGAGCAAACCTGCCGCCTGTCGCCGCGTTCAGAGAGAAGACTGGGCGCAATCGCTCCCGATAACGCGCAACGCGGTCACGGGTAGAGCTCGCGCTAGGGGTAATCGAATCGGACCGGCTTCGGAACGCCCGGTCCCCGCTCTAGCGTCAGTGATCGCGGGGTGCAGGCTGCACAACCCAATGGATCGCGGTGAAAATCATCGCGGTTGAAACTCCGAACAACAGCATCCCGCTGACCGTTTCCAAGGAGCCCCGCAACCTCCAAGAGGGCGACATAACAACGTCACCGTAGCCCAATGAGGCGTAGTTCATCGCGCAGTGATAAAGCGCGCTGGCGAAGTGGTGGAATTCGCCGCATACCTGCAGCGCTAACGCCCAGAGGCCTATCTCTACCAGATGCGCCGCGAGCGCGAACAGTATGGCAACCGTCACCATAATCGCGTTGGTCGAAAACCTAATCCCAGTTCGACCTAGCGCTTGCTCATGTCGAACAAAATGGAACATGGCGGACAGGCCAACGCCGTGAATGATAGTCTGCAAATAGTCGCGTCGATCGCAACGACAAGAGGCAGCAGCACGGCCACGTTGTCCGACAAAGGCGGCAGAGCAGACATTATCTTCTCGCCTTTCGAAGCCAGCGCGCCAGGCGCGCAAAAGCCACCATGTTCGGTATTACAAAACTAATTTACAGACATCCCGCGCTCGGGAGTTTTTCGCCTCGCGAAATCTGAGACAAGCACGTTCCCAACGGCCATCCTTAGCGCCGGGGGAGGAAGCGATGCTTCGAATGGCGCGCGCAATATCGAGCCGGCCGGGCCGAGCGTCAGGTATCCTTCGGAACCGTCCTGCGCTGGGCCCTGGAGCTTTTTGAAGGCGAGCTTTGACTTGATAGAATCGTGAATTGCGAGGACACCGATCATTCCTGGTTGAGAAAACGGTCCTGACGGCGCCGAGTTTGCGTGGACCGGTTTGATCAAACCGCCGACCTGGGAGATGCTTTCAGACACTGGAGAGATTTGGATGCCAACCCAAGCTGTTTCATCCGCGTCGCCTGAGCGAGCCAGCCAACCGCGACTATTCGATCTCACGCCAGCTCATCGCGAACTTAAGGACAAGGCTCGTCGCTTCGCCGAAGAAGTCGTGGCACCTCGGGCTGCCGAGATCGACCAGACCGACGAGTACCCGCACGATATCGTGCGCAAGCTCGCCGAGCAGGGCTTTATGGGCATGGTCGTTCCCGAGGCTTACGGCGGCGGCGGGGCAAGCCTGCTCAGCGCCACGCTCGTCGTTGAAGAAATCGCCAAAGCGTCGGCGGTCGTGGCGCGGATCGTCGTTGACGCCAACACCGCAGTTCCCGGCGCGCTAATCCATTATGGCACCGAAAGCCAGAAGCGGCGCTATTTGCCGTGGATCGTGGAGGGAGACAAGCCGGCGATAGCGATTACCGAGCCTGACACGGGCTCGGCCGCCAGCGAACTGGAGACGTCAGCCAAGCGCGACGGAGACGTCTATCTGCTCAACGGCCATAAACGCTGGATTAGCGGCGGCGGGGTATCACGCCTTTATTTGATCTTTGCGCGCTTCGAAGATCGCCCTGGCGCCGACGGCGTAGGCGGCGTGCTGGTCGAGAGCGCTAATCCAGGGCTCAAGATTGACCGCGTGCGCAAGATCATGGGACTGCGCGGCATGCCGGAGGCGGACGTCTCTTTGCATGACTGCCGGGTTCTTCCGGATGCGATCCTCGTCCCGCCGGGAGGCGGCTTTCCGAAGCTGATGCGCGCCTATAACCGACAGCGCGTGGGCGCGGCAGCGATCGCGCTGGGCGTCGCCCAAGCCGCGTTCGACCAGGCGCTCGGATATGCTCAACAGCGCAGGCAGTTCGGCCGTTACATCGGCCAGTTTCAGGGCGTGCAATGGATGCTCGCCGATATGCACGTCAAACTGGAGGCGGCGCGGCTCCTGGTGTACAGGGCCGCGGGCAACGCCGGCGATGCGTTTCCCGATCCGACGGAGACCGCTGTGGCCAAGCTTGTTGCGGCGGAGGACGCGATCGATGTCGTCAATACCGCGCTGCAAATTCACGGCGCGATGGGCTATTCATGCGACCTTCCGTTGGAACGGATGCTACGAGACGTACGGATGTACGCGATTGGCGGAGGGACAACCCAGGTTCTCCGTAACCTCATAGCCTCCCGCCTGCTCCCGAAGGATCTGTATAAGAGCGCCTCGCGCTAAACGAACGGCCCCGAAGAAAAGTAAGCACCACGGCACAGCACGGGCGCGAGCCGGCCGCGCCGCGAAAGCCACGCGGCTACTGCGCGGTCCAACCGCCGTCGATCGTCAATATCGCGCCGGTCATGAACGAGGATTCATCGCAGGCCAGGAACAGCATCCCGTTCGCGATTTCTTCGGGCCTGCCGAGCCGGTTCATTATTTGGCGCGCGGCAAGCTCGCGCCGTAACTCGTCGGCCCGCTCGGACTTCCGCATCATTGCGTCGAAATAGGAAGTCTCGATCGTCCCAGGCGCCACAGCGTTGATACGAATGTTGTCGCCGACGTGGTCGAGCGCCATCGCTCGCGTAAGCGCCGCCACCGCGCCTTTCGAGGCGCAGTAAGCGGCGCGGCTGCGTATTCCTATCGAGGCAACGACCGACGCGGTGTTTATAATAACGCCACCGCCCTGTTTTCGCATTTGCGGGATTGCGTACTTGCAACCGAAAAAGACGCCGTTCACGTTGACCGCCATGAGCGCGTTCCACGCCTCTTCATCGGTTTCTACCACGTCTCCGCTAATCCCGTAGCCGGCGTTGTTGACCAACACATCGACTCTGCCGAAGCGAGCGACCGCGTCACGCACCATTTTGGCGACCTTATCGCTTTGCGCCACGTCAACTTCGAGAGCAATGGCTCGATTGCCGATCTCTCCGGCAACCGCCGTCGCCGCCTCAAGCGACTTGTCCGCAACGACTACGGCGGCGCCTTCGCGCGCGAAGACCTTGCACGCCGCTTCACCGATTCCGGAACCTCCTCCCGTGATAATGCAGACTTTGCTCTGAAGTCTCATACCCTGTCCTCCTCGCAATAGTCAGTGCGACCTACCCGAGCTATCCCCTTGGCACGAGCACGGTCTATACAGCGATGCGCCAACGCCCGATCGGTCTCGGCCCCCTCAGTCCGCTCCCGTCTTCGACCCGCCTGCCGCATCGAAGCTGGCATTGCGACCGGCAAGCCGCCCCGAGGTGAACGCCCATGCCAAATGATGGCCGTGGCCTTCGAGCAGCAATCCTCCCTGGCCTGCAGAGCCCGCGGCGTACAGGCCGCCGATCGGCTGGTTGTTCTTGTCCAAGACGCGAAGACGCGAATCAACCCTCAGGCCGCCTTCGGTGAAGACGATCCAGGCCCTCGCCGGACCCAGTGCAAAGAATGGGGCGTCAACCAGCGGCGGACGTCCCTGCATGGCAGCCTTATGATTGTACTCGGCGATCGCTTGGTTCAATGTCGCGGCCGGAACGCTGATCTTTTCAGCGAGGCTCGTCCAGCTATCAGCTTCGAAGAAAATGTCTTTGCGAAACTTCTTGTAATCGGCCAGGTACGCATAACCCACGCCGGGCGCGGTAGAAATAAAATTAGGCCACTCGTTAAATTTCGCCGCCACTTTTGAATCGAAGACAATAAACGCGGACTGACGCCGCTCGTATGCAAGCTTGTCTTGCGGCCGGTCCAGCTCATCGCAGAATCGCTTGCCGTCGAGGTTCGCGAGTATCGCCCCTTGCCGGAACAATTGATGTGACGGAGCAAGAAAGGTCGTAACATAGGCCATCAAGAGAGGCCGCAACACGGAAGGGGGCATCGTCCGCATCGCAACGGTTATCGCCTTGCTAATGGCGCGCCACGGCGGCAGCTTTGCGATCAGCGTCGACTTCGGCGGCGCCAGGAAGCGAAGCTCGGGACCCCAGGCGAGATCGCCGTTCATCACCTCGCTACCCACCTCCTCGCCCATCCGCTGGCCGTCTCCCGTACTCGCGCGGTTAATGCCGGTAATCTCCAAGAGCGGCCCAGCCATGAACTTTTCCTTGAACGGACGATCGGCGGCGCTGAAATCACCCGTGGCCAAGATAACCGCTTTACGAGCGCGGATCGTTTGCGCGCCAGCGCCCTCCGGGCCCGCCTCCACGCCGTTGACCAGGCCGTCCTCGACAATTAGCCTTCGCGCCGCCGCCCCGAGACGTATGTCGACGCCGAGCCGGCGGCAAGCTTTGGCCAGATGATAGATGTAGCCCCTGGAGTGGGGAACTATCGCATGAAGGCGGGGAACACGATGGGGCGGTTCCGGAAAAGGACCGGCGAAGTCGATTCCAAGGTCGACCAGATGCTGGATGGTCTCCGGAACGCCGTCGACCAGGATCCGGCGAAGCGGGAGATTATCGCGAGGCGCCAGCGGACCCGCCAGCTTCCCCATGTCTTCAAAATGCTCGTCAGGTCCGTCGACCACGCCAAGAGTTTTCTGATACACAGTAGCGCTGCTGCAGATCGTCCCGACCGACAGACCCGTCGTGCCGCCAAGTGCGGTCTCCTTTTCGAGCAGCATCACGGCACGCCCCAGACGCGCAGCGGTGTAAGCGGCCATCAACCCAGCTCCGCCGCCGCCGACTACAATCACGTCAACGTTATCAGCCCGCATTTTTTGACGGCCTTTCCTTTCACGAGGTTTTTCCTTAAAGGCGAAACCGCAGCCAAGACCGGATGCATAAGCACAAACTTTCGGCCCCGGCCAGGTTGAAGTCTCACCTCCGTGCTTTTCTATCTTTTCCGTTTCAAATTGAGCCACCAATAGGACAAGACAAAAAGATCAGCGAGGCCAGAAACGATAACTCTACGAAGGCCCAACGGAGATGGCTCAACGAAGGAACGCGCGAAAAAATCAGATAGAATGGACACCGGCAGTTAGGCAGCCGCCGAACGCGCCGTGCCGAGCGACTCGATCTCGGCCGAATCCTCTTATCAAGGCCTCAACCTACCCGAAGCTGACGCAACCCGTTCGCAGCATCGCCCCGCGCCGCCTGCTGGGAGTCGCGCCGCTATCTGGTCGAAGAGCACTAACGCGCCGTCGACGCGCCCGAGGGAGACGAACTCGCTGGCGAGTCGGCGGCCGCACACCGATGCCGGGCCGTCTGGCCGATAAGCCGTGCCAGGTCATCGGCCACCAGGGTCTCTTTTTGCAGCAGCTCCTTGGCGCCCTTTTCCAGAATGGCGCGCTTCTCTTTGAGGACAGACAGCGCCCGTTCAAATGCCTTTTCAACCAATTCGCGCACAGCGTGGTCGATTTTCTGCGCGGTCTCCTCGCTAGAGCGGCGTTCCAGAACCGGGGCGTCGGTATGGCGGTGAGGAACCTGCGCGGCTCGGCTTCGTAGGTAATCTGTCCCCATGCCGGAGCCATGCCAAAACGAGTAACCATGCCTTCGGCGATGTCCGTGACCTTGACTAGATCGTCCGCGGCGCCGGTCGAGATCTCACTGAAGACGATCGTCTCGGCCACCCGCCCGCCAAGAAGCACGGCCATCTTGTCGGCAAGTTTCGGCTGGCTCATCAGAAATCGGTCCTCGGTTGGCCGCTGGTTAGATTCTCACGCGCCGCGTGAAGTGAGGCCGGTTAGCTTGCCCGCCGGCGAGATGGAAATCGCCGATTAGGGCTGCTGTACGGGGCAGGTGCGGTTTTCGGCCTCGGTAGGTTCCTCCGCGGCCAGAACGTCCCGGTAGCGCACGGGGATTGCCGCTAGAACAACGGCCACCAGGCAGAGCGCGGTCGACACCAGGAAGGTGTCCTGGAAGGCGGAAATGAAACTTTGGTCGGCAAGCGCTTGGGGAGTGAGCGAGGCGGACGTCAGCGCGGCTTGGTACACCTTCCGGCGCATGCCGAACACCGCCGCGGCGGAACTGGCTCCCGTCACGACTCCTAGTGTGCGCATCATCCCCACGACTCCCGCGGCTATCCCCTGGTCCGCCCGCCCGATCGAAGTCATCACCAAACGCATATTCGCTACAGCAAAAGTGCCGAGCCCGAGTCCCACCAACAGCAGCGGAACCGCGACCGTCGCGAATGACGATCGCAGACCGCGCTGCGAGGCGAGCAAAAGCCCGAGCATCTCAACCGCCAGTCCGAGAAGCTGCGGCCATCGCGCACCGAAACGGTCCGAGAGCGCACCCGCGAAGGGCGCGCTCAATGCCATGCCTAGCGAACAAGGCGCAAGCAGCGCGCCACCCGCCGAGACTTTAAAACGCAGCACGTTCACCACGTAATACGGCACCAGCAGCCACACCGCGAACATCGCGAGGTTGGAGAGCAGATTGCTGGCATTCGCGAATACAAGCGCCGCCGCCAGCCAACGGCGGTCGAGCAGCGGATAGCGAGCCCGCCGCTCCATGGTAATCAACAACGCAAAGCTGGCCGCGGAGCCGCATGCCAGCCCGAGCATCTGGGGCGACTTCCAGGCGCTGGAATGCAGGCCCTTCACGGCTGCCAGCGCGAGCCCGACGCCGGCGAGCCCCACTCCGGCCGCAAGAGCCACGCTGCCCAAGAAGTCGAATTCCCGATCGCTTGAGCGTGGGACCTCCTCGCGCGGCAGCAGCATCGCCAGCGCTATCGTCCCCAGCGACAGGGGGACGCGGAACAGATATACGGCGCGCCATCCGAAATGTTCAACCAGCAACCCTCCGAGAATCGGGCCAGAAGTGAAGCCGACGAACCCGACCATGTTGAGAACCCCCAGCGCGCGCCCCAGCTCGCGAGGGGAGAAGTTGGCGCTTACCACCGCGGGCGCGCTCGCCAGAACCAGCGCGGCGGCGGCACCCTGCAGGACGCGCGAGGCCAAGAATGACTCGAAGGTGCCAGCCACTCCACATAGTCCAAAAGCAGCCGCGCTGCCGACCAAGCCGATCAGCAACGCCCGCTGGCATCCGAAAAGGTCCGCCAGCCGGCCGCACGTAAGCAACAGGCTCGCGCTGGTGAGCATGTAGCAGACAACGACCCACTGGATGCTTGAGACGCCACGGCCGAAGGCCGCGCTTATCGCAGGAAACGCGATATTGACGGCGGAGTCGAGAAAAACCGCGAGCAGACCCGCCCCGGCCACCGTCAACACAAGCCAGCGCTTCGCCGTCTTTTCCATTTTCGTTGAATCGATCTCGCTCGAAACAAGCGAGCTCGCTAACAGCCTGCCATGTTTGGGGCAAGAACTGTAGCGTCGAAAGGGACGTGATACCGAGGGTTCAGGCGCGCGACGTTTCCGCTTAAGGCGAGCCTTTAATCGCTGGTCGCTTCGGCTCTCGTTTCCTGCGAGGCAGCGAGCGACGTTTCATTCAGACCAGCGCGGGGTATTCGGGCTTGTAGACTTGCGATTGGATAAAGGCAGCGATATCCGGCTGCTCCGGCACGCCCGCAAGACCGCGCTTGAAGATCACCTCCGCCACCCGCTCTGCCGCGTGCAGCTCGGTTAGCGTGATTTCCGACTGGGGCGGGTAAATCAGTCCCGCATCCAGTTCCTCCCTGGTTACGCGCTCCGCCACGGCACGAGCGGCGACGATAAACATCTCGTCAGTAATCCGCTTCGCACAAGTCGCATAAACCGCCATCCCGATCGCGGGAAAGATATAGACGTTGTTCCCCTGCCCCGGCACGAACGTCCGACCGCGCCATTTGACCGGTGGAAACGGACTGCCGCTCGCGAAGATCGCACGGCCGTCGGACCACTGGTAAGCTTCCTCTGCGGTACACTCGGAATGGGAGGTCGGGTTCGAATAGGGAAAGATAATCGGACGCTCGTTGATTCGAGCCATCGTCTCGATCACGCGCTGATTGAAGGCCTTGGCAACCGTGCTGACCCCGATAATGGCGCTGGGCTTAATAGAGCCGATAGCCTCGACAAAATCCTTGGTCGGCCGGTGCGGATGCGCGTAGGGCTTCTGGAAATCGGCCAGGTCGCCGCGCGTCGATTCCAGCAATCCGTTGACGTCGAATAGCCAGATTCGCGCGCGAGCTTTTTCGATCGGAGTTCCTTCCCGGCTCATCGCTTCCGTCAACAGGTCCGCGATACCGGTGCCGGCGGAACCCGCGCCCAGGAATAGGAAGGTTTGATCGGAGAGCCTTGCCTTGGTAATGCGCAACGCTCCGAGAATTCCCGCCAGAGCAACGGCCGCCGTGCCCTGGATATCGTCGTTGAAGCAGCAAATCCGGTCGCGGTAACGGGCCAGCAGTCGGACGGCGTCGGAACCCGCCCAATCTTCGAATTGGATGCAGCAGTTGGGAAATTCGGCCTCAACGGCGGTCACGAATTCGTCCACGAACTCGTCGAGGTCCTTGATCGCCGTCCGCGTCTGCCGCAGCCCAAGGTAGAGCGGATCGCTAAGAAGCGACTCGTTGTTGGTTCCGAAGTCCATGAGAACGGGCAGCGTGTGCTGAGGCGGAACGCCGGCCAACGCGGTGTAGAGCGCCAGCTTTCCGATCGGGATTCCCATGCCGTTGGCGCCGAGGTCGCCGAGCCCCAGAATACGTTGGCCGCTCGTCACGACGATAAAGCGCACGTCGCGCTCCGGCCAGTTCCGCAGAATTTCGCGTACGCGCCCTCTACGTTTGATCGAGATATACAAACCTTTGGGTCGGCGAAAGATATGCCCGAACTCCAGACAGGCCTCGCCGACCGTCGGCGTATATACGAGCGGCAGGAAACGCGCGGGATCGGACATCAGCAGGCGGTAGAAGAGCATCTCGTCGTTGTCCTGCAACTGGGTCAGATAGATATATTTTTCGAGGTTGCTCGGCTTCTGCTCCAACTGGAGCAACACCCGCTGGAGCTGAATCTCCGCGGTGTCGATTCCTTCGGGCATCAAGCCGATAAGTCCCAGAGCCTCGCGCTCGGCCTCGCTGAAAGCGGTGGACTTGTTAAGGCGCGGATCGCGCAGCAAAAACACACCTCTAAGCGTCATGTTCATCTCGTAATTTTTGGTTCGAGACGGCTCTCGCGCGCTCGCGGCCAGTGCCGTCATCGGTTAGATTTGTTCACGGCCAAATCGACTCTATCCAACTCCCGCATTCTATGGAATCAGGAGCCGGCGGCGTGGCTAATTCAACCGGAAACGAGAGATCCCCGACAGATCCGAGCGTTTGTTTTGAGTCGGATGCTGCGCGATCAAACGGTACCGCTTTCGCGACGCCGACGCGGCGACCGCGCGCTGCCGCTTAGTGCGAGCTAACGCAGCCAACGTCAGTTTAATCGTAGACACGCGCCACCCGATAGCCCATCGTAACGGCCAAGCGAACGAGGCTCTCGCAGGCTGCCGTTGAACACTTGCAACGCCGCGGGCTTATAACGCGCCAAAAATCGAACGCGTGAGCATGTGGCTCGGGTGGGCCGGCCCCTGGCAAATTGGGTGAGCAGTCACTATTCTTGCAGAGCAGCTCGGCGTTGGGCATGGCGCGGCGCACCGAAGCTTACGTGAGGCAACACGCGGCATAAAAGACGTCCTGCTCGTCCCTGAAACCGTGAGACACGGACTAGCGTTTCTGCCTTCTGCCAATCGGCATTGTCAAGTTCAGCCGAAGAGTTGCTGAAACACTGTTGCATCATACAATTTGAGCCGCTCAGCAAACTCGTTGACGTAGAACATGGCCGGCCAGAAGCGCTGGGCACGGACGCGGATGGAGAAGCCTGGATCGTTCGTATCAACGTCGAACAATACAAAACCGACTCCGAACAGCATGAATAACGATTCCAGTCGGCCCTGATCTTCCTCGGTCATGGTTTTCAGCATGACGACATAGGTTTTGGCAGAAAAAAGTCGATAAGCAACGGCTTGCCCAAAAGCGACGACCGGCGCTCGGGGATCGATCTTGATTTCCGCCGAAACGATTTCTAGTGTCGCGTCTCGTAAATAAGTGCAGCATTGCGGATGCGGCGTTTAATCTTAGCGGCCGATTTGGTCCAGCGAAACGGTCGGGCATTTTCGTTCCAGTGTGCCAGCCAGCAGGCGATCGCCC
>JAJYYI010000097.1 GCA_021801125.1 Deltaproteobacteria bacterium | reverse complement strand
AACTCATTCACGACTCGCAGCGGGTGAACCGGTGCGGCAGGCAAAGCGGCGGCTGTCGCGGCCAACGCTTCTCGCTCCCTGGCAATCTCTTGGAGTAGCGCTTCATGACCGGTCGAGCGACGCGGCTTGAGTTCGCGGGTCAGCGCCTTCAAGGTTGCGGCGATTGCTCCCATCAGTTCGACGGCCGGCCGATAAGCGGCATCATAGTCAGCCGCCACCTGGTCAATATGGACCACTCGGTGCGTATGCTCTCGGTTCCACAGCGCCGGATCGTACTCAATCGGGTCGAAGCCCACGCTGACCACCACGTCAGCGGCGTCCAACAGCAGGTCCGCAGGCTGGTTGCTAAACAGACCCACCCGTCCGCCGAAGCAACCAAGCTCCTCTCGCGAGAGTACTCCGGTGCCCTGAAACGTGCTGACCGCCGCCATCGGATGACGAGCTAGCAACGCGCGCACCGCGGCGGCGTTTTCGGGGTGGCTGGCCAGCATGCCCATGAGCAGGACCGGCCGCTTTGCCGCCTCGAGCATACGCGCGGTCTCTTTGATGGCTTTCATCGGAGCCGACCCAAGAGCAACCGTCTTGGCCGGGGCCAATACTGTGGCGCTGGTCTCCGCGTTCATGACGTCGCTTGGAAGGCTCAGGAATGCGGCCCCCGGACGACCGGATTCCGCGGCTCGGAACGCGTTACAAAGGCTCTCCGAAATGGCGGTGGGCGAGACGACTTCGGCGGCGAACTTGGTTACCGGACGCGTCAGGCTCACGGCGTCCAGCGACTGATGAGCCTGTTTAAGCCGGTCGCCGAGAGCGACCGCCCCGCTCATCGCCACTATCGGGTCGCCCTCGGAGTTGGCCGTCGCCATTCCCGTCACCAGGTTGGTGCATCCTGGCCCGGATGTGGTGAGCGCAACTCCGGCGCGGCCGGTCAGTCGCCCTATACCGCCGGCGATGAATGCCGCGTTTTGCTCATGGCGGCACACCACGAGCTTGATGGTCGAATCGGCCAGTTCCTCGAATACTCGGTCGATCTTCGCGCCAGGGATTCCGAAAACGTATTTGACCCCCTGCGCTTCGAGGCTGCGCACCAGCAGGCGCGCGCCGCAAGACCATTCGGAGGCGGCTGTCGTCTTTCCTTTAATGGGCCTTTTCTGCATAGGCCAGAGCAGCGCTTGGGTCGCCGCTGAAATCAGCTTTGACAAATTCTTCGGTTTCCGGCAGAGCCACCATGAGACTGGAGATTCGCTCGCAAGCGAGCGTAAGCCCGTCGCCTGCGAATTCCAGCAGATGCCCACCACGTCGGCGCTCGCGGTCGAGAAAATGCATATGGTAGCCGGGGACGTTAAGCGTCTTGATATACTGCGGCGACCAGAAACCCACCATCGTGCCCTCCGCTGGGCCGAACTCGAACTCGGGCTGATGTGCGGCAGCGGCGGCCAGCGGTGCGCCTTCTTCACTGCGACACATCGCACGGGTGCGCACATGGCTGAAACGGCCGTCTACACGCAACGCGAAGACGAAATTCTGCGAATCGCGCAGCGCTTCGAAGCCTTCCTCCAGTTGGGCTAGATTTGCGCAGTGCTCCAGCGAGCGAAAACGATCGGGCCGGAAATCGACCACGACCGCGAATGGGCTCAGCAAGTTGTCTGCGGCGCGGCTGACGCTGCCGTCGGACCGGACCTGGAAGAATTCGTCATCCACGACCACCATTTCACCGTCGAGGTGGTCGAAGGTGCCCAGACCCAGGTTGCCGTGTTGGCGCAGCGTGGCGATTCGCACCGCACCTTGATATACGCCTTCGACCAGCGCGCTCGAGGTCGACACTTGATAGAGCGTCGCGTGTTTAACCCGCAGATACGCCGCCAACGCACGAGACACGATATGGCCAACCGGTTCTCCATCTCGCTGGGCTTTCTCACTCAGCGCACGCCATAAACCTTCGGGCAGCCTGCAACTTAAGTGCGCCATGATTTCCTGATTGCCGAAACTTCTGCCATAAATTTCTCACCTAACTTTAATCAGCAGCCTATGGAAATGCATTTTATCAAATTAGCAGTCATCCGGGAAAAATCAGTTAACATCTGCTGAATGTTTTTCGGCTGCATTTGTTGCCTAAGCGGATGCGCGGAAAAGTTGATTTTAAGAGCGACCTTGTGGACATGGGCTTGATAGACATGGCAGCTCCGCGGCACGATCTGCTCATGCGGGCTCGACAACCACGTTATCAGAACCGAGCGCATACCGGTCGAGCTCAGAATGGCAGAACGGTTGAAGGGGGCCGGCATGAAGACGCGGCACGCGCATTCACGACAGAACAGCATCGCAACCCAAGCATCTGGAAACCGCGCGTGAGATTGATTACGCTCAATTAAAGTCATGTTTTGTACTAAATGTGGCACGCGTGTCGCGTCGGGAGTTGATGCCTGCCCGGGTTGCGGGGCGCCGCTTCTGTCCGCGGCTTCCTCCAAGGCTTCCTCAACAGGCAAGCGCTTGCTGGTCTTAGTTGTCGGCTTGGTCTGCTTGGGAGGCGTGCTGCTGATGCTGGGGCACGAACGGCCTTGGGCCGGTAAGAAGTCCGCAAGCTCCGTTGATTCCAACATCCTTGCGACCGCTTCGTCACCGCAGCCCCACTCGTGGCATGCTTCCGCGCCTGGACCTGGCGCCATGACCGATTTGATGTATCTGCCGAAAGCGGACGTCGGTTTCGTCGGCAACTGGGGTGGGCACGTGCGCGTTCAGGCAACGCCCGAAAATCAGGGGAACGTAGTGATGCCCGTGGTTCCCATGAGCTACTACTTCGGCGATCAGAACGGGACGGTCTTTCTCAAGACGAGTGTCTACGGGAACCCTAAGTGGCCGGTGGTCAAGACCGGAGTCAAAGTGCTAAATCCCTCAAGCGTCGAGTTCAAGGTAGACTCGATTTGCAGCTCTTGCACGCCGTCAGTTCGCCAGCAGGAGATAACTCGTCTTACCTTGGTGGACAAGCAGCATCTTAACGCCCATTGCTATATCTACGCCGCATTCAGTGATGGCAGCCACACAGAGCTAACCTACGAAGGGACACTGCATTTGTTGACCCCTGATGAGCTCGCTGCAATTGATAGGGAGGTTACCCAAAATGGGAAACTTCTCACTCAGATTAACAGCAAGATCCCGGTAAATAATTGAGCGAGGCAGGCGCCTATGACGCCTAGCCAAGAGCTTGACGAGCGGATCGGCGGTTCATGCGAAGCGGTCTGCGCGCTCGATCTCTTGCTAATCCGCGGCGCGGGCAAAGCTCGCTGAGAGCGCAGCCGGCGCATTGCGGGGCACGTGCGCGGCAAACATTGCGCCCGTGCAAGATTAGTCGCATTGAAAACTGCGTCCAATGCTCGTCGGGCAAAAGCTGCGCAAGGTCGCGCTCGATTTTGTCCGGATCGGTATGGCGCGTCAGCCCAAGCCGGTAGGCCACGCGCCGCACATGGGTGTCCACGGCGATGGCCGGATGGCCGAAGACATGACCCAGCACAACATTTGCAGTCTTGCGCCCCACTCCCGGCAGGGTCAGCAGATCGCTCATCGCACAGGGGACCTCGCCGTTAAAACGCGTGACGATCGCTTTGGCGGTTTTGACCAACGCGCGCGCCTTGGCGCGAAAAAACCCGGCGCTGCGGATTATTTCTTCCAGAGAACGGGGGTCGCTATCGGCAGTCGAAACTGCGTCGGGAAAGACTGCGAAAAGATGCGGTGTGATTCGATTGACGCGTTCATCCGTGCATTGCGCCGAGAGTATCACCGCGGCCAGACACTGCCATGGTGACGCGAAATCGAGCGTAATGCGGGCTGTGGGGTAAAGCTCGCCGAGTCGACCTGCTATCTTGAGCGCGCGTGCGCTCTCATTCTTGCCGGAAAGGGTCGAAACGCTCACTAACGATGCTGTCTCGGGATGCAAACCTCGGCGGTAAGGGTGCCATTAAAGCGAGAACATCGGCCGGTCGATGCGCCGAGTCCGCTGCTTTAGCTCAATCTTCCTGCTCTTCCTGAAAGGAGTAGCGCTCTTCTTTCCATGGATCGGCATGATTGTGGTAGCCACGGACCTCCCAGAAGCCGCGCTGGTCGTTGGCGGAAAATTCCAACGCCCGCACCCACTTGGCGCTCTTCCACCCGTAGAGCTTCGGCACCACCAGCCGAAGAGGATAGCCGTGGTCCGGCTCGAGATCGCGACCGTCGTGACGGTACGCGAGCATCGTGTCTTCGTCCAGAAACTCATGCAGGGGCAGATTAGTCGTGTAGTCACCGTCGCAGTGGACGATCACGAAGCGCGCCTCGGGAGCAAGCCGCACCAACTGCATTAGATCGGCGATCCGCACCCCTTCCCATCGGTTGTCGAGCCGCGACCAGGTGGTCACGCAATGGAAATCCGCAACCATCTCGCTTCTCGGCAGGGCGTGGAACTCCTCGTAGGTGAGACGCAAGGGCATCTCCACCAAGCCGAAGACGCGGAAGTCCCACGTGCGGGGATCAAACGGCGGCGTCGGGCCGTAGGTTAGGACCGGAAACTTGTCCGTCAAGACCTGACCGGGTGGCACGCGGGCCGCAAGCTGCTCTGAAATTGGCCGTTTGCTCATTTCCGTTTATCAATAGCGCATCGACAGACCACGCGAAAGCCGTAGCTGATTCAGCACAGTTGAACAACGTAATTCACGGCGCCGGCCAAACCCTTCCCTTGGCGTAAGCCGACTCGGTTGCGGTTCTCCGATTGCCTTTCGCTCCCAATACCCTCGGCGTAAGCGGTGCGAGGAGCCGTCTGTCCTCGATTCGGCTGGGGAAAAGCAGCCACCTGGGTATTCTGCCCGAGGCTCAATAATCAACCAACGCAAGCAGCACGTCGGCAACGTTAACCCCGGTGGGACCGGGCTTAAAGAGGTCGCCCGTCAGCGCGAATAGCGAGTAGGTGTCGTTGCGCTCCAGGTACGAACTTGGGTCGGCACCGCGCTTTAAAGCCGCTGCAGCCGTGCCGGTGCCTGCAAAAGCGCCTGCGGCGTCAGTCGGGCCGTCGATGCCATCGGTGCCGGCGCACAGCATTGCGACCTTGGCCGCAGGAGCGATTCGCGCGAGCTCGATCGCGCAGCCCAGCGCGATTTCCTGCGCGCGCCCGCCTAGCCCCGAGCCGCGCACCGTTACCACGCACTCGCCGCCAGCCAGCACGCACTGTGGGGTGACGGACGCGCAGGCGCTTCGCCCGGTTCCGCTCGCGGCCTTATCGGTGCGCGCAAGCTGCGCCAGAAACGACGCGAGCTCATGCCCGGCCGCGCGCGCCTCGCCGCCTAGCGTACGCCAACGCCTAACCTTAAAATTCAAGGCGACAGCCGAAGCTTCAGCTTCGCGCAGAGCGGTTTCGTTGTCCGCCAGAATAAAGAAGTTGACTCGACTGAGGCGCGGATCTCCGTCCTTCACAGTCTCGGGAATCTCGCCCGCGATGCCGCGCTCCACATGACGGCGCACTGCTTCGGGCACGGATTCCCACACCCCGCGCCGGCTCATCACCTCGCGCGCCTGGGCGTAGGTCGTGGCGTCCGCGCTCGCTGGTCCGGAACCTATCGTGGCCGGGTCGTTGCCGGCGACGTCGGACATCGCCAGAACGATCATTCGCGCCGCGCGAAGGCCATCGAGCAGTCTTCCCCCTTTTACTCCGGACAGATGCTTGCGCACGGCATTGAGTTCATGGATAGTTGCGCCGGCGCGCAGCAGAAGCTGGGTGGTAGCGACCTTGTCGGCAAGCGTAAGCCCTTGCGCCGGAAGCGCCATCATCGCTGAAGCGCCCCCGCTCAGGGCCAATATCACGACGTCTTGCGGCCCAGCCTGGGCTATAAAGTCGAGCGCGGCCGCACCCGCCTCCGCCGAGGCCGGCGTGGGAAGCGGATGGGCGCCCTCCAAGACACGGAGCAACGGCTGCGCAGCCGCTTCGCGACTGCTGCGGTTGGCTGCGTCCTCGCCCTCGGTCAGCATCCGCAGTTCGTCATGCAACTGCTGGCCCGAATTGAGCGGCACTATCGCGACCAAGCCCGCCAGCTTATCACTGCATAAACCGGCCAGCGCGCGGGCCATCCCAGGCGCGGCCTTTCCCACGGCGAGCACGAACAGGCGCGAAGCAGCCGCGATTACCGAGGGAATCTCGCTAAATTCAGCGCTCTCTCCGGCAAGCGCGCGCCCCAACAGCCGCGCAGGCGAGAGACCGTTGATGACATCCCGGTAAATCCGCGTCAAGCGCTCGCGCGCGAATTCGTCGATCGAGCCGCCTGCCGGAGCCATCAATGCATTTTCCTTGCGTCCCGGCGCTTAAGCGAGCGGACGCCGCCTCCTGGGGCGCAGACCAGCACTTCGTTGGCGGTGCCCACAAAAAGCCCGTTTCCCAGCACTCCGGGAATAGCCGCCAGTTCCCGCTCCAGACGCGCAGGCTCGGCAATTTCATCTATAACGCAGTCGAGGATCACATTGCCGTTGTCGGTCCGGAAAGCGTTGCCATTCTCGGCAAGCCGCACCTGCGCGCGCAGGCCGAGCGCCTCGATTCGCCGCGCGCATAGCTCGACGCCGAACGGCAGCACCTCAACGGGCAGGCGCCCGCGCTGCCCAAGGCGCGGTACGAGCTTTTCTTCGCCGACCAAAATCACGTAGTACTGCGCGGCTGCGGCGACAATTTTCTCGCGCAACAGCGCGCCGCCGAATCCCTTTATCAGGTCGAGGTTCGGATCGACCTCGTCAGCCCCGTCGAGGGCGATATCGAGCGCTCCCTTGAGCGGGACCAGCTCGATCCCATACTGGCGCGCCAGCTCGGCACTGCCCTCGGAGGTCGGGACGGCGCGAATCTTAAGGCCACTGCGGCCCAACGCTCGAATGAATGCCGAAGCCGCCTTGCCGGTGCCTATCCCGACCGTAAAGCCGGACTCCACGTAGCGCAAGGCATACTCGCCCAGCGCCGCAAGGTCTTCGTCTGATGCTTTGACGGACACGCTTAAGCTCCGTGCCTTAGTCATAGCTCGCCGCCGCCCCAGGCCACGTCGCCGCAATCAACCCGGCGGCTGGCCGCTGAACAGCGGAGAACGTTCATCTTTCTTTGCTCAAGAGATTCATGAACTCTTGGCGCGTTTCAAAGCGAGTCTGGAAAAGCCCCAGCATCGCGGAAGTCGTAATCCAGGAGTTTTGCTTTTCCACACCGCGCATCCTCATACACAGATGCTCGGCCTCGAGCACGACGGCAACGCCGAGCGGGTCGAGCTGGTCGGCGATCGTGTTGGCGATCTGCGTCGTCATGCGTTCCTGAATTTGCAGCCTGCGGGCGTAGATTTCTACCAGGCGCGCGATTTTCGACAGCCCCACGATGCGATTTCGCGGCACGTAGGCAACGTGCGCCTTGCCCATGAAGGGCAAGAGATGATGCTCGCACAGGGAGTAGAAGTCGAGATCCCGACAGACGATCATTTCCTGGTAGTCTTCGACAAAGAAGGCGCCATTAATAGCTCGCTTGGGATCCTCGGCGTAGCCCTTGGTGAGGAACTGCAAGGCTTTCACCACGCGCTCCGGGGTGCGTCGCAAGCCCTCGCGATCCGGGTCTTCCCCCAAAAAATCGAGCAGGCTTCTCACCGCCTGCTGCGCTGATTCAACAGTGGCAGCCATACCTTAACACCTTGTCGACCAAAGGACGCCGTTGCGGCCTCACGAGCGGCCCGAGCGTCCTCAGGCCGCGCCCAGGAGAGCCGTGGTGAAATTATTTCCGCCGCCATTGCGTCACAGTGGACGTCACAAGCCCTTGAGCGTTCTTTGCGCTGGAGCAGGCGCAAGGGAGCGTCTAAGCTTGGCGCGCAGCGGGCTGAATTTAAGCGCCAATTCTATCGCCAGCGACGGACCTCCGCCGCTCATTATGTTAAACCCCGCCACCTGCGGGGCCAAGCGTGTCATCAGCTCCAGGCAATGCTCGACCGAACGCATCCGCACCTGCTCCTCCGTCATTCCCTGGTAGCTCTCCAAATATGCCCTGGTGGGCGCAAGGTCGCGGATTTTGGCGGCGATGTAGCTTGCCATCGCGGCCCGCTTTAACGGAAGGACTCCCATGATTATGCCGACCCTGAGCGCCTGCGCGCGTTCCACGAATTGGTACGCCGTCTCGGCGTCGAAAACGGGCTGGGTCATGACGAACCGTGCGCCGGCCTCGACTTTTCGCGCCAACAACTCGAACTCGTGCTCCAGCCGCTTCCGGTTAGGGTTCGCCACCGCGCCGGCGAGCAACGCGGGCGGGAACTTAAGCGGCTTGGGCTCGCCAAGCTCGCCGCGGTTGAGTTGGCCGATAATGTTCAGCAATCCAATCGCGTCCACGTCGTGAACCGAGCTGGCTTGCGGCCTGTCGCCTTGATCGTTCGGCGCAAGCTTATCACCGGTCAACGCCACGATCGCACCCACGTTGAGCGCTCCCGCTCCCAACAGATCCGCCTTAAGCGCAAGCAGATTGCGGTCGCGGCAAGAAAGGTTTAGCACCACGGGCAGGCCTAATCGATTCTGAAGGATCGAGGCGAAGGCCAAGGGAGACATCTTCACTTTGGCCAACGCGTTATCGGTCAAGTTGATCGCGTCGACGTGGCCGATAACCGCCTTGAGTCGGCGCAGGAGGGCTTCAGAATTAATCCCGCGCGGCGGGCTTACTTCAAGCCAGAGAGTCAATGCCCCGGGGTAAAGGGTATCAGCTAATTTGGACATTGCCTTATCTTACACCGGCGCGCGCGATGTGGCTTGAAGCCGAGACCGTTTGTGGGCACCGGTCGGAGAGGCAAGAGTCGCCCTTGAGCGGCGTCCGCGCGATGCCTGAAAGACGCAAGCTCAAGGTCACGGGGAGGATCGGCTCACCCGAGCCCAAACCATCCGCACCGCAAATCAGCCGGCTAATTGCCCAGGTGCCGCTGTCGTCCCCACCCTCCTTCGCAGCCGCATCGAGCCTGAGCCCTAGCGGTCACCCATCGGAGAAGGCGTCGCGGCACGTTGCAAGCCGTTGTTCGCCCCCGCGCGGGCACGGCGCCTCAATGCAATCGTGGAATTGCTCAATCGGCTATTCTACTTGTTGCTGCCCGAGACCACGACCAAGTTTCGGTCCATGCCCTTGACCTTCTGGTATTTGCGGTAATCGTAGCCGGTCGCCATAGCCATCAACAGCTCATCCATGCCGCCGTCTTTCTCGCGGCGCAACACGCGCAGTCGCTCGAGAAACTCGCGAAAATCGCGCTTGCCGTCGCTTACGCCGGAGCAGTTCAACCAGGTCTGCAGTCCGGTTACCAGCAAACGCAGCGACGAGTAGCGCAACTCGTTCGGAAAGGCGTCCCATTCAGCGAGGGATAGCGCGCGTACCGATTCATACCCCAGCATCAATGACCGGAAACGCGCCAGCCAGTATTTTTCGCCAACGAAACAGAGCGCGTTTACCGCAGTGGCAAGGTCGGCAATAAACTTTCCACGCGTGGCCGACTCGAAAGCCAAAATGGACGTCAGGCGGTCTCCCCGAAACAAAAGTCGATCCGCGAACAGATCGCCGTGAATTACCCCCTTCGGCAGGCGCTGCTCCAGATGACGATGCAGATAGTCGAACTCCTCGTCTAACAAGCGGCTAATTTTGCTAAAAAAGCTGGGGAGCCGTGGACGCAGCCGCCAGTACAGGTCCGATACCTGGTCGAAATTGTGACGACTATCGATGCCCTTTTTGTAGGCGCGGCCGATGACGTGCAAATTTGCCAGCGCCCGGCCGGTGCTCTCTAATTGAGCGTCGTTGAGCCCCTCAACGCTGAAGGACTGGCCGGGGCTCCAGCGATATATCGACACGAATCGACGCTCGTGCTCGCGATAAAAGCGGCCATTACGGTCTTGTAGCGGCCACGGACATGGAAAAGAGTGCTTTGAAAGGAATCCGAGGAGTTCAAGTTCGCGCTTAACGTCGTACTCTCGGACTGCTTGAGCCACGCGTAGCAGGTACTTGCCCTTGCTGGTCTCGAATAGGCGATGGATTTCGGGACCGCCGTTGGTGGCCTCGTCAATTCTCGCTATCCGACCAAGGCCGTAGTCCTCAAGCACACCCTGAAGCGCTGATATGCTTAAATCCGCGTGGGCTGCCATCGCAAATCGCAAAATGGCCGGGGAATAACAAATCTGGTTAAGTCTAAACGCTGGCGCTTCCTTGGTCAACGATGCTACCAACGTCTTTTATGGCCTTTGACGTTTTTTCTGCCTCTACGAGAAACTCAACCAGCAGAAGGACACCCAGGCTTGGTTGAGGCATTTCCTCGACTTGGCCTGTGTCCATGCCGATCCAGTCCCGAACGAGCGCAATATCCCAATTGGCGCAGCGGTGCGACGAACAAAAGGGTGTTTAACGGTGAGCGAAGCAGGGATAGGCCAACGGCATGGCCGGGCCTGACCTCACTAAAACCACAAGGAACTATTTGAACCAAACTTAAATTAATTTTCGTAAATTAACATCAACAACATATTAATTTACATAGCAAGGCTAAGAATATGCGGCGCATAGGAGACGCAGCGATGGCGGGAAAAGCCAGAAGCAAATCTAAGTCGGTATCGCCGGCCCACCCGGCGTCGACATTGTTGAACAAGCCCGCGCCGGATTTCGAATTGCCGGATGGCTCGGGTAATGCGGTGAGCCTCCAAGACCTGCTGAGTAAGGGCAACGTGGTGCTCTACTTCTATCCCAGGGATTTCACTGCAGGGTGTTCAAAAGAAGCGTGCGATTTTCGGGACCGGCAAAAGCTAATCGGCGCGCGCGGGGCAACAATCGTCGGGATCAGCACGGACAGCGCCGCGTCCCATGAGAAATTCGCCGCCAAGTACGCGCTCGATTTCCCGCTGCTCAGCGATGTCGGAGCGAAGGTCGCGCGCCGTTACGGCGTCTACAAAAGGAAAAAGCTTTACGGACGAGAATTCGAGGGGATCGAGCGCACGACTTTCATTATTGACCGGCGCGGATTGGTGCGGCGAATTTTTCCACGCGTCAAGGTCGAAGGGCACGTCGACGCGGTGCTCATGGCGCTCGAGGAACTCGCCTGAACGCCTGATTCATTGCGGCCCGTCCCGACCGCGCCTATCCGGGCTGGTTTTGCGCGACAAAGATCTCGCGCAGAAACTCCTCCACGGGCTTTTGCACCCGTGCGCCCAGGTCGTGCCCGCCGTCGGGGAAGTAGTACGCCTTTACGGAGGCGCCGCGCTCCTTGAGTTGCTGCTCCAGAAGCCTCGCTTGGGCCGGCGGACTCTTGCCGTCCCGTTCGCCGTGCAAAATAAGCACGCTCAGGTCAAGGCGAGCCGGCAGATGCGGCAGCACGCTGCGCTCGTCGAGCGCCCGATGGCTAGGCCATACCTGGTGCAGAATCTTGAGCTTAGCCATCAGAGACGCGCTTGGCCAAAGTTTGACCATGTCGTAGGTGCCGGATTCCAGGATCACCGCGCGCACGCGCAGCTCCGAGTCCATCGCTAAGCCCACCGCCATCGCACCGTTAAAGCTGCCCCATACGGCGATTCGGTTCGGATCGACGTCGGTGCGATGGGCCAGCAGTTCAAGCGCGTGTTGCACAGCGGCAACAGCCTGCGGTCCGACGAACCGCCCCGGCCCCGAAGAAGCCCCCGAGCCGGGGATGCTGATGCAGGCGACCTGAAAACCAAGCGCCCCTAGCCATTCGGACGATTCGACACATCGGCGCGCGTTGCGAACCTCGGAATTGACGATCAACACCGCGGGCGCCCGGCCGGTTTGCGGCACCAGGGCTATATAGCCTTCTATCTGGAAAACGCTTTTGCCGCTCTCCACCTGAAAGGTGAACGGGCGCACGCGCAGACCCGGCGGGCCCTGGGCCGCGGGTTCTCTGTGACAGGCCAGAAGCGTCGCCGCGAAAACCAGCGCGGTCCATCTCCAACCCCTACAGAGCCATTTGTTCATGCTCGACGACAAACACTCGGTTTAGCACGAGTCCGCTCCTGGATCGATCTCCGCGCGCGCTTCAAGGGCCCGCAACCGCCGGATCACCTCGGGAAGCCGCGGCAGCGCGGCAACCATCCGGCGCCATCGCCGAATATCTATCGCGGGATAGCCGGCTATCACCGAACCGCCGCTCACGTCGTTGGGAATTCCCGATTGAGCGGCCACGCGGACGCGATCGCCGATTTGAATATGGTCCGCACAGCCCGTCTGGCCGCCGAATTCGCACCAACGTCCGACCTTGACCGAACCTGCCAGGCCGGTCTGGGCAGCAAAGCGCGAATGCTCGCCGACCTCGCAGTTGTGGCCGATATGGACCAGATTGTCCAGCTTAACCGCGTGCCGGATAAGCGTCGCGCCCAGCGTCGCGCGGTCGATAGTAGCATTGGCGCCGATCTCGACGTCGTCCTCGATTATCACCTTGCCGACCTGCGGAATCTTTACCAGCGTGCCCCCTTGTTCGACAAAACCGAAGCCCTCCGAACCGATTACCGCGCCGTTGTGAATCGTCACGCGATGGCCTATCTCGACGCGCTCGCGAATCGAGACCTGGCTGTGACAGAGAAAGTCATCGCCGATCGTTACGCCGGGATAAATCGTGACATGCGGATGAATCACGGCATTGCGACCGATTCTGGCTCGCGCACCGATCACACAGCAGGCGCCGATTGCGGCATCTTCGCCAATCACCGCGTCGGGCGCTATCTGGGCGCTCGGATGCACGCCGGGCGCGGGCTTCTCCACCGGAAAGAACAGGCGCATAGCCCGCGCGAAATCCGCGTAAGGGTTTGTGCTGACCAAAGCAGCGCAACCAACCTCGCCTGCCAGGTCGGGCGGCGCGATCACGCAACCAGCCCGCCGTTCACTTAACACGCCTAGATATTTGCGCGCGATTATAAAAGTCACGAGCGACGGTCCGGCCTGATCGATTGTCGCCGGACCCTCAATCTCGAGTTCACCATCGCCGCGCAGCTCAAGTCCGAGCTGTTCCGCGAGCTCGCTCAATTTCATGCTTCGCCTCGACCGAGGGCTTACCAGCCCCGAAGTTGAATCGCCGCCCGATTTCGCCGATACTTGGGCTGAGGCTCGCCCACATGAAACCTTAGCGGCGGCTCGTTTTATCCACCAATTGGTGTTTTATCCGGCAATTAGCATGGAATCCAACTTAAGTGGCGCGATAGATTTCGACAAGGGTGGCGGCGTGATACCGGTCGTGACCCAAGATTTCGCCAGCGGGCGCCTGTTGATGGTCGCCTACATGAATCGAGAGGCCTTCGAAGAGACCGTGGCGACCGGCCGCGCATGTTATTATTCCCGCTCCCGGCGCAGGCTTTGGCGCAAGGGCGAAGAGTCCGGCAATTTCCAGGTCGTTCACGAGATTAGGCTTGACTGCGACGCAGACACATTGCTGTTGCGCGTCGAGCAGCGAGGCGACGGAGTTGCCTGCGCCGAGGGCTATGAAAGCTGCTTCTTTCGCGTTGCACGAGACGGCCGCTGGGAGATAAGCGACGAGCGCAGGGTCGACCCCGCTCGCTATGGACCCAACTACGGCCACCAAAAACCTACCGCCTAGTTGCCTGGAACGACGCTAAACGGGGACCAAGCGTTCTCCAAGCACTGCCCCGCTTACTTTCTTGACCGAATGAGCCACTGAGTCAACACGGCAGAACCCGGGCTGTCGCGCTCGCGGACCTCGCCCGCGCCGCAGCCAGGGAATTTCTGCAGTGATCAGAGATCCATACAAAAAGACGAAAAGGGCGCTCCGCCAAAGTTCGAGCGCCCCGAGTGCTAAGAGAAGTGTTAAGAGAAATGAATCAACCGGAACAGGTTTTAAAGTTTGGCATTCCGACCGGCAGCCTGGAGGCCCAGACCCTCGAACTTTTGCGCAAATCCGGCTGGCGCATCTCAGTGGATGCCCGCTCGTATATTCCAAAAATCGACGACCCGACCCTGGCCTGCCGACTTTTGCGGCCGCAGGAGATGCCCCGTTATATCGCCGACGGTTCCCTCGACGCCGGAATCACGGGGCATGACTGGATCGTGGAGAACGACGTGGATGTGGTCGAGGTCGAAGGCTTCATTTATTCCAAGGTCTCGCTAAGGCCGACCCGATGGGTGGTCGTAGTGCCGCAGGACTCACCGGTTCAGCGGCTGGAGGACCTCGCCGGCAAGCATATAGCGACCGAGATGGTCAACTTCACCCGCCGAGTCTTCAAGGAGCGCGGGGTCGACGTTCACGTCGAGTTTTCCTGGGGTGCGACCGAAGCCAAGGTCGCCGAAGGGTTGGTTGACGCCGCGGTCGAGGTCACCGAGACCGGCTCCTCAATCCGCGCCAATCGGCTGAGAATCGTCGCTGAGCTTCTCACCTCCAGCCCGCAGCTTGCGGCCAACAAAGCCGCGTGGGCGGATCCGTGGAAGCAAGCCAAGATTAAGCAGATCGCCGTATTGGTGCGGGGCGCGCTTGACGCCGAAAGCCGCGTGGGAATCAAGATGAACGTCGCCGCGGAAAACCTCGATTCAGTGATCGCGCTTTTACCCTCGATCACCGCCCCGACGGTCTCGAAGCTTTATCCCAGCGCGGCGCTCAAAGGGAAGGAATGGCTGGCCGTTGAAACTGTGATCAGCGAACAGGTTGTACGCGAGCTTTTTCCTAAGCTGCTGGCGGCCGGAGCAGTCGGGATCATCGAATTTCCACTCAACAAAATCATCTGACGCGGTTCACCGATCCTGCCGCGCTCCCGAGAGAATTTTGCCTTACCGCGACCGGCCAAATCGCGCGCTTTGCCCGGCCCGGCTTCGCCGGCGCCCGCTTGGACCCTGCCGGGGGACTTTATGCGGTCAGGTCAAGCGTCACCGGGAGGTAACAAACAGCGGGAATTTTGGATGAATCAAGGCTCGCCGTCCTCGAATAGGTCGAAAAATGCTTCGACACTTTGCAATAACTGACGGCGTATATGCTCCTTGCTGCCCTCGATGACATGCATCGTCACCCGCCTCTCGGCTCCTTCGGCAACTCGCACCAGCGCGTCCTCAACTTCCAGTAACTTGTCCGAGTCCACCAGGCGCATCCCATAAACCAGCGCTAGCTTTGGAGCGCCTCCCTTAACCAGTTTGAGCTTCTCGTCCATCTATGCCTCTCTTTGCGCGGGTGGGGATGCGGGGGCGGAGTTAAATAAATATGCGCCGCCGTGGCCAAGGATTCTGTCGCAGCCCTGGCCCGAGCGGCAAAATATGGAGCGTTCCAAACCACGGTAACCGACGCGCAACGACCTGCGCCCTTCGTCACACCCGCCGGCCGCCTTAGGGATAAATTTGGGCGGCGGGCGCGAGGACCCCAACGCGGCCGTGGTCTCCGCAGATGGCTAATTATTAGAAGCCGGGCAGCGCGAGTTATTTTCCCTGCTGCAGCTCTTTCCCATGCTCAATCATCGCCTCGCCCATCGTGCGCATCATCTCGCCGTGCAACTCCATCATGCGCCCCCTGAGCTTTGGGTCGTGCTGCATCATCTGCATGACTTCCTTATGCATCATCTGCATGCATCCCATGCCGCCCATTCCACCCATTCCACCTCCGCCACCCATTTTACCCATGCCGCCCATGCCGCCCATTTCCATGCCACCGCCCATCTGCTCGCCGGCCCGCATTTCCATGGACCTTTGCTGCCCTCCGCCCTGGTATTGTGACTGAGCATTAGCGACCGCGATTACCAAGAACGACGCTATGGCCGAACCAGCCGTTACTGCAAGCAAGCGCGTCCGTATAGTCATGGCTAGCCTCCTCCCAAACAGTTGAAACCGTCGAATGACGAGCGATTCGGGTGCCGACGCTTTTTCGCCGCACGCGACGTCGGCAGTTGTCGCTTTCGAGTTTAGCCGTCCTATCTTCGCGCAACCGAAATGCGACAACGGCGTCCCAAACCGCCGTCGCCATCGCTAGATTCTGTACCCTTTACCATAATAACATTATTTACGAATTCTCTCTGACTAAACTTCTTGAGCGCGGTGCTCGCGCCATGAGTTTCACCACTTATCGAGAGCGTGATCGTTACTTGTGCAAGCGATGCGATCAGGCCACGCTGGAGGATTAGGATAGGCATGGGAACTCACCTCAGGTGCGGCACCAATGATTAGGGTTGCCCCTGCCGCCGCTCGAACCGAGCGGCGACTCTCGAAGAGTTAGCCTTATGGCGACAGCACGCAGAAGCGTTCAAGGCATTCTGTTGGACCATTCGTGGGTCTCGCCCGGCGACCTGGAAAAGGCCGAGGAAATGAGAAAACCCGGCCAGGAAATCGGTGAGGTGTTGGTCGAGATGGGGGCGCTCGAGCCGCAGCGGCTCATCCATGCGATAGCGCAGCACTACCGGTTGCCGTTCATGGCTTACCTCGACGAGCACACGATCGATCTGGAATTGGTAGCCAAGGTGCCAATCAATTACGCCAAGAAAAACCGCCTGCTGCCGCTCTACAGTGACGGCACGGCGGTCACTCTGGCCGTCGCCAACCCTTCTAATTTCGAGCCCCTGGACGATTTGCGGCTGTTGTTCGGCCAGGAGATTGACCCGGTTGTATCACCACCGGACGTCATCGCCGAAGCTATCAACCGCTGCTACGACCGGACGCAAGGCAATGCCCAAGATCTGATGGTGGACTTGGACCAGCAAGCTTTCGAGCAAGCCGCAAGCGAGCTGGCAAACGAACCGCGCGATCTGCTCGAGTCCGAAGAAGCAGCGCCGGTAATCAAGTTCGTCAACAGCTTACTCGCTCAGGCCGCCAAGGACGGCGCCAGCGACATACACATCGAGCCGTTCGAGCGCAAGCAAGTGGTCCGCTTCCGCGTTGACGGCATGCTCTACGACGTCGTGTCGCCGCCAAAACGCTTTCAGGCGGCTATCGCCTCGCGAATTAAGATCATGGCCGGGCTTAACATTGCCGAAAAGCGCCTGCCACAGGACGGTCGAATTCGCTTCCGCATTGCAGGGCGCGACATCGACGTGCGCGTATCGAGCCTGCCCACGGCGTTTGGCGAGCGTATCGTGTTGCGTCTTCTCGACCGGGCGCAAACGCTGGTTGATCTTAGCCTGGATCACCTCGGCTTTACCGGGGAGGTGCTGGAACGACTCGACCGCATAATCCGGCAAGCCCACGGCATCATCCTGGTGACCGGCCCCACGGGTTCGGGCAAAACGACCACGCTCTACGCGAGTTTGACCCGAATCAATTCCCCAGAGAAAAACATCATCACGATTGAGGACCCGATCGAATACCAATTGCCCGGTGTAGGCCAGATGCAGGTCAACCCGAAGATCAACCTGACCTTTGCGAGCGGGTTGCGCTCGATTCTGCGCCAAGACCCTGACGTAATCATGGTGGGCGAAATTCGCGACGGCGAGACCGCCGACATCGCTATTCACGCTTCGCTGACCGGCCACCTGGTTTTCTCGACCTTGCACACCAACGACTCGTTCGGCGCGCTCACGCGTCTGGTGGACATGGGGGTTGAACCGTTTCTCGTCTCTTCTTCGGTGCTCGCCGTGATCGCGCAGCGCCTGGTGCGTATGGTATGTCCGGCGTGCCGCGAACCCTACACACCTGACGAAGCGCAACTTAAGCGCGTCGACCTGGCAAACCTGCAGGATACGGGCCCTTTTTATCGAGCGCGCCCCGGCGGGTGCAGCCAATGCCGCGGCAAGGGCTACCGAGGCAGAACGGTAATCTACGAACTGATGGTGATAAACGACGAGATCAGGTCGCTGGTGATGCGCAACGCCGACGCGGCGACGATCCGTCGCACTTGCGTCGAGCGTGGCATGCAGCTTTTGCGCCAGCACGGAGTGCGGCGAATCCTGGCTGGCGAGACAACCCTCGAAGAACTCATGCGTGTAACCCAGGAGGAAGCTATCTGAGCAAGGCCTAAAGCTCCCGCGCAGCCGAACGGTGCAGGCGTGCGGCGCATGTCGAATAGCGCGCCAGAAGGTTGCTTGATCGGGGTTTCGCGGGCTTAAGCTTATTGGCTATCCTAATGGGCGGGCGGATAACTCTAGCTGACGCGTGCACCGTTGCGCCTTAGGTTGGCGGCATGTCGCCGAACGATCATGGAACGGCCGGTTCTTCCGCAGGCCACGAATTAACACGCGTGGGCATGGTCAGCTAATCTTGGCATCCGCCGGACTCGGGTAGGCGATGCCGGTCTTCGCGTATCGAGGCTTATCGGCCGACGGGCGCGCCGTTGGCGGCGTGATTGACGCCGACAGCGCTCGCAGCGCGCGCGGCAAGCTGCGCGAGCAGGGCATCTTTCCCACCGATTTAAGCCAGTCCGCCGCGGCGCCGACCACACGCACCGCCACGGTACGCCATTTCTTACGCAGGCGCGTGCCGGCGGCTGAGCTGGCCCTGGTTACGCGCCAGCTCGCCACGCTGCTCGGCGCCGGGCTGCCGCTGGTCGACGCGCTGACCGCCCTAGCGGAACAGGTGCATCGCCCGATGCTTCGGGCAATTTTCTCGCAAGTCCGCGAGCGCGTGCGCGAAGGCTCGGCGCTGGCTGACGCGCTCGCGATGCACGGCCACGTCTTCTCCAGCCTTTACGTCAATATGGTCCGTGCCGGCGAGGCCGCGGGCGCGCTCGAGGTCGTACTGGCGCGCCTGGCCGACTACAGCGAGAGCCAGGCCGAGTTCGTCAACAAGGTGCGCGGCGCCCTTACCTACCCGATTATCATGATGATTGTGGCGGCGGGAATCGTCACGTTCCTGATGGCCTACGTCGTGCCGCAGATCACTAGCGTCTTCTCGCAGACCGCGCAGGCACTGCCGACAAGCACGCAAGTGCTGCTCATGATCTCGAACACGATGGCGCAGTACTGGCTACTATTGGTTATCGCGGCGCTCGGCCTGCCAGTCGCGGCCGCCGCCGCGCTGCGCACCAACGCTGGGCGAGAATTTTACGACCGTTGGATTTTACGCATGCCTTATATCGGGCCAATGGTAGTCAAGATCGTATCGGCGCGCCTGGCCCGCACGCTGGCTACGCTGCTCTCCAGCGGCGTGCAGCTGCTCACCGCGTTGGACGCGGTCAGACTTCTTATCACCAACCGCACGCTTGCTCGCGAGATTGAGAAAGCTCGCGACAGCATCCGCGAAGGCCACGGCATGGCCACCACGCTGAGCCGCTCGGGCCTGTTCCCGCCGATGCTCATCGAAATGATCCGTATCGGCGAACGCTCCGGCGAACTGGAGCCGATGCTGGAGCGGGCCGCAGACGCCTATGAACGCGAGGTCGCCAGCTCGCTCGCGCAGATGACCACGCTCTTGGAGCCGATGATGACGGTGGTCATGGCTGGCATAATTGTATTTATGATTCTAGCGGTGCTAACACCGATTTTCCAACTCAACCAGCTCGCGCAATAGCGATGAGAATGGAGAGAAGCTCGATGGAACGACGAGAAGATCGACGACCGCAGGCGGGTTTCACGCTGATCGAAATCATGGTGGTCATCCTCATTCTCGGCCTGCTTGCAACTTTGGTCGTGCAGAGCTTGCGCGGCGCCACCGATAGAGCCAAGGTCACCAAGGCCAAGGCCGATATCGCGGAGATCAAAACGGCGCTCGAACGCTATTACATGGACAACGGGAACTATCCGACAACCGAGCAGGGGCTGCAGGCGCTGGTCACGCGCCCGACGTCAGGTCCGATTCCGGCCGAGTACGAGACCGGCGGCTACGTGCGCCAAATCCCCGAAGATCCCTGGCATCACCCATACTTCTATCAGAGCGACGGCAGTTCATATGTGCTGAAGTCGTTCGGCGCCGACGGTGCGGAAGGCGGCGAAGGCACCAACGCCGATATCGACGGGAGTCAACAGTAGTGCGCGACAGCGTCGCCACGCCTTTGGGCACGCCACTAACGCCTTGCTCGTTCAATGGAACTGAAATCCGATAAGGTCGCCGCTCGGGTCGACGCGCCATTTTGGCCGTGTATCGGTTCGGCGCCACAGGCCGGCTTCACGCTCATTGAGTTAGCCGTCGTGATTTTCATCATGGCGCTGATGCTAACGCTGGCAGTGCCATATACGGGCGTTTTGCGGGACGCTCGCCTTAAGAGCGCAGCTCGCCAGCTCGCCGGCCGAGCAACCTTTCTCTACGTGCAAGCTAACGCGCAGAAACTCGTTCTGCAGCTAAACTTCGACCTCAAAGGCAATCGCTACTTCGTAACCTGGCTCGATCCTTATTCAGCCAAGCCTCAGCTTCGTCCTTATAAGCGACCTGGGGGCGAACCGGTTACCCTGCCGGCCGGCGTCAGAGTCCGCGACGTGATTATCGCCGACGGCCAGGGCAAGCGTGGAGCCTTTATAGCCTGCAGCTTTTATCCCCAGGGATTCACGGACCCGGCTGTAATCCATCTGGTTTCAAGCTTCGGCAGCGTGATGACGCTCTCGCTTTCGCCCCTGACCGGGCGCGTTAAGATAATCGGCGGCGATGTGCCGGCAAAACGGCTCATCTATGCTGCATCCGCTTCGTGACCCGCTACCCGCGGTTGTGCTCGCCCGTGCTTAGCCTAATGGCCATTGCGCGGAATCTTCTTGGCGACCGTTCGAAGCACCGACTCACAGGCGTTTGCTTCGAGGAGAGACGCCGCGGCTTCACCCTACTGGAAGTGATGGTCGCGCTCGCCGTGATCGGAATCGCCCTGCTGCCGCTCCTGACCCTGCAGCGTCAAAATCTGCGCAGCATCGTCCGCAGCCGCGACGTGACTTGCGCCGCGCTACTGGCGCAGGAAATGATGGCGAGAGCCGAGTTGGAGAAGTTTCCGCCCCTAGGCAGCCGCAGTGGCGACTTTCAGAGCTTCCACCCTGGGCGCTATCCAAACTTCCGCTGGCAGCGGACAGTCGAGTCAAGCTTGCTTTTTCCCGACCTGCGTAAGGTCACGGTCGTCGTTTCCTATGGGCCGCACCTCAGCCACTCTTTCACGCTGGTTGAATTCTTGCACAACCCGCTGCCCCTTCCGCCCAACGGATGAAGCCGACGGAGACAAGCGCGGCGCCCTGCGCAGGCTTTACGCTGGTCGAGTTGATGCTCGCGGTAGCGGTGATGGGGCTTATCATGGCGATGGTATTCGGCGCCTTCTTTGCCGTGATTCACAGCAAAACCTCCGGTGAAGAGAACATGACGGCGGACGAGGAAGGCCGCGCGATAATATATCAGTTGAGCGCGGAGTTGCGCGGCGCGGTCCAGACACCCGTCTTCCCAAGCTCCGTGTTTCTGGTCGGCGAGGCGCACGACGCCGGAGGCCAGGCGATTGACAACGTGACCTTCGCGACCCTCGACGTGCTTCATCGCCATTCGCTACTGGGCGTGGGAGCCGAGGAGGTTGTTGCCTATTCGCTCCAGCCCGACCGGGGAACGAGAGGCGCATTCGTGCTGGCGCGCAGCGAACATAGCGCGCTCCTGGTCAGCCCGCAAAGCGCGCATCTGAATCCGCCGGTGGTGCTGAGCCGACGAGTGCTCTCGCTGCACCTGCGCTACTTCGATGGCAAGCGATGGAACGAGAGCTGGGATTCCAGGCGCATGCCGGCCTTGCAGGCATTGCCCAGCGCGATTTCGATCGATCTCGAGTTGGCGGGACCTAATCAGAGCGCCCGTTGGTTTTCGACAGTGGTTACCCCGGCGATGGCGATCCTGCAAAGATAGCGATGGAAGATTTGGTCAAGAGCCGCCAGCGCGGCGTAGCGCTGCTTTCCACGCTGATAGCCGTTACCCTCATCACGGTGACGGTGATCGACTTTACAGCCGCGACCACCCTAGGGTCACGTATCGCGGGAAACCAGGCGAGCGAGATTCGCGCCGCTTTTCTCGCCCGCTCGGGCGTCCAGGTCGGCCTCAGCTTAATAATGCAGGACACGCGGCTCGTCGCGCAGCGCCCGCAGCCGTTTGACGCTTTGACCGACATTTGGAACATTCCCCTGCCGCCCATTCCCGTCAACGGCGGCTCGGTAAGCGTAAAAATCGAGGACGAAACCGGCAAGCTCAGCATCAACCAGCTTGTGAATCCCGTGACGGGCGTGCTCAATTTGCCGTTCATGGCCGTACTCGCGCAGCTTTTCGCGGAGCTTAAATTGCCGCCCGAGCTGCTGGGAGCGCTGGTGGATTGGCTTGACCGCGACAGCGTGCCGAGCGTAAACGGCGCCGAGGCGGACTTCTATCTGGGTCTTACGCCGCCGTACGAGCCGCGAAACGGGCCGATGCCCACGATTAACGATTTGCGCATGGTGCGCGGAGTGGACGACCAGACCTTCGTCGTCCTGCGCCAGTATTTAACCGCGGCACCCACGGCTCAGATAAACATCAACACGGCTCCTCCGCAGGTGATTGCGGCCACGCTCGCAGGGCTCGGTGCCGACCCGTCGATGGCTGCCGCGATTGTCGAGAGCCGCCTCAATCAGCCGTTCATGAACCCCGCCCAAGTCGCGCAACTAATACCCAACGCCGGCGCGCTTACCGGGATGCAGACACCCGGCGCCGGCGGCCTTACGCCGGGCGGCTTCGGCCAATCCGGCTCCGTTTTCACCACCCAAAGCACTTTCTTTAGCATCACGGGCCTCGGCACCTACGCCGGCACGCGCAAGTTCGTCTACGCGATGGTCGCCCGCAACGGTTTGAGTCCGCTCGTTCTAAACGGCTGGCACGAAGAGTGAGCAGCGGTTCGGTCGAAAGATGGCGCAACGAATTCTCGCTCTCGAGCTCGGGCGCGATTGGGTAAAGGCCGCGTTGGCCGAACGCACCTGGAACTCGCTGACCTTGATCGGCACGTTCATCGCGGAGCGCCACGAGTCCGAGCCGGACGCTCAAGCCGCTTTGGATCGCCTGATGGAGCAGGTCGGCTCGGTGGATATTACGGTATCCGCCATACCCGGCGAGCTGGTCGCCAAGCGGCTGCTGTCGCTTCCGTTCAAGAATCGCCGCCAACTCGAGCAGGCTGTTCCTTTCGCGATGGAAGAACATCTTCCGTTCGCCGTGGACGAAGGGATCGTCGGCCTGATGCCGTTCGAGCGCCGAGAGGCTGGCACGCTGGTGATGGCGTGCTTTGTCCGGCGCAAAGACCTCCGCGCTCACCTGAACACGCTTGGCGCCGCGGGTTTGGATCCCAAGCTCGTCACGGTAAGCGCGCTGGCTCTGCCCGCGCTGTTCGCGCCGGCATCGGGCGAAGGCAGCGGAGCCCGATTGGTGCTCGAGGTGGGGCAATGGAGCGCATCGATGGTTTTGCTTGACAAAGACGGCGTTGCTCGCACATTCCGCGTCGTAACGGCAGGCAGCCTTAGCGCAAATGGCGCCGGCGGACCGCAGACGCTTGACGCCGCCACGCTGAAGACCCTTCGGCAGACACTTAACGACCAAACGCTAAAGAGCGAGAGTCCTGAGATCGTCGTGATCGGGGACGAGAACGGCGAACTGACCTCGCAGTTGGCAAGCGAATTCTCATTGCCGGTGCGCAGCGCCCGTGCTTTAGTAGGCGCCGATCGTCTGGCTGGCGCGTCCACGTTGGACATGGAGTTCGCCGGATGTCTGGCAATGCTGCTGAGCCAGCATCCTCACATGGGCTTCGAACTGGTGAACTTCCGTCAGGGCGAGTTCATCTTCATGGGACGCGGAGCCGACCTCGGCCCTTGGCGTACTCCGCTGCTGTTCGCATGCGTGCTTGGCCTGCTTGGCGCGCTCCATATATCGCTTGATCTCGCGGCGCGCTATCGGCGCCTGAACCTGCTCAACGCCCAGGTGTCTGCTGCCGCCGCTCCCGTGCTCGGGCCCAGGCCAGCCTCGGACGCAATACCCGGGCTGCGCCATGCCATCGCGCAATCCCAGAAGCGGCTCTGGATGCTCGGGGGCAAGGGAAGCCGCACTTCTTCGCTTGACGTGATGCTCGCCGTGTCGCGCGCGTTAAGGCCTTCGATGGGAATTCAGTTGGCCGAACTCACCTTTGACGAAAGCGGCGTCAAGTTGACCGGACAGGCCGCTTCCTACGCTAGCATCAGCATGCTCAAGCAAGAGCTGGCCAAGCAACCCGAGTTCGGCGACATCACGGTGAGTGAAGCCAAAGCCAGCAGCGAGTCGGGTCGCGTCGACTTCCGGGCCAGCGCGGTGCTGAAGACCGCCGACGTCAAGGCTAAGTGAGCGATGGATAAGCTTTGGCAGACATTTATCGTTGCGCTCGCAGCTCAATGGGCGCGGCTGCGCAAATATGTCAGCGGCTACATCGCCCCGCTCAGCGCGCGAGTGCGCACACGTTATCGAAAACTCGAATCACGCGAAAAGGCCGGGTTGGTGCTCGCGGGATTCGCGCTCGGAGGCGTTCTCGCCTATTACCTCGTGGTCCAGCCGCTGTACGACACCCGCAGCGAACTGGATTCGGAGGTCGCAAGACGACGACACGACCTGGTCGAAGTAGTCCGGATGGTGCAAACGTATAAAACGCTGCAACAAGAGGTCGTCGCGGCGCAGAACCGCGCGCTAGCGGCCGGCAAGGACTTCTCGCTCTTCTCGGTCCTCGAGGCGAAGCTCTCGCAGGGTTTCGACCGCAGCAAGATCACGTCGATAAGCCCCAACGAAAAGAAGCTGGCCGGCGAATTAATGGAGCATCGCGTCGACCTTAAGCTGGAAAATATCGACCTCGCCCAGATCGTTGAGGCGCTCTACAAGATCGAGCATCTTTCGCCTCCGGTGATCGTCTCCGAACTGAGAATAAAGAAGCACCCTAATAACCCTCACGCTTTCGACGTTGACCTGAGCTGCTTCGCGGTGGGCAAGGCGGGCTGAACCGGGCGCTGCTCGATGCGCTCGGCGCATTCAGGATATAATCGCGACGACGATTCCGAGGGGATGGATGTGTAATCGGCGCGACTCGGCCGGCGGTCGGCCTTGGGTCAAAGCAGCGTCAGCGTTGCTTCAGCGAGCGCGAATCGCGCGGCGTGGCGCGCGCGGACTGCGCGCCCGGCGCATTGCTTGAGCGAAGGTTAGATGGGCTATAGCGGAACCAGCCACGGCCCTGGGCGCGTCATGATCGTCGCGTACTCGCTCTGGGGCTTGTTGTTGTTCCTGATCTTCACGATAGCCTACTTTCCTTACGCCGACGTGCTGGCGGCTAAGCTTGCGCCCATGGGTCTGCGACTGAGCTACGCACAGGCGCATTTCGCACCGCCGCTTGGGGTCCGCTTACAAAACGTCAAGATTTCGGCGGCTCAGTCGGCGCGCGGGCCGGGGCTGGAGAGTCGGGAGCTAACGCTCTCGCCTGCCCTTACTTCACTATTGCTCGGCCAACTGGCGCTGGCGGCCGGCGGCGAACTTTATGGCGGGCATGCGCAGGTTTTTGTTGCCCGCACGGGCGGGGCGAGCTATTCGGTGCGCTTTGAGGCCTCGGCCTTGGACCTGGCGAAGCTTGCGCGGTTAGCCGATACGGGAACCTCGCTCACCGGCAAGCTCTCGGCGCGCGGTCTGCTCGACCTCAGCCAGGCCGGCACCGGCAGTGCCATGGGAAACCTGGAATTTAGCGGCAGGAACGTGGGAATCAGGTTTGGCACCGGCATTTTGTCGGTCACCTTTACCGAGTTAGCAGGCGCGTTTGCTCTCAAGCCGGGCGTGCTCGACGTCCGTCGCCTCAACGGCCGAGGACCGGAACTCGCGCTCGACGCGCACGGCGCGGTGCACTTGGCTCCGAGCCTCAACTTGAGCACCGTCAATGTCACCTGCCACCTTGCGCCCACGCCGGCCGGACGCGCGCGCCTCGGCGTGTTTCTCCGGCTGCTGCCCCATCCGCCGGGCGCAACCCCTTACCTGATACGCGGGCCCTTGATGATGCCCTCGATTTCGTAGTGCGCAAGAACTTCGTCATACCAAACTCCAGCGAGGAATTTGATGCCTGAATCAAAAGTGAAACTGGGAGTGGCAATGCTTTCGCTGGCCAACGAGCCGATCCGCGCAGGGATAGAGACGGCGCGCGAAGCGGAGTCGCTTGGCTATTCATGTCTCTGGCTGCCCGAGGTTTCGGGTCCCGACGCTTTGGTCGCGCTCGGCGCGTTGACGGCGCACACGAGGTCGATCGAGCTGGCAACCGGCGTGGTTCCTATCCAAATTCGCACGCCGGCCGTGCTCGGCACTGCGTTTCTAACGCTTAACGAGCTTTCCGAAGGCCGCGCGATCGCCGGCCTGGGCGTGTCGAGTCCGATCATCGTCGAACGCTGGCACGGCGCGTCATATCGCAAGCCGCTGACGGCGATGCGCGAATGCGTCGAGATCATGCGTCAACTGTTCCGCGACGGACGGGTTAAGTTCGACGGCGCCGTTTACAAGGCGGAGTTGCGCTTGCGGATGCCGATACTGCAGAAGCGCGCGCCGCGTATTTATTTGGCTGCGCTAAACCCGCCGATGTTGCGTCTGGCGGGCGAGGTCGCCGACGGGGTATTGCTCAACTACTCGCCAGCCGAGGCGGTGGCCAAACAAGTTGCCGTGGTTCGTGAGGCAGCCAAAGCCGCCGGACGCAACGCTGACGACCTCGACTACGCCGTTTTCGCACGCATGTGCGTGACCGATGAGGCCGAGGCCGCGCGCCTTGCCTTCAAGCGTGAATTGGCGACGTACGCGTTCGTTGAGTCGTACCAAAAAATGTTCGCTAGCATCGGAATGGAGCGGGAGATGGCGGAGGTCCGCCGCATGTGGCATGCGGGCCAGCGCGATCAGGCGCCCACCGCTATCAGCGACGCGTCGGCCGACAAGCTCGGCAGCTTCGGCACGGCGGACCGAGCGCGGGACTTCATCGCGCGCTTTCGCGCCGCCGGCATCACCCATCCGGTGGTTTTCCCGGTCGGACCAACACGCACCAATCAGCGAGACTTTCTGAACACTATGCGCGCGTTGGCCGGCGCCTGACTTCGGACAGGGCCGGCGTATCCGCCCCCACGGGCGGTTGGCGCCGGCCCTGCACGCCGATAGTCTTAGGCCGCACGCCATGGCGGCGCGTTCAAGCCGGACGCGTCCAAGCGACGAAAAGGTTTGTAGCGCGCAGCGCGGCGGCGCGCACGCCTAATAGCTGTAAAGGTTGGTGCCGGGGCCGTTCCCGCCGAGCGGGCTGTCGATTCCGAACGGCCCCATCAGCTGCATCTGCTGCATCTGCATTTGAGCGTCGTTAAGCTCGTCGGAGCGCCGACCCTGGCGAGTCTGCTTCACCTCGATCTTTTGCCCTTGGTAGCGCTGATAAGCTTCGTCATTGCCTGAAAAGTAGCAATGACAATAGGTCGGGTCGTTGAAATAGTACGTCAGCTCTCCCTTGGCGCCGATCCTGTAGGTGATCTGCATCGGCGGCAGCTTTTGGTAGTGGCGCATTTCCTCCGGCGTTGCTGGTGAGATCGCTTTAAAGCCCGCCGCCTTGAGCCGATTTTCCGTGATTTCGGTGCGTTGCTGCGCAGTGAGTTCGCCGGAAGGCGTAAATGACTGACGGAGTTGAGGCAAGCCGCCGCATCCGGCTAGCGTCAAGCCGGCCAGCAAACATGCGCCCCGAATCACGGAGCGAAAGGCTAACGTTGCCGGCGCTGAATAGCTGCCTGTCATTTGCCCGCGCTGTTAATAGCCACCTAAAAAGTTGGGCTACAGCCAAGTGCCTTGGAGCATCAAGGCAAGCCTGGCTGCGAGGGCGCGCGCTTCAGCGTCGCTACGGAGATATTTTCTGGGCCAGTTGCTGGAGGTCTTTGCCCAGAGCGTCGAGCCCCCTTGCCGTTTCTTGCGACGCCGCCTGAGTTCCGGCGGAAATCTTCTCCTGCAGGCTCTTTTGCAGAGCGCGCATTTTCTTAACCACCGGGCTACCGCTTTCCTCTAATTGACGGGAGTTCCACGCCACGCTGTCGTTAACGTAGTCGGTGGCGGCGCCGAGCCAAACCGCGGCCTCCTTAGTGTTTTTCTGATGCAACGACTCCTGGGCCAGCATATGGTAATGGCGCGCTAAGGCAAGATCGGCCCGGGCAAAAGCGCGACTCAGATCATAGGGCGAACTTACGCTGCCTTGCGCCACGTTGCCCGCCAGGGTCTCCAACTCCGCCGCTGAGGTCAGCAGGTCCGTTTCGTCGGTGATGTTGGAGCGGTTCGCCTCAATTCTGATCAACGCGGCGCCCTGACGAATGTCATGGCCTGCAGCACCGAGGTCCCCCTTGTCGAAGGCGGTACGTGCCGCACGAAAGTGGGTCTCAGGGCCGTTTATCAGCGTCGAGGACGTCGTTTCTTTGCCGGCTGTCTTGGTGGCCGCGCTGGTAGCAGCGTTGCTTGCACCCGCCTTTTCAGCGTTCTGCGCCCACGCAACGCTTACCAGCAGGCTCGCCAGCAGCGCAGCCGCTCCGCTTATTGCCGCGTGCTTCATAATCATGCTACTGCATCACGGCCTCGCCACAGTTTCAAGCTTTCCAGGTGTCGTTGACAACTTCGCAGGCCATACCGCGCGCCCAAAACGTGTCCGCGCGAAGCCGACACCGCCGTCGCGAGAGGAAAAAGTTGAGCCTTCGGGACCGGAGCGCGACTCGGGTAAGTTCATGCCTTGGCCTTGAAGGGCCCGCGCCGGCTGACTGCTCTGCTATCCACCATACATCCCAGCGCAACCGGATTGTGTTCGCTCAATCGCGCAGCCAGCGCCAGTGTGCCTCGCTGGCAAGTCGGCAAAGCCACAACGTTTGACCTCAACGCCCGCCGCAGTTCGCTCGGTCTTCATATCATGGCTGTTATAGACGCCTTAATCAGGAGCAGCGCGGCAGCATGACCATCTTCAGTTTTCCTTTCCTTTTTCTTTTTTCTCGTGATGGTGATGCTTGTGCTTGTGGCTACGATGTTTCTTCTGCTTGTGAGCGTGCTCTTTCTTCTCGGACCGTTCTTTTTCGTGATCTTCGTGTTGCTGGCCTTGGGTAGCACCGCCAGGCGTCGCCTCAGGCGCTCCGGCGCCCTGGGCAAAAGCCTTAGTCCCTGTCGCCGCAGCGCCAATGAGACAGCATGCTAAAAACATCAAGGACAACAGCCGCGCAGGCATTCTTATCTTCAATTTCAACGCTCCTCCGTGCTTCAACTTTGCGGGCGTTAAACTTCTGCTTATGGAAGCGGTTTTTGCTATTCTTTACAAGAGCTTTTATTCGATGAATTTTTCCCATCGTGTTTGCCCAGCCTAAGGTTCCTCGTTCGCTTGCGCCCATCGTCCTCACCTTGGGCACGCGCCTCATCGATTCGGGGGAACGAAAGTGCCATTGATGCTTCGATTTTCGGCTAAGATATAGCCTGGAGAGGAACTATCGTCGAACCGTTTCCATGCTCTCGCCAATTGGAGACCTTCGCAATGGCGGTCTCCGCTTCGCCTTTCGAATCGCGTGGTCAACTAAAAATGACCGTTACGGCCGCTAATTCAGGGGGGCCTCGGTCATTGCGGAGGCCGCCATCGGCCGGGCGCTTCTCGCGGGTGAGCGAATCACGGCCTAAATGAAGGCGCGGGGTGGTGGGCCCGTCCGCGCATTTCCAGAGCCACCCAGGCGCCAGTGCTTCGCCACTAAAATTGCGTGCTAAAACGACTCGTTCCAGTTTCGACTTCAGAGTCTTTTTGCGGCCCCTTGACGCACACAAAATCCGAACTTTTCGAAACTTCCAGCGCGTTGATATGTCTGAATAATTGCGTTTTATTTTTTTTGTCTCGCAACATTGTTCGGCTTTACCTGAGGCTCGCTTTCGCATATACTTAGAGGCACGCTTGGGAATACCCGTCCGTTAGTGGGGTTGGTGAAGGTTGATGGGGGTCGAGAAAGGGAAATAGCTTCCTGTATGAGCAGTTCAAGACCGTCTGAAGTTTACGGTGCGGAGTCGATCAAGGTTCTGAAGGGGCTTGAAGGTGTCAGAGCGCGCCCCGGGATGTATATCGGCGATACCGCCGAGCGTGGGCTCCATCATCTGGTTAACGAAATCGTCGACAACTCGGTCGACGAGGCGTTGGCGGGCCATTGCAACGAGATCGTGGTGACCATCCATGGCGACAGTCAGATCTCGATAGAAGACAACGGCCGCGGCATTCCCGTCGAGACCCACCCGACCGAGGGACGTTCTACGCTCGAGGTCGTGCATACGGTGCTTCACGCCGGAGGCAAGTTCGAGCATCAGGCATACAAGGTCTCCGGCGGTCTGCACGGGGTAGGAGCCTCTGTAGTGAACGCCTTGAGCGAGGAGTTCGAGGTCGAGGTGCGGCGCAACGGCAAGGTCCATTACCAGCGCTACGAGCGCGGGATCCCGAAGACCCAAGTTGTCGAGAAGGGCGCGGCCAAGAGCACCGGGACCAAGACCACTTTTTCTCCCGATCCCGAAATTTTTCCCGAGGTAAAATTTCGCTACGAGATAATCGCACGCTATTTGCGCGAGATGGCTTATCTTAACGCCGGCCTCGCGATCCGCCTGCATGACGAGCGCACCGGCAAGCGCGAGGAGTTCAAGTTCGACGGCGGGATTAACGAGTTCGTCGAAATGCTGAACCAGGGGCGGCGCGCGCTGCACAAGGTCGCCGGGTTCAAGGGCGTGCGGGACAAGATCGAGATCGACTGCGCCTTGCAATGGACCGACGCCGTACACGAGACGGTTTTTTCGTACGCCAACAATATCCATACGATGGAAGGCGGCACTCATCTATCGGGACTGAGAGCCGCCTTGACGCGCACGATCAACACGTACGCGGCGAACAATAATCTGCTGAAAAACAAGGACTTGCGCCTGGAAGGAGAGGACGTCCGCGAGGGTCTGACCGCGATTATCAGCGTCAAGTTGCAGAATCCCCAGTTCGAAGGGCAGACCAAGACCAAGCTGGGGAATTCAGAGGTCGAAGGCCTGGTGGCCGGGTTTGTCAGCGAGAAGTTGGGCGCCTACCTGGAGGAAAATCCCTCGGACGCCAAGCAGATCGTGAGCCGCGCGGTTGAGGCCGCAAGCGCCCGAGAGGCCGCGCGCAAGGCGAAAGAATTGGTGCGGCGCAAGGGCGCGTTGGACTCGGGCTCGTTGCCCGGCAAGCTGGCCGATTGTCAAGAGCGCGACCCTGCGCGCAGCGAGCTTTTTATCGTCGAGGGCGATTCCGCGGGCGGCTCCGCCAAGCAAGGGCGCGACAGGCGCTCGCAGGCTATCCTGCCTCTGCGCGGCAAGATCCTCAACGTCGAGCGGGCGCGAATCGACAAGGTGTTGAGTTCCGCCGAGTTGTGCACGCTCATCACCGCGCTTGGCATGGGGGTGCACAACGACAAGGATATAGGCAAGCTTCGCTATCACACGGTCATTATCATGACCGACGCCGACGTTGACGGCGCCCATATCCGCACGCTTCTGCTAACGTTCTTTTTCCGTCAATTCATGGAGATAATCGAAGGCGGCCATCTTTACGTCGCGCAACCGCCGCTCTTTCGCGTCAAAAAGGGCAAGCAGGAACGCTACCTCAAGGATGAAGTGGCGCTGGAGGACTATTTGACCGAACTCGGCGCCGACCAGCTCAGCTTGCAAACCGGCAAGGGCAAAGAAGCGCGCACGGTCAAAGGCGCCGCGCTCAAGAGCCTGGCGCGCAAAGCGCTTTACGGTGAACGGCTTCTCGAAGCGCTGGAACGTCGCGCTAAGGAACGCGCGGTGGTTCAAGCATTAATCAGCCTTATCGCGAGCAAGAGCGCGACCGGCGAGAGCTTCCGCAGCGAAGAAGAGGCCAAGGTGCTGGCCCAGGCGCTCAAGCAGGCGCTGGCCAACCAAAATATCGCTTGCCAGGTCGAGCCCGACGGCGAAACCCACTTCCGCGTTGTCGTTTCGCATACGCGCAACGGCGCGACCGCGCCGACGGTGGTCGACCAAGCGCTGTTCCATTCGGGCGAGTTGCGCGAGATTCGTCGGCTCACCGAAGAGCTTGACGCTTTCAAGGCGCCACTAGTGCTGGCCTCTGGCAGCGAGCAAAAAAACGTCGCTTCGCTCAAGGAAGTTGCCGACGCGATTTTACAAGCGGGGCAAAAAGGTGTGGAAATCCAGCGCTACAAAGGCCTCGGCGAAATGAACCCCTCTCAGCTCTGGGATACCACGATGAACCCGGAGACGCGCACGCTGTTGAAGGTCAGGATCAGCTCGCAGGAGGAGGCCGAAGAGATTTTCTCAAAGCTGATGGGCGATCAGGTCGAGCCGCGTCGCCGGTTCATCGAGGATAACGCGCTCGAAGTGCGCAACCTCGATATTTAAGCGAATGCGCGGCGTGCTGAAACTCGACTGACGCCGGCGGCTCTGGCGCTGTTGCTCCATTTTTTCCTAAGCGAAGGAGCGGGCGCACGGCGCCGAATTTCCATAGAGAAATAGTTAAACATGGCTGGAACTCCAAACGGAAACGAACCAATTCATCACGAACCGGCTTTGCTGAACATCGAAGACGACATGCGTCAGTCCTACCTGGACTACGCGATGTCGGTGAATATCGGGCGCGCGTTGCCCGACTTGCGCGACGGACTCAAGCCGGTCCATCGGCGAATCCTTTACGCGATGTTCCGCGAAGGGCTGCTGGCAAATCGGCGCTATTCCAAATGCGCCGGCGTCGTCGGCGAGGTGCTCAAACGCTACCATCCGCACGGCGACCTTGCGGTCTACGACGCTTTGGTTCGGATGGCGCAGCCGTGGAGCATGCGCTACCCGCTGATCGACGGACAGGGTAATTTCGGCTCCATCGACGGCGATCCCCCAGCAGCGTATCGCTACACCGAATGCCGGCTTACGCGGCTGGCGGAGCGGATGCTGGCGGATATCGACAAGGAGACGGTCGATTTCGTCCCGAATTTCGACGGCTCTCAAGACGAGCCCGCGGTATTGCCCGGCCAGATTCCCAATCTGCTTATCAACGGCGCCGACGGCATCGCCGTCGGCATGGCGACAAATATCCCGCCGCATAACCTGGACGAGGTGTGCCAGGCCCTGCTCAAGCTGATCGAAAATCCTGACCTTCCGCTGGATGCGGTGCTCGACATCATTCCAGGCCCCGACTTCCCCACCGGCGGCCAGCTACTCGGGCGCAACGCGGTTCGACAGGCCTATTTAAACAAGCGCGGCATCCTGACCATCCGCGCCCTTGCCGTTATCGAGACCGACAAGCGCACCGGACGCAGCTCGATAATCGTGCGCGAGATTCCCTACCAGGTTAACAAGACGCGCCTCATCGAGCGCGTGGCCGAGCTGGTCAACGACCGGCGGATCGAGGGGATCGCCGACCTGCGCGACGAGTCGGACCGCGACGGGATGCGCATCGCGATCGAGCTTAAGCGCGACGCCGAGCCCCGCGTCGTCCTCAACCAGCTCTACAAGCTCACCCCGATGCAGGAGAGCTACGGGCTCATCATGATGGCGATCCAGGACGGGCGCCCGCGCGAGCTCGACCTGCGCGAGATGCTACTGGCGTTCATCAACCATCGCAAGGTCGTGCTCACGCGCCGGACGTTATTCGACCTGCGCCAGGCCGAGGCGCGCCTGCATATCCTGGCCGGTCTCCTGATCGCGCTGCGCGACCTCGACGCCGTAATCAAATTGATACGCGCGGCCAAGGACACGGAGACCGCGCGCACCCAGTTGATGACGCGGTTCAAGCTAAGTCAGATCCAAGCTCAAGCGATCCTCGACTTGCCGCTCAGACGGTTAACCTCGCTCGAACGTGAAAAAATCGAAGCGGAACATCGTGAGACCGAGGAGAACATCGCTCGTTTCCAGGTGATTCTTAGCGACGAACGAGAACTGCTCAAACTGCTTAGCGCCGAGATCACGGAGATCAAAAACGAGTTCGGCGACGAAAGGCGTACGCAGATCGTGGAAGCCGAAGGCGAGCTTTCCATCGAAGACCTGATCGTCGAGGAAGACGTCGTCGTAACGGTGACCAACAGCGGCTATATCAAGCGCACGCCGAAGTCGCTATATCGCACGCAGCGGCGCGGCGGGCGCGGCTTGATCGGCGCGGCTACGGCGGAACAGGACTTTGTCGAGCATCTCGAGATCGTCAGCACACATGCGCAACTCTTCTTTTTCACCTCCGCCGGCAAGGTGTACGCGCTAAAGGCGTACGAACTTCCTGAAGGCGGACGCGCGGCAAAAGGCCGATCGATTGCCAACCTGCTCAGCCTTGGCAAAGAGGAGCGGCTTTCCGCTCTCATTCCGGTGCCGCGCGAGATGGATCATCGATACGTCTTCTTCGCCACGCGCAACGGCCGAGTGAAGAAAACCGAGCTTAGCCAATTTAGCAACGTGCGCTCCAACGGCCTCATCGCGATCAATCTGGAGCAAGGCGACGAAGTTGTCGGCGTCCGGATCACGGACGGCAATCAGCAGATCGTGTTGTCCACGCGCGAGGGTCAGGCGATTCGCTTCAATGAGGACGAAGTCCGTCCCACCGGGCGCGATACGCAAGGCGTGATCGGGATGGAATTGACTTCTCACGGCGCCGAGCGCGACGGCGCTGTGGAACTGGTCGCGGACGAGGTCGTCTCGATGGCCGTGGCGCGGGACGACGAGACCCTGCTGTCGGTCTCGGAACTCGGCTTCGGCAAGCGCACTCGCGTGGCCGAATACCGCCTGACGCATCGGGGCGGCAAGGGCGTGATCACCATGAACGTCACCGAGAAGACCGGCAAAGTCGTCGGCGTGCGCCAGGTCGGCGCCGACGACCACGTGATGCTGATCACGGGCGGCAACAAACTCATTCGCCTTGCAGCAAAGAGCGTGCGCTTGACCGGACGCAACGCCCAGGGCGTGCGCTTGGTCAAGCTGGAACCGAACGAAAAGGTGGTCGCAACCGCAAGGCTGGCCGAGCGCGAAGTGGACGACGGGCGAGACGCTAACGGCAAAAACGGCGCCAACGGCGATTTAGCTGAAGAAGATTAGTCTGCGCGCGCCGTCCGTCGCCGGCAGCTAGCGCTGCCGCGAAGCTATCTAGCCCCGCGACCGAAAAGTACGACTTTGAACGTCTGCAAAATGATCTGCGTGTCGAAGGCCAGCGACCAATTCTTGATGTAATAGAGATCGTAGCAGAGCATCTCGCGATGGTCGCCGACGCTGGCCCCGTATGGGTAAGACACCTGCGCCCATCCGGTGAGCCCCGGTGAGACGAAATGGCGCCATTCGTAAAATGGATCTTCGCGGCATAGCGTTTCGACCCATTCCGGATGCTGGGGGCGCGGCCCGACCAGACTCATGTCGCCGCGCAGCACGTTGAAGAGCTGGGGCAGTTCGTCGATATGGTGCCGGCGAAGGATTCGCCCTACGCGTGTTACACGTGGGTCAACCCCGGCCGTCCATATCGCGTCGTTCTCGCCTTTGCGCCTATGGTGCATCGAGCGGAACTTATACAATTTGAATCTGCGACCGTCCTTGCCGACCCGCTCCTGAGTGTAGAACAACGGGCCGGGCGAATCGAGCTTGATCGCGATCGCCGCCAGGACCATCACCGGCGTCGTAAGCGCCAACAGGGCGAGGGCCCCCAGGACGTCGATTAGCCGCTTAATATGCTGAAGCCAGCTCGGATGCAAAAAGCCCGGAGCCGAGACGAGCCACGACTCGCGCAACAGCGAAACCGGCAGCTTGCCCACGATCCGCTCGTAAAATGAATCGCAGTCGAGCACCTCGACGCCGCTCACTCGAAGGCGAAGCAGTTCCCGCACCGGAAAAGGATGTTCGTCATCGTCGGAGATAACCAAGCTGTCGAGGCCGTTTTCTGCCGCCAGCGACTCTAGTGACAAGACCGTGTGGACCGGTTTTCCGTTTCGCCTGCTGGTCATCGCGGGAGGAGTCGCTCCGTTCGACCACTCGATGAAACCCAGCAGTTCGTATCCCAGATGCTCGTGGCGGCGCAACTGCTCAAGCACGAGATCGGAACGGCTTCCGTTGCCGGCGATCATCACGCGAATCTTAATTCGTCGCGAAAAAAACTGGTAAATCGCGGTGCGCCAGACGCAAATCGCGATCAACGATCCGCTAAGGTAAGCGACGTAAAAGCGCCTGCCCAGGCTAAGCATCGGCAGCGCAACGGCGCCCACGCCAATCAGCACGCAAACCGTGACGGTTGCGGCGAATACGGAGACCACGACCCGAAGCGGAGCCAGCGGTCGCTCGATGACGTAGAGGTCTTGCAGATACAGCGCGAATATCCAGAACAAGCCCAGCAGGAGCGTATCAAGGAGCGCCCGCTCATGTGTGAGCTGCGCGCGTGTAGGCGCGGTGAGCACCGAAAAACCCAGCAGGACCGGCAGAGTCGCCCCGAGAATGTCGCCGCATATCAGCGCGGCCCAGCGCCTGCCGAGCGCCTTCGGCGTGAATAAACGCATCTACCACCCCATGCTTTTAACGGACAACCTGCACGCGAGGGAGCCCGAGTTCTCGACACCCATCACGTGCCCGCACCGTGACAGATACTCGCTGGCAGGCACCAATAGTCAGTCTCATCCGACACAGCCGGCACGCCAGCAAGACCCGCGCTGCCTGGGGAATTTACGTCAAGCCCTCAAGGCTACGACGGCGCAGTGCAAAACCAGCTCACTTCGGGGCTACCGCATCAACCAGCCCTAGCCTGCGCCAACGAGAACGCGCACCCGAAAAAAGCTCGAATCGCACGCCACATAGACCCTAGGTTAACGCAATTACACGCTAATTGATTCAAACTGACCTTAGGATTTCTACAGTAGTCTAATACCAGCGCACCGCCCAGGCAAGGGTAATTGCGAGAAGAAGGGGGAGAGACAGAACGCCCAGGCGCATGATCGGCGCGGCTTTCGTCTCACCCGACGCTTCAATTAGGGCGTTGCGCTCGGGCCCTTAAACGCGTCGAGGCTGACATCGGTGCAGCGCGGTAGCCTCAGCGCTAGCTGCCGTTTGCGAATCAACTTTGGTAAACGCTTATGAGCACTTTTCTCCGATGCTCCTGAATCGATCTTTCTTCGCGCAACTGCTGCCCTTTTTCCGTGCACTCGCCTACGGTTCATATCGCCCACGCACCAGCCACTGACCCTGCCGCGACCTCGGCCATTTGTACGATCGGGTGGCGCCGACACGAACAAGCCGTGACTTACATCGCTTTGCGATGTAAAAAGAGAAGCCAGCAGGAGGAAGAGGTCGATTTGTTGGGTTGGCACGGCGCGCGCTGTGGACATTGCCTCGGCTCCACGGACTGGCACAGCGCCTGCTCAATAACGCCGCCGGCGTAGCATCGTCATTTCCGGCGGATTGAATCACCCTGATTTTTTGCAGCGTTCGCTAGCAGGGTGAACGAGATAGCGAGAGACCCGCGATGAATGTGAAGCGAGAAGAACCCAGCGAAGTTCGGGCTATTCCGCCGCAGGTCCTCGCATCAGCCGCCAACGGCGTCATCGATATGATCAGGCGAATGGGCGGAGACGTCGATCGTATCTTTGGGATCGCGCGAATAGATACAACGGCGCTCGACAGCCCGCTTAACGAACTCAGTCTCAAACAGTACTGCGAGCTGTTCGAGGAAGCTGCGCGGCAAACGCAGTATGACAATTTCGGCCTGCGATTCGGCCACGGCTTCCAACCGAAACGACTCGGCGCATTGGGCTACCTTGCCATCAACTCGCCCACGATGGCGTCAGGACTGCGCAATCTGTGCGAGTATTTTCCGGCACACCAACAAGGTTCGACGCTGGCTCTGCGGCAGGAAGGCGAGTTGCTCCATCTTGACTACCAGATCCATGACCCTTCGATTTCGCGCAAGCGCCAGGATGCCGAGCTGTCGCTCGGCATGTTTACCAACATTTTCAGGCACTGCTACGGCGCGCGTTGGAAGCCGCTCGAAATCCACTTCGAGCATTCCAGACCGTCGGAGCCCAAGGAACACGAAGCGCTCATCGAGGCGCCCGTTATATTTTCCCAACGTATCAACTCAATCGTCTTCCGGCGCTCCGATCTCGAAGGTGTAATGCCCAACCCCGACCCATACTTGTTCAGCCTGATCGAGCCGTTCATGCGCAAACGGCGCACTCGGCCGCGCCCCGACGACCTGGTCGCCATGGTGCGGCAGAAGATCGAAACGCATTTCGACAACGGCAACCCGCGCATAAAAAAAGTGGCCTCCGAACTCGGCCTCACCAGCTGGACGCTGCATCGGCGGCTTCGCGAACTCGATCTTAGCTTTCAGGAACTCGTGCGTGATGCTCGACGCCAGCTCGCGCTTCGCTACCTATCCGAGCCGGCGCTTCCGGTCACCGAAGTCGCGCTAATGCTCGGGTACTCGGAACTGAGCGCTTTTACTCGCGCCTTCCGCCAATGGACCGGGATGAGCCCCGCGCGCTATCGGCACTTGCTGGTCACAGCGCAAAGCAAGCAGGAACAGGCGTTGTAGAGGGCGGAACTCGGGAACGCGGCGACGAGTCGCTGGCAAGGGCGCACTTTCAAGCACGCTGACAGAAGCACTGGGAGGCCGAGCGCGCGCGCGTGCACACCGGCTCGCCGTGATATCCGAGCGACTCTGCGGTATCGTCGCTGTACGCAATGCGCGACCAGTGCACTAAGTGATGCGGCCCGAGGCTTTGACCAAGCACGCCGTGCCCGCAAAAACCGGTAGCGATCACGACCGAAGGAGCGCCTACAACATTAGAGCCGGCAACCTGGGTAACGCACGGCCCGTTAGCCACAATTCGCAGCGCCTTCAAGGCCGAGGCGAATGCCATGATCGTTGCCGGATCACGGCTATGAATGGCCGCTGAATGGCCGCCGCCGGCGCAGCGCAACACCGCGCGGGCGACATCGATCCCAGCCTCGGCGTCGCGCACACGGCAAAAGCCGAGCACCGCGCAAAGCTTCTCATGGCACAGTGGTTCCTCAGGCACCGCCAGATCAAAGGGTGCGAGAAGTACTTTGGTGTCGGGCTTTACGCGAATGCCCGCGCGTTCGGCAATCCACGCAGCCGACTTCCCCGTGGCCGCCTTTTCAAAGGCGCCGGCTGGGAACAGGCACTGGCGCAGCCGCACGGCGTCGGCTGCAGTGCACAAATGTCCGCCTTCGGATTTCAGACGTTCGAGCAACCGCTCCGCTATCGCGTCCTCCACGATCAATACGGATTCGCTGGCGGACAAAAGTGAATTGTCAAAGGCCTTGCTTTCCGCAATACGCTTGGCGCTTCTGGCCAGATCGGCCGTGGAATCAACCAGCACCGGCACGTTGCCTGGTCCGGCGCCGATCGTCGGATTGCCGGAGCGATAGGCGGCCTGCAGCAGGCTCGCTCCTCCGGTGGCGAGAATTACGTCGACGCCAGGGTCGCGCATAATCGCCTCGTTAAGCCCCCAACTCGGTTCGTCGAGCACCTGGATTGCGCCGTCGGGCGCGCCGGCCCGTATCGCGGCGCTCGCCAGCAGCCGCACGGCGCTAACCGCGCAGGATATCGCGCTGGGATGCGGGCTTACGATAATTGCGTTGCGCGTCATCAAGGCGCAGATCACCTTGAAGAGAGCGATGGAGACCGGGTTGGTCGACGGGATTAGCGCAAGCACCACACCGGCCGGCCGAGCCACAGAAACCGACTTGCCGGCGGGGTTGGAGCGCGTGCCGACTAGAAGATCGTCGCTGTAATACTGTACCACGCCCCGCGTGCTTAACTCGTTTTGAACCTGCTTGTGGGCGGCAACCCCGAAGCCGGTTTCGTGCAATTCTTCCTCGCCGTAGTATCGCGCGCGGGCAAAGCCGGCTTCCGCGGCCGCATGCGCGATTCTCAGCGTCTGCTCCTGATCTAGGCGGGAAAACGCGCCCACGGCCCAACGCGCTCGCTCGACCATCATGCGGGCCCGTCCGGCGTATGAAGAGGCGCGGGCCCCGGTCTCGGACGTAATAGGTTCGCTCATGCCTGAGCTCTCTTTCGAAGCTTCGTCAAAGGCTTAACTCTCGACAACGGAAGCCCCCGCGAGCGCAGCCCTTCGGGCCTTGGAATCGGAACCCGTTTTCCCGCGCTTTTCGGCCGCAGCCCTACGCCGACCTTGGCCAAGCGCAAGTCCAGAAGGGTTGTTCTTTTCGCTCAACCCTTGCGCGCGCGTGCGCCCAGAGGTTCGCCGCACATTCTGGGCGTGCTCCTTCGCGCGTAATCCTTGCACTTCGCGCCGCGCCTCGCCGATCGACACCTCGACCCTATCGAGCAGCTCTTCGCACAACTCGTGCGACATCAGAATGCCCGGCTTGAACTGAAGCACGCGAGGATCAAGGCTGGAAAAGATCGCCCAGACTCCGTTGCGGTACAGCGCTCTCATCACGTACATCGCCCCACGCGGATGATTGAATTCCAACCCCATGACGAGGCCGTTTTGGCGAATCCCGACGAAGAAGTCGCGGTATAGAGCTTGTATCTCGCGCAGGCCGAGCCCGATGAGCTCGGATATGTAATCAACGAACGAACGGACCTCAGGCCGCTGACAAATCTCCAGCACCTTGAGCGCCACGATGCAGCCGAGTTCCGCGCCGCCCATCGTGGACATGTGCCCGAAGCCGTCCTCTTTGAGCCAGCCCGCATGGCGCCTGCCGATCACCGTGCATGCAAGTGGATATATGCCTCCGCCGATTCCTTTGGCCGAAACCAGAATATCCGGCTCAACACGGTATTTCGTAATTCCCCACATTTGGCCGGTGCGCATCAACCCGGTCTGAACTTCGTCCGCGATGTAAAGCGTGCCGTACTTCTCGCATAGCGCCTTGACCCCGGGCAGATAGCCTTCCTTCGGCATCGGGAAGCCGTACGTCGCGGGAATCGTCTCCATCAAAACCGCGGCCACGTCGCGCCGCCTGAGCACGCGCTCCATCGCGTCAAGGTCGTTGAAGGGCACCTGCGCGAAGTGCTGCGGTGAGCCCTCGCTCATAAACAAACTCGAGAAGCGCCGGTCACCCGCGCATACGGCAAGACCAGTATGGCCGTGATAAGCCTTGATGATCGAGACGATCTTCCGCCGCCGTGTGGCGTGCCGCGCGGTCTTGATCGCGATGTCAATCGCCTCGCCGCCGCCGCTTGCGAAAACCGTGTACTGCAACTCGCCGGAGCATACCTTGGCCAGCTCTTCGGCCAGGGCCGTGCGCGCCACAGAAGGGAAGTGATGATTCCCCATGTCGAAACGTTTGGTTGCCTCGATCAGCGTCGCGACCAGCTCCGGGTTGCGATGGCCGAAATTGTACGTGCCGCCGTTGAGATGCACGTCGATCAGGCGCCTGCCGGTGATGTCGTAAAGGAAGTATTCTTCGCGGCGGTCGATCACCAGATCGATGCCGAAGTCCTTCCAGAACTGGGTCTTCCCGGGATTCCAAAAAGTCTTGGACCGGTTGAGGAAATCTTCCTTCGACGCATACGACGCAAAGCCGTAGTTGTACATCGACGCTCCTTCGAGCGGGTGCCAAAGCGCTCGCCGCGTGAAACTGCTGAGGCCAGGCTTAGGGCCTCTGCGCAAAAAGGGCCACTTCGACAGGCGGCGCGTTCATTCTATTCAAGCGCCA
>JAJYYI010000073.1 GCA_021801125.1 Deltaproteobacteria bacterium | reverse complement strand
CGCTCCTCACCGCGCATCCGCCACTTCCTCCTCAACCACGATTACCCACTCAGACGAATTATAGGCGAGTGAAATTCAGGCGTTTATCAACGCCCTGCTAGAGAATGATGGTGGAGGCGGGGGGAATTGAAAATCCGGGGTCGGGAGAGCCGGGTAAGAAAACCTAGCATTGTCAAGGGCTTTTCGGATTCGCGTCGCCCGTAAGATACCACAATCTACCCGCATTTGTCCCTGAGGGACGGTGGCCGATCCAAGGATTGTAGAAGGCGGGTTGATCTTCCAGGTTCGAAGGTTCGTCCCCGACGAAAAGGCGGCGACCGATGGCGTCGTCGCGACGCTATTCGTGACGGTCGCCGATAAGCTTCAGCAAACCGCGCTGGCTGGGTGCGGGCATTCATGCTATGTATCATTGATATATGGCCAAGAAGCCGGGCGGGAGGGCGACGGCGAAGATTTTTACGACTGGACGAAGCCAGGCGGTGCGAATTCCTAAAGAGTTCCGCTTCGCCTGCGACGAGGTTCGGATCGAGCGGGAGGGCGAGCGCGTAATCCTGACGCCGCGACCACGATCGTGGCGCGAGTATTTTGCTCGGGCTGCGCGCTTTACCGACGACTTTCCCGATCGCATCGAGGACCGGCCGGCCCAAGCGCGCGAGAGCTTTTGATGCCGCGCTTCATGCTGGACACCAACATCTGCATTCACGCAATCAAACGCAACGAACCTAAAATAATTCGGCGTCTCGAAAAGATCCGGCCGCAGGACGTGGCGATTTCTTGCGTGGTCGCGGCGGAGTTGTGGGCCGGAGTGATGAAGTCGCGCGAACGCGAGCGCAACGAGCGGGCTTTAAATGAGTTCCTGGCCTTCGTCGAGGTGTTCGATTGGCCGGGCGAGGCCGCCCGAATTTATGGCAAAATTCGTGCTGCGCTCGAGGCGAAGGGCCGCCCCATCGGCGCGATGGAACTGCTCATCGCCGCACACGCCATTCACGAAAAGGCCGCGCTGGCGACGCGCAATCGCGACGAGTTCGGGCGAGTCGAAGGTCTGCGAATCGAAGCTTGGGATTGAGTTCGTCAGGCGGGAAATCGCGCCTGGAACCAGGAATCCGAAGGAGCTTAGAGTGGAGCCGGCCTGTCTGTTTCGTGAAAAAACGCCGTCCGAACGACGCACGCTCACGGTGTTTGGTGCCGAGCTAGTTGGGTGCAAAGAGGCAAGTTGGCGGGAACTCTTCAGCGGGTTCGATCGCCTTAAAGCAATTACCTATTCGAGCGGCCTCGACATCATCCTTGAGCTCACTGAGATGTTCAAGGATGTGGAGGTTACATTCGGCTCTGAGCGGATTCTCTCTCGCGAGCACGTCGCGCTAGAACAGGCGAGCCACGTCGCAAGAGGGTACACATTTACCGACGCGCTGGCCGATCAGAAGGCGTTTCTGGAGCGCCTCGCAGCGGAATTCGGCAAGTCGGCCCGAGGGCTGCTGCTACGGATTGCAGACGGAACCTTGCGCTTTCGTCTCCTGCGCAAAATGCCGAGCCATGAGAAGCTCTATCTGCTCGCGGGCGACGCGGGCTACCGTGTAATCACCGGCTCGGCCAATCTCAGCCTTGCGGCGCTTTCCGGTCGTCACAAGGAAGTCTTTATCGTCTTCGACGGCGAGAGCGCATATAGCGCCTTCGAAGAATACTACCGCCGCGACGCGGGCGAAGCCGCGGCGGTTCCGGCCGACTGCCTGATCGTACCCGCTGAAAATGGCGATCCTCCTCAGCCGCGCACCGCGCCGATTCCGATCGACGAAGTGCCGTGCGTCAAGATGCTGTCGGCAGGAGTGGCGATTGTCGAGGAACGGCCCAAGGCGTTGTCGACAGGATTGACCGCCGACGCGCTCAAAGCTGCGAGCGCCGAAGGCGCACGCCTTCGTGGACTTGAGTTGAACGCCGCCAAGGATGGCAAAACGGTTATCACGGCGACTTCATTCTTTCGCGCATACAAAGCGCACAAGACCGCCCCAACCGACGGGACCAATGACGAGCGAATTTCCAAGGCAACCATCGCAATCGATACTGGCGAGGTGTTTCTGGATGAGAATCTGTGGCTCGGTCGCGCGAGCGAGCTCCGCAACGAGGAGATTCGTGCTGATGCGGCGCTGATGGTGGAGTATCTTTCGAGCTTCGCCAATTTCTTCGGCAATGCCGAGGGCGCGATCAGAGCCTACTGGACGTTCCTGACCTGGCTCTTTGCTGCGCCGTTGGCGCCGATACTGCGTCAGGCGGCGGTGCTCAATTCGGGCGATCCGCTGGCGTATCCGGTTTTCGGAATCCTTTACGGGCGGCCGAACGGCGGAAAATCGTGGTTTTCGGAGATCGCGGCGAGTTCGATGTTCGGCCCGGTATGGAAACAATTGCGCGGCGCGACGTTCACGGCCAACCGGGTGCTGGGGCTGCGCGAGCAGCTCGGAGCGATTCCGCTTCTGATCGACGACGTCAACCGCGATCGCTTCACGCGCGAAGTGCCGGACCTGGTGAAGTTCGACCGCGAGCGCGCTGGTCTTTACGCGCCGGTAATCCTCTCCACCAACAAGCAGGTGAGCGCCGTGTCGCCGGACATCCGGAAACGCGCGGTGGTCTGTATGATCGACGCGGCGATTCCGGATCAACAATCGGCGTCAAAAGAGATTGCACATCGCGCCCACGCCAATATCGGCACGGCGCTTTACCGCGCGTATCTGAAGCGTCTCCTACCGCTGATTCCGAAGATGCGAGAGCGGATCGCCGAGCGCCCTATGGCTCCGCCGGACTTGATCGAAACTTCGTCCGGCATGCTGCGCAGCCTTATCGGCGAGCAGCTCAAGACGATCCCGCTTTGGATGACGTCAGTGACCAACGCCGATCGGCTGGCGATGAATGATCGTCCGCTATTGGACCAGCTCAACGATATCGCGGCGAATCATGAAGAGCGGATCAACATCAATCGGAGCGCCGGCGAACTGACGTTGAATTTTGGCGGCGACAACGCGCAGGCCAACAATTTCGAAAAACTGGTTCCCGCGTTCGCGCTGAAGCGCCGTTTCGCTGACAGCGTGACGATCGATCTGCGCGCGCTCGAGAAAATCTACGGCGCGCAGAGCTTCGCACGCCAGCGTCACTGGCTGGCGCGCATATTCCGGCGCTGAGCGGCTGCCAGGCGGTAAGGTAGAAATGGTCGTAGGCGCGTTGAGTTTCAATTATCGCCTGATAAGAACGTGCGGGAGAATTCTTGAAGTTGGCTCAACACCTCTTGGGTTCTTTCTGAGGACATGCTGAGCAGATCAAGAAGACGTCTGATTTGCTGGTTGTCTGCGGGTTCGAATCGCTCAGATGTTGACGACCACATGAACAGCGTTCCTCGGTCGTCGTTAAACCATAAGGCGTGCAGCGTGATTTCAGGTCGGTGGACGGTACGATCAAGGAAAGACGATAACCTGTAGATTTGCTCGGTCAGCCATCGCTGTGAGCGGAGGGTTGCATCGTCGAATTTTAGTTTGGCGGCGGAATCGGGGCCGTTAGCTGTCCGGGGTACGGTCGCATGGATTTGACTATTTGCAGACCTCATCGATGGAGCGGCGCAACGCGAATGCCCGCAAAGGAGAATCTGCCTGAGGCCGAGTTGCTCGATTGCATATTCAACCGTGCCCCAACCTGAATCGTCCGAACGCGCAGGGAGCGCGCCGCCGAGGTTTTGGAATATGCAGACTGGATCCAAGAGGTTTGCAAACATGGCGTGTAAGGCACTTGTAGAACAGATCGTCATTAACGCACGCGCTTGATTCTCCGAGATATTTTCTATTCTTTCTTTGTTCTTCATTGTAGTTCGCTCCTGGTGGCGGGATTTTCAATTCTTCCAATTAAACGCAGCAGTCCGTCGAGAACCGTGATTGGATGGGGCGGACATCCCGGAATGAAGAGATCGACAGGGACAACGTGGCCTGCGCCATTGAGAACCTCTGGGTGATCCCTGAACGGGCCTCCCGAGATCGCACACGCGCCCACGGCAATCACGATTTTCGGCTCGGGCACGGCCGCGTAAGTCTTCTCAAGCGCGAGGTGCATGTTGCGAGTGACCGGCCCGGTGACCAGAAGTCCATCGGCATGCCGCGGAGACGCTACGAACTGGATGCCGAAGCGCGCCAGGTCGAAGACAACCGTATTAAGAACGTTGACGTCAGCTTCGCATCCGTTGCATCCGCCGGCGCTTACCTGTCGAAGTTTCAGCGAGCGCCCCAGGATGCGGTGGAGATCGCCGGCGAGACGATGCGCAAGCGTCAGCGTTTGGCGTTCATTTAACACCAAGTCGCTTCGGTTGCTCGTAGCAAGCCGGTATTCGCGGCTGAAGCGGATCGTGCCTTCCGGACAGGCATTAGCGCACTCGGGACAAAAGAGGCACCGCCCGAGGTCAATCTCCAAGGAGCCGTTGATGGCTATTGCGTCGGTAGGACAAGCGACAACGCAAGTATTGCATCCAGGCGGGCATCGGGACGCGTCAATGGCCGGCAGGCCGCGGAAACGGTCCGGCAGATTCGGCTCACCATCCGGAAACGGCAGCGTGCGCTTGCCTTGCCGAAGTCGAGTGATCAATAAGCTCGACATCAGAAATTCCTCACAAATCGTGACCGCAGTAGGAAAGACTGAAACTCTTGTTGCAGAGCGGAAAATCGGAGATTTGCTGATTGCGGAGGGCGATCGCGAGGCCCATCCAATTGCGAAACGACGGATCGACGACTTTATAGCGCGACAGTCGTCCACGACCATCGATAATCGCGACGTGAGCGATCTCTCCGCGCCATCCCTCTGTGAGAGAAACGACCAGGTGCGAGGGCATGAGAGGCCCGACCGTCGCAAGAGACCGCCCTTGGGGCAGCGAAGCGAGTTGCTCGCGAACGAAGACGGCGGAGCGCTGGATTTCGAGCCATCGCACCCACGCACGCGCGAAGACGTCACCGGTATCCCATTTCGATATGGGAACCTGAGCGAATCTGAATACTCCGCTCGGAAAATCCAATCGGATGTCGCGCTCGATACCACAGGCGCGTGCGGCAGGACCCACAAGTCCCAGCGCCTCACACGTGCGGGCGCTTATCGCACCCGTGTCTTCGAAGCGCGCCTGTACTGACGGCGCGTCCCACATGAGTCGCGTCGCATTCGCGACTTCCTTCAATGCCTTGTCCAAGCGGCGCGAGAGTTCGATGGCTAGCTTTGCGTCCACATCGAACAAAACGCCGCCCGGTCTGACCATGCCGCGACCAAATCGGCTTCCACAAAGGGCCGCGGTAAGGTTCAGGAAGTCGCCGCGAAGCCGGCCGCAATATGCGGCGGTTGGCAGATAGCCGACGTCGCCGGCCAGTGCGCCAAGATCGCCGATGTGGTTCGCCAGACGTTCGAGTTCGAGGGCGACCCCTCGGAGTACCTGCGCTCGCGCAGGTACCGCAGTCTCGCTCAAAGCCTCGATCGCCTCACAATAGGCAGTCGCGTGTCCAATCGTGCTGTCTCCCGACAGCGTCTCGATCAAATGGATCGTGCGCTTGTTCGGCCCTCCGACCAGAGCGGCTTCGATCCCGCGATGCTGATAGCCGAGTGAAACTTCGAGGTGAAAGACGCGTTCGCCATGGCACTGAAAGCGAAAGTGGCCGGGCTCGATGATTCCCGCATGTACTGGACCGACGGCGACTTCATGGACTTCGTCGCCGTCGACTTTGAAGAACTCAGTTGCTCCCGGGAGTGGGGGTTGTGCAATACCCGACGATCGATAAGGCGGATGAAAGCGAATGGGCTTGAGCCACGGATGGCCCTGCGGTTCGATCTCCCACTGCTCCGCGATTTCGCGTTCGAACCAATGCGCTTGCGGGCATTCGACTGTTAAGCACGGGTAGGCTTCGTTCACTTCGGCACGAAGCGCGGAAAGGCTGCCGGCTGTCGAATCTGCCAACACTCCGAATAATTGGACCCGTCCATTTTCTCCGGGCATGCCGAACAGCGCCGTTAGCGCGAAGCCGGTGCGCACTGCGGAGACGATTTCCGCTCTGAACTCGCGCACCGGGAGATACGGCACGGTGGCCAGTGGTATGGGTTCGCCGTTGTGGAACGATGGTATTGACATCGCCATAGGCCGCTCAGCCGAGGAGGTGCGCGGCTTCCCTGAGCGCGCGCGTCAAAACCGGAGGAATGTAAATTCCCATTACTAAAATCGCGATGCCGAGAATCGATGGAACCACGCACAACGCCTTGCTTTTCGGATGAGCTGGCGCGACTTGTTCGGACGGCGTCCCCTGCGCCATAGCGAGAGCGGGCGCGGCCATAGCAGCCAAAATGACGGCCAGGATTGCCAGGTAAGCGACGGCGACCAATGTTTCGCCCTGATCCAGCGCAGCTTTTAAAATCGTGAATTCGCTCAAAAACGGCCCAAAAGGCGGGGAGCCCGTGATTGCGAATAGTCCCAATAGCCACAGCCCCCCAGAAACCGGCGCCACGCTCAACGCCCCCGCAACGCCATCGGTGTTTTTGGTGCGGTAAACGGCCAACAGGTTCCCAGCCACTAGGAAGAGCATCGCCTTGGTCAGCGAGTGGTTAATGACATGAAGCATCGCGCCAAAAACCGCGGCGCCTCCCAGACCCACGCCGACTGCGAGAATCCCCATGTGCTCGACGCTGGAATATGCGAGCATGCGCTTGTAATCGGTCTGGCCGGAAATAAATACGGCCGCGACCGCCATGGAGAGCAGGCCAAACACCAGCAGCAGCCGGTCGCTGAAGCCGGCCAGCCCTCCCGCGACGCAGATTTCGTGAGCGCGAAGTATGCCCAGAAAGGCGCAGTTAAGGAGCGCCCCGGAAAGAAGCGCCGACGCGACCGAGGGAGCCTCGCTATGAGCGTCCGGCAGCCATGTGTGAAATGGCGCCAGTCCCATCTTCGTTCCGTAGCCGACCAGGAGCAGCACGAAAGCTGCCTTGAGCCATGGTGCATTGAAATGGTGAGCATTCGAGCGGAGGTCCCGCACCATCAGTGCAGTGGTCGAGCCATCGGGACTCGTCGCCGCGACGGCCAAAAAGAAAACACCAAGCAGCGCAAGCGCGATTCCTACGGAACAGATGAGCAGATATTTCCAGGTCGCTTCCAGCGAGCGATGGTGCCGATGAAAGTAGATCAAGGGCGCGCTCGCCAGTGTGGTCGCTTCAATTGCCACCCAAAGCAACGCGAAATGTTGGCTGACGGCGACCAGGGTCATAGCGGCCAGAAATAGGAGCAGACAGCCTGTGAAACTCGCTTCGCGCGCGTTCGAAAAGATAAAACCCTCCTCGAAATCGCTATGCGGTTGCCGCGCTTCCTCACGAAGATAGGCTTCGGCATAGAAGGCGACAGCCAGGAACAGCACGCTGGTGAGGGTCTCAATGAGTCTCCCAAGCGGATCTTCCGCAAGCCAACCGCCGAAGGCGGGAGCGGGCGGGACAATCCAAGTCGCTATGCTCAGCGCACTCTGACCCAAGGCGGCAGATATGAGTAGAATGCGGCGGGACTCGTCCGAGGCGACGAAGAACGCCAGGATTCCGGCGCCAGCAGGTATCAGTACGAGCAGTTCAATCATCCTACGTCACTCAGCGCCACAAGTTTGTCGGTGTCGATGTGATCGAATTCCCGGCTGATATGAAATATCGCTATGCCCATTACGAAGACGCCCACAAAGACGTCGAGCAGGATTCCCAGTTCCACCAGGACGGGCAGCCTTAGAGCGATCGTTGCTCCGAACGCATATATGCCATTTTCAAGAGCGAGATATCCGAGAACCTGAGTGAGAGCCTTTCGGCGACTGACGATCACGATCATGCCCGAGAGGCTGGTAAAAAGAGCCGCTGGCACGAGCAATGAAGAGGGCGGCTCACTCGGAAGCTGTAAGCGTTGTCCCAGCCACAGGGAAAGCGTCAAAGCTGCAGTGCCGGCGATGATCGAAACATTATAAGTGATTAGCGGCTCAACTTCGCGTACCGTATCGGCCTCGCGCATGGCGCGAAATAGTAACCAGGGAAGAAGTATACCTTTGACTACTGCAGTGGTGAGAGGGAGCAGCACTCTTGCCACGGACAATTGTCCGTCCTGCATGAGGATCGCGAGAAGCCCAAGCAGCAGTCCTTGAAACCCCACCGCCCGTATACACGCGGTCAGCCGGCTGGAGCTAAGAAGCGTAAATCCAGTCAGCACCAGAAGAACGAGAAGCGAAT
>JAJYYI010000140.1 GCA_021801125.1 Deltaproteobacteria bacterium | reverse complement strand
TCGCGCGGGATCCATTATCGGATCAATCGCCGTCCCACCTATCGCCGAGCGTTGAGCGAGCGTTGGCGGATGATCAATCGGGCGCGCTCGCGCACCCGCGCCTGCGGCGAGCATCCCTTCCGCGTGGTCAAGCAGTTGTGGGACTTCACCAAGGTCCGATATCGCGGCCTGGCCGAGAACCTGGCGCGGGCCCAGACCATATTCGCACTGGCCAATCTCTACCAACTGCGCCGTCGACTGCCCCGGCCGAAGCGAGGTGTTCGCCGTGATCCGGATCGGCGAGAATAGCAGTCTGCACGACCGCTCCAAGCGGCCAACAATCTACCTCCCTGTCGCCTTTCCTTCCTCAAAGTGCTCACTACCATCTCAAGTAGCAGCCCCGTCAAGACCTGTGCAGAGCTTCCCTAGATGGTGCGCAGCGTTTAGACCGGTATTTCCGTTTTGCAATAGTTGTCTTCTTGGGCATTAGCACCCTGACGCGTCGCAACGCAGGTGATCGGACATTATGCCGGTGCTGAGCGGCCGAGGGCCAGCGCCGCTTCCAGTTCTTCCTCGACGATGGCCTCGATCGTCGCCCGAATCCTCTCCCGCATCAGATCCCCGCGCGCAACTTTCCGTTCCCCTAAAACCCTGCAATCGCTCTCCATGGCGTCATCCTCCGGCTCCCGCCATCAAGAAGGTGCGATTTGTGGCTCAACTCGTCGGATCTTGACGCCTTTTCACTTTTCCACCAACTCCGCGACACGACTCAGGATCGCGAAGAAAAGAATGACGCCTTCGGAAGCATTTACCTGTCGCCGTTGGCGTCAACCTACCGAGGTCTTGGGCTAGGAGACTTCTCTAGGAGTGTGGAGTTCGAGGGCCAATTGAAGACCAGCAGGTGCGTGAAGGAATTTCAGCGCGAGCAGGACGAGATTTGGCTTTGACGCGACAGCAGGTTGGTAATTCGCGGAGCAGGAGCGCGTCTCTCCAAAGCTTGAACCACTGGGGTGATTTCGATTTGTAGCTTTCAGGGGCCTGTCGGTTTGGGAGTCGCAAGGGCTACGGACGATAGAGAGACCACCTCGGCGCTGCTTTTGCCGAGGATTTCAAAGAGGTACATTAGGGGACGGTATGGCGAGCGATTCGGCACCGGTAGGCCGCAAATAAATTCGTAGGCGGCGACCGTCTTGTATTTGTTCCATGGGTGATTTGCTTGCGGGCATAGCGGGTTAGGCATCTACGCATCGGTATGCGGCTAGCAAGCGCTTTTCACCGTGCCTTATGAAAGGATTCGACGAATGTCCGAGTTAGTGTCGCATGAGATGCCCTCGATATGCGTGGAAGCCTTCAATGGTGAGGGTTTAGAGGAGAAGTTCGGGCGCGGGTACTTGCTGATCACAACCGATGTCAACGGCACGCCGCGTCCGTGCATGTTGAGCGCGGGGGAAATCCTGGCGCTCGACGCGCACACTCTGCGAGTGGCGCTTTGGCCACACACCCGTACGTTGGAAAACCTCAAACGCGGGGGACGCGCCTTGCTCTGCTTCATAGCTCCGCATCAAGTCCTCTATCTTCGAGGTTGTCCGCGATATCTCCCGTTTCACCCGGGCATCACGCTGGAACGTGTGGAAATCAAGATAGATCACGTTGAAGCTGACAAGCACGAAGGCTTCGAAATTCTCCGCGGACCGGAATTTACTTCTGAGCCAAGTGTGCGCAGTGCGACTATCGACGGGTGGAAAAGAACGCTGGAGGCCCTGAGAGCGCCGTAAATGGCGTGGAGTCGCGAAGTGCCTGTCAGACGAAGTAGAATTTCGCGGTGGCGGTTGTCGCTTTAAACCCCTTGGCAGCTGGGCAGTTCGACGACACTACAGCGACGAGGTTTGATAGGGCTGCGGCGGGCGTCTTTGGTGCTCCACGTGATTATGCTCGCCTGCGATCTCTAGCTTGCGACGTTGCAATCTTCCGGTGCGCTGGCGGGGCCGCAGGCAGAGGGAGAATTCCTCCTCCGACGCAAATAGACTTGCCGATTTGGAATTAGGCGCGAGCACCGGATCGCGTGCGAAACGTTCTCGCTTGATTGCGATGCGCAGCGCCCTTCGGCGCTTGATAATCCCAGGTGGCGAAGAGCGTGCCGTCGTCGTTCCAAGTGTAGGTGACGCGGCCGCCGAAAAGCTTCTTGAGCTCGTGGCCAAGCCTGTGCGCCAGCTTTTGCGACGTTGTGAGGACATCGAGCCCGCCGTCGGTTGACTCGATAGAGACGATGCGCCGTTGCGGCTGGGTTTTGGCGGCGCGCGCGGCGACGTTGCGAATGCGGCGGCGGATGGCAGCCTGATCGCGGCTTACCGCTTTTCCGCGCATGAGCAGTCGTCCTTGACCTTCTTCCTTTGAGACCTGCAGGCAGGCGGGGCAGAAGCCCCATTCCCCGCGCTCGAGTTGTTCATCGCTCAACTTGTGATCGTTGCGCCACGTTTTACGCAAGAAGACCGCGCCGCAGCGCGCGCATATTGTAGGGTCGTGCGGCGGCGCAGTCTTTTCCACGACCCGCGGGCTCTTGTCGTCCCGCACCATCGCGCGATTGAGGCTGCGGATGAGGCCCCTCGCTTGCTTTGTTTGGCCCAGCATTCGACGCCCGTTGGCCATGGCAATGCCTCCGTCCTTCAAGCCCTTTCGTTGTCGTTTCAGCGCGCTGTGGGCGCCGTCTGCGTTGCGTCCTCGCGAGCAATGAACGCGTCGAGGACGTCATTGCGCGTGACGATCCCGACCAAGAAACCGCCATCGACGATTGGCACGCAGCCGAGTCTTTCGCGCCGCATTACCGCGGCCGCGTTAACCATCGTGCTGTGGGGGGCGAGCGTGATGACGTTGTGCGTCATCACGGTTTCCACAGGGATTTTTTCGGATGTGCCTGGTACTGGCTCGGCTGCGTGCGCGAGCTTGGCGGAGGTGATAACGCTCTCGACCGCGTCGCGCAGGTCACGATCGGTTATGATCCCTACGAGGACACCGTTCCGGACGACCGGCAGGTGATTGATGCGATGCTCTTCCATCAGGGCCCGAGCGTGTGCAACGGAATCGAGCGGTTTGACCGTGTGCAGCCGCGTCGTCATCCATCGCGCGCAGATCAGGGGCTGCGGGGTGGTCGACTCAGGCGGCCTCTTTTGAGGCGTTGGCTTTCCCCTGCGTTCGGGTCGAGGCATATCTGTCTCTCCTTATAGGTGCAACAGCCCGAGGTTAAGCGGTGGCTCCGGCGAGGCGAAGCTTAAGAGTCTCTCGCTACAAACGGAGCGCTCTGTGGCCGAGATGCCACCATTTTTCCATCCTAACGCGACGCCCGCTCGACCGGCGCCAAGAAGTGACGCGGTGGCCGAGCCGGCGCTGGGAGCTTCTGGAGCGACAGCTTGCGTTCGCTCTCTGCGGCAGTTCTGGTCATCGCGCCCCGCAACCATCCTGACAAGCTTCTCCTACCGGACCGCGGCGACGCTTTCTCCCCTATCACCTTCGCAACTGTGGAAGCTCTGGCACGTGCCCGCGAACGAAGGATGAGGGACCGAGCGTCACGCCTCGTCTTAGGGCTGCTCGTCCGACCGCCTTCATCACAATGCTTCGAAGGTCAAGAGAGCAATTAGTTTGCCAGGGCAGAGTGAGGGTTGGGCGCAAGTGGGCCCACGGCCGAGACGCCGTATAACAACACCCTGTTTCGATTCTGTTCCTGTGGCTGTTTCCTTACGTATCGAAAGCGCTGATCCCTTTGGAGACAGCGAGCGAAAGCGGCCGCGTTAGGGGCGTGAAACCCTCAACGTTCGGTTTGGCACGCTAATCGCTTTCGCCTTGTCCAAGAGCCCTAAGGATAGTCGCTTCCTCCGAAACGAAAGTGAAGATTTGCCGAAATTCAACCGCTCAAGACTTGGCTCCGGGTGCCGGACCTACAAGGGCACTCATAGACGCCATGATGCGGCCGCAGTTTTACCCCCACCACTGCGAACGGGTCGAGTTACAACAGACGATGATGTCCTGGGTGCTGCTCGCCGGGGAGTTCGTCTACAAAATCAAAAAGCCTGTACGCTTTCCTTTCCTCGACGCCGCGACTGCGGCCAAGCGCTATCGGCTGTGCGCTGACGAGGTGGCTTTAAACCGGCGCTTGGCACCGGACGTGTACCTGGGGATTAAGGGCATTGCCGAGGATCACGGTGTATACTGTCTGGTCGACGACGTCGATTGCAAACAGAGCGGCGTGCGCGAATTTGCGGTCGTTATGCGCCGCCTGCCCAGCGAGCGAATCCTGAATCGGATGATCGCCGACAACGCCGTCAGCGCGAGCGACATGCGGGAGATTGCAAAGAAGCTCGTAAGTTTCCACGCCAACGCGTCGATCGCAAAGGCGAGTATTTGGGGTTCGGCGCGCGCTATCTCGAGGTTCGTTGTCTGCAACGTTGCTCACGCGCACCAAATCGCAGCGGATAGCGTGACCCGCGAACTCCTCGCCACCGTCGCGGCGTACGTACGTCGCTACGTCGTCGCCCGGCGGCAATCGCTCGATAACCGAGCCCGGGATGGCCATGTGCGCGAAGGGCACGGCGACTTGCGGTCTAAGTCGGTGTACTTTGGCCCCGACGACATCCTAATCCTGGACTGCGCCGAGTACAGCGAAAGAATGCGGTACGGAGACACGGCGTCGGAGTTGGCTTCTTTGGCCGTTGATCTCGAACTTGCCGAGCGACCGGAACTCGCCGACGCCCTCTTGGAGGACTACGCGGCGCAAACCCATGACTCGGAATTTCTTGCGTTGCTCCGCTTCTACAAATGCCACCGCGCGGTGCTGCGGGGTAAGCTTGAGACTCTAGCGAGCCTTCAACTCGATCTTCCTGCCGAGCAACGGGTGGCCGCGCGCAGCAACGCGCGCCGCCTCTTCGCGCTGGCGCACAGCTACGTCAGCGAGTCTGCCGCGCCGGACGCCGTGTGATTTCGGCCAGCGCGCCGGCGCCGATCTGCCGACGCTGTGGCTAACTTCTTTGCTACGGCGTGGTTGGCGTACGCCTGGAACAGCCCGGACTGCCGCTAAGCAGCGCTTAAGACGCGCTTTTGCGCGAGGGGGTGGACAATGATATGCTACCACGAGCGGCTTGTGGTGGGCCTTTCCGTTCGCCGAGATGTCTGCCGAGAACACTGCAAAGGTACACGAAAAACATCCTGGAGCCGGAGCAGATTTGCGCCGACGCGGGCTGCCCCGTCATTTTCATCTGCTGTGGGATGAAGACCTGGAGGAGATGCGGGGAATCTTTGAGGCTCTTCGAGAGAACCGGGCAGAGGTCGTTGCCGACTGGTACCAACTTCACGCTTTGCACTTTGGCGAGGCTCGCACCTTGTCGGAAGCTGAGTTCTCGCGAATCTTTGAAGCCGCGATCCTTCGCGAAACCACCGACCTGCTCGAACGCAACATGGATCGGTACGCCGAAAACGTCAAAGGGCTGGGCGAGACCCTCGCCGAGCGAGGCGTGCCGCTTCAGGAAATCATCGCCTCGCTTCACCTCTTCGAGGAAGCGGCACAGAGGGTTTTTCCGTCCGAGTCTGCTCCGAGTTTGGAAGCCACCGCCAAGTTCGACAAGCTAAGCCACATCAGAATAATCCTACTGGTCGACGCTTATTTCCGCGCGCTATCCGCGGCCACGGGCGTTAGGATCAAGGAACTCGAACGCGAAGCCGCCCGTCTGCCGCATGACGAGCGCAGCCGCTTTCACGGGATCATCGGGGCGTCTCCCGTGATGCGTGCTCTTTACAGGCGAATCGAGGCAGCCGGCAAGACCAGCGGTACCGTCCTTATCGTTGGCGAAAGCGGAAGCGGAAAAGAATTGGTGGCCAGGGCCCTCCACGAAGTCGGACCGAGAAGCGAGCGACCTTTCATCGCGTTTAATTGCGCGGCAATACCCAGAGACCTCATAGAGAGCGAGCTGTTCGGCTACAAGCGAGGGGCTTTCAGTGGCGCCAACATGGAATATCCGGGCCTTTTCCGAGCAGCTGAGGGCGGGACTCTGCTGCTCGACGAGATCACCGAGATGGGAGCTGAGACGCAGACCAAGCTTTTACGCGCGATTCAGGAACGCGCAGTGCGTCCGGTCGGCTCAACCCATGAAACGCCGGTTGATGTTAGGCTCGTGGCGTCGACCAATCGTGATCCCGACGAGGCCGTGGCCTCGCGTTCCCTCAGAGAGGACTTGTATTACCGGTTGCAGGCCAACGTTTTGGTGGTGCCGCCACTGCGCGATCGACTAGAGGACCTGCCGCTGCTGGTCGACTACTTCATCGCGCTGTTCAATAGTCGGCTGGGCAGGAGCATAATCACGGAGGGTATTGAAGAAAAAGCGCTCGCCGCGATGCTTCAGTACAGGTGGCCGGGCAACGTTCGCGAACTGGCGAACGCAATCGAGAGCGCAATGACGTTTGGCACCGGGACTCTCATCGGGCTGGAAGACCTCCCGCCGGCCATTACTCGACTCGATTGTTCGCCTTCGCCGGCGCCAAAGGCGCTTTCGAATCCGGGCACGTTTGCGGACGTCGAGCGGGACCTTATCCTTCGCGCGCTCGAAGCCTGCGATTGGAATAAGGTGCATGCGGCGGCGATGCTCAAGATTTCCCGCAAGAAGCTCTACGCCAAAATCAACAAGTATCAGCTTGAGCCTCCCGCAGGAAAAGGTGACGGCGATGCCTGAGAGCGTCGCGTGGCGGCCTCCGACCTGCGAGTCCCGCCAGTGAGTCCTGAAGTGCGGCCGTAGACTTGCCCGCAGAACACCCCTGGTATGGAAAGTTGCAGAACGCCTCAGGTGTGGCATTACCGCCGGTGAAACGATGCCGTTGCCGCCCGGCTGGGCCGCTTCCTAAGGCGCACTAAGATTCCGTCGGTGCGGCTTGATTGACGCGCTCCGGCATCCTCCGAAATCCAACTTTCCAAGGAAGTTGCGCCGGTGAAGGGCGCCATAAGCGCCTGCGCGCCGCGTCATCGCAAGCTCCCGGCTTCCTTGACCGGGCGCGGCTAGGTGGGACGTACCGCGCCACCAAGAATGGTGCCGAGCGCCGCATGTGTGTTGCTGCCGCTCTCGCGCAACCGTTTTTCACAAGCGGCGGCTTGTGCCTACAACGTCCGGAGCCCGGTCAGACGGCGAATTGCCGCGCGAAACGCTCTAGGTGAAAGGCTGGCTTCCTCGTCGTATCCGGCACGGGACGTGCTCATGATCTGAGAGTCACCTTGGAGTTATTTGGGCTGCTCCGCTTAGGGGAAGGATTATGAACCGTGATTTTGAAATCAGACAGCTTCTCCGCGCTTTTCGCAGCGGCCTTATGAGCGAGGCCGCTTTCGAGGAGGAGATGACTCGTCTCGAACACGAGTCGGGCGAGCCAGGCCAGCTCGAATCGCCGAGCTTTGAGGCTGGTGGGCGGGTTTATAGATCAGAACGAGAGGCGGTGCTCAGCTTCCTCGACGAGTTGCACGCCACGCAGATGGACTCAGCGATAGGATTCGCGAAGTGGGCGGCGGTGTGTCGCACCAAGGGTCTTAGAACGGGGCTGGTGATCGCCGCGGAGCGCGAGGCCTATCACGCGCGGATAATTCAGCGCCGCGTCCACGAGCTTGGCGGCGAACTCCGCGCCACCACTACCGAACAGGGCAAACAAATGGTCGAGGTGCTCGGCAACGGCGCGATCTCGGACCTCGAAAAGCTATCGGCGCTTGCCGCCGTGATTCAGGAACCACAGCAAGCGGTGGCGCCCCTGCTCGCGTTTGCTACCGCTCTCAACCGCGACATAGAAACCAAGCAGGCCCTGCGCTTGCTGGCCGAAGATGAGCTTTCCACCGCGGCGTGGCTGCGCGAATGCGGTACGGCGCTGAGCGCGAGCCAAACGGCCGCGATGCCTCATCAACCGCGCTAGCGGCGGGATCGCTCGCTCCGTTCGGTGCGACCTCCCTGGATCGGGTTATTGCCGCCGGGGCGAAGCGACAGATTAGCCGAACCACCAGATTTCCGGCGCCTCAAGGGGAACGAGCGCATCGGGATGATGTGGGACGACCCGCGGGGTGTAATGATCGGCCGGCCGATTCTTGACGAGGCTTCCCTGATAAATCCATCCGTTAACCGCACCTGGGATGGGTTCGGTGACGTTCATAGGGACGCGCGTGGGTTCGCCGCCGTCAAGATCCTCGGCGTAGAGTTCAACCGCGACGGAGGCGGGATCGACCGAGCCAAGGTACACTTGGACCCGCACGGTGTAATGCTCGGCGCTGTCGTGAACATAACGGTTT
>JAJYYI010000021.1 GCA_021801125.1 Deltaproteobacteria bacterium | reverse complement strand
ACGAGCGCCTTTTCAACCGCGCCGCGGTGAGCGTCGACGAGCCGATGGTCGCTGCCGACCAGCGCCTGCACGCTGACCGATTTGGGCGCGCTGAAGACGCCGTCCCAGCCGGCGCGATGCTTTTGGTTATGGGCGGCGGCGGGAACCAGAACCGCTCCGTCTTTTGGATTGACGCCCTTGAGCAGGGCGCTGAAATCTTCCCGCGATACCTCGCCGCTCAGTCCGAGCGCCTCGGCTCCTCTACCGAACCAGCGGCCGGCGATCTTGCGCCCCTCGCTGTAGTAGTCATCGTGCGAGTAGTGCTCTTCGAAATAGGTTTCGGCCTGGCCGACTTCGAGCGCCTGCGGGGAAAGCACCATCATCGCCGTTTACGCCCACTTGTCGCGCCGCGCGCCCCGCGCCGAAGCAGCGATCGTATTCGCCCGGCCTTGCTGCGCTGCGGATTCGATATTCATGGCCTCGCCGGCCGCCGCGGCCTCGTCCTGCTTTTCGCGTTGTCCGGCGGCGGAATTGGATAAGGAATCGCCTTCGTGAGCTTCCCTTTGGCGCGGTAGAAACGACGGCTGGCGGCGTTCCAGATGGCGCGGCGGGATCGCGATCTTGGCGCGGTCGGCGCCGGCGACGCAGAGATAGCCTTCGTATTCTCTTAGCGACTGCACTTCCGCCGCCATGACGATCGGCTCGACGCTCCGATGCGGCTGCAAATTGAAGCCTTCGCGATAGCTGGAAAGCCCTGCAAGCGCGGTCATCTCGATGCGCACTACCTCGTGCTTGCCGAGCTGCTCGCTCGCCCACTCGGCGGTTTCCGCCTCGTCGCAGCGCAGAATTACTTTGGTGGTCGGCGCCGAGGTCAGCGTGGTGGTGCGGTCGCGTCCGTAAATCGAACGCAGCTGCGAGACGTTCTGGAAGCCCATCACGACGCAAAGACCTCGTTTGCGCCCGCGGGTCACCAACTGTTCGAGCTGGGGCTGATAGCCGAGCGTCGCCAGCTCGTCGATTACGATCCAGACTTGGCGGCCCGCATGCTCCAAATCGGCGCCGAGCAGCCAGCGCACTAGGGAATCGAGCCAGAGCGCCTGCAGGCGCACCAGCGCCGCCCGCGAATCTTCCATCGAAGTGAGGAAGAGCCATCCCGCCGGCCGCTCGGCCCAGCGTCGCGCCGACCACGAATTTTTGGTGTCCTCGCGGCGCGGAAGGTATTGAAACGGGCGTACGGCGCCGGCGGCGGTCGCGACGATGCCGGCGCCCTGCTCGTGCGCGCCCGGATCAATCAGCGGCTCCGCCGGGGTTCCAGCGAGCGTCTGCCGCAACTCCTCGCGCGGCAGCGACAGCACCTGAAGAATCCGCTCGGTTTGATGCTTGGGAACTCGGTGGAAGATCGCTTCGAGCAGGGTCCGGCTCGACTCGCGGAAGAACCGGGCGCTGGCGTTTTCGGCGAAGGTGTTCGGCAGGTCCGGCAGCATCGAGGCCGCGAGCGCCGCTACGTCGGTGTCCAAGCTCTCTTTCCGGAATTCCTCCCACGGCGACCACCATGGACAGCGCCGGTCGCGCGGATTGAGGATCAAATCGCCGCGTTTCGGATCGTAAAACTCCTGCACGTACTCGCGTTCCGGATCGAGAACGACCGCACTCTGCCCGCGTTCCGCGATGCGCGTCAGGAAATGGCGAATGAGGGTCGATTTGCCGGCTCCCGGCGAGCCGGTGATAAGAAAATTTTCCGGCTCTTTTTTAGGCGGAATCTCAACTGCGCCGATCCGCATTGGCGCCGGAGCGCCGCACCGTCCTAGCCAAACAAGGCGAGCAATTATGCGGCCGGCTCGCCAAAGCTGACCGCCCGCAAGCTGTGCATTCAGCCGATGCGGCGTCAACAGTCTGAGACCTCTCACGTGCTCCGGACCGGCCTCGCGCCGCAGTTTCAGCGCGATGAAAACGCCGATTAAGGCTGCCGGCGCGATCGACGTGTAGCGGCAGAAATGCGCGAACCAGAAGCCAAACGACGCCTTATAGAAGCGAGGCCCGTTGAGAAACTGATACATCGCCGGCAGCGGATACCATCGTCCCTCGTATTGGAGATGGAGCCACGGCCCAAGACCGCGCAGCCCCGGCACGTCGGTGAACAGCCATGCCAGAAGCCATGACAGAAAATAGCGGTGGCCAAAGGCCGGAAAGTAGACCGCGGTCTCGCGCCACACGACGTAGATCGTGAGCGCAATCCACGCCAGCAACGCTCCCTTGATGGCGGCAAACCAGATGCGAGCGCCGATGCGGGCGCGCGTCTGATAGGCCTGCCAGCGGGCGGCGTGTGATGCGCTGAAATCCATCATCTGGCCTCGGGTTCGCTCTCGCGTTTCGCGGCCAAAGCGGCTAACGATTTGGTCATCTCCTCTTCGAGGCGACCGATATAAGATTGGGCGGTTTCGCGCGCCGACTGGTAGATCCGCTGCAGCCCGGCCTCGTCGAGCAGACGATCCTCGGCGATGCTGAAGAGCGACGCCCGCGTGCGGACCAGCTCATAAACAATGTGAAGGAGATATCGAATCAGCAGCGGATGCGGCGGCTCGTAACGGTCCGGATTCTCTTCATCGATGAAGTCGGCGACCAGTTCCTGCAGCAAGCGCGAGACGCTGGTTTCCGCCGCCTTGGCGCGCTCTTCCAATTGCTGAGCGAGCGCCTCGGGCAATCGGAAAGTGATCACCTTGTTCGCTTCGTTCGCCATCGTCGGTTCCCTTCGCCTGTATACACAGTAAAATCAGGCGTTTTTGGTTGATTGGGGCGTCTGTATTCGGGCTCTGTATTCACGCTGCGCGCGTCCGTATACGCCTGAGAAATCAATGGCTTCTGCGTCTTTCCGCTTCCGAAGACGCTCCATCGGGGGATGGGTGACGTGTCCAACGTAAAACACGCGCGCAGCGCGTCAGCGGACGCACGCGCCGCCAGCTACGCCTGGATCTGCGCCTTGACGTTCGCATCGCTGCAGACATCGGCGCTGTCAGGGCGGACTCGACGGGGGTGGGCAGGGTCGCCGGTAGAGCTTGGGTTTACGGGCTTTGTGGACTCCAGCTTGAGCCAGTGCTGGAAGTCGCGGTCCGTATCCACGACGCTGCGCAGCATCTCGATCATGATCGCCTTGAGTTCCGCCTCTTCGCCGTGGACGTGCCGGTAGTAACGCACGTAGTCGCCGAGGCGTTCGTGGAGCGGTGCGGGAACCGACAGCCGCACCTGAACCGGCGGCTTCTCTTTCTCGATTCTTCCGATCTTCATTGCGAACCTCCTTCTTGAGTTCAGGCCAGAGGCGCGGCTGACGCGCCCGGCCGATGAATAATCTGATGCAGTGTCGACGCGGCCATCAGGATGAAGAGCAATCCGGCCAGCATCACGCCGGCAATTGCGAGCGCAGCGACCAGACGATCGGCGCCGCTGGCTTCGGGCGAACGCCATTCCCTAATGGAACCGTCCGCAACGATCACCAAGACTGCGGCGTAGCCGACCTGAACCGGCAGTGGGTAGGTCGGCAGGAGAAGCATCACGCCCGGAAAAACTATGAAGCTCATCGACCGACAGAGCCTGATGAGGACCGTCTTCATGGCGGTTACCTAATCGTGAGCAGCGGCTCCGCCGCGCAGATGATGTTCGAAACCGGAAGTGGCCCGAAATAGCGGCTGTCCCAGCCGCGAGGATTGTCCGACAACAGCCACACCTCCCCGTGTCGCACGCGATATATCCCGAATGGGTATTGCCGAAGAGGATGGCCGCTGGAATCCTGCGCAAGCGGCTGGCTCGCCGGCCACAAGATGCCGTTGACGCTGACTCCGTTCGACGCGAGTACGACGATGTCACCGGGCAGAGCGGCAACGCGCTTCAACCCGTTCATCGCCGTGTCAACTGTTGGTCCAGGAAACGCGTAGCCGCGTTCGAGCGCCACTGCTGAAAGGCGCGCTGGAAGACGGAACACGACAAGGCTCCCGCGCCGCCACGGCTTCTGTTCGGTGAGGTATAGGCCCCGCGGCTCGCTGGCGGTCAGGTTGATTCGCAACCCCGCGTGTTGAAGCGCGAGTCTGAGCGTGAAAAGCGACGCCATCAGTAAGGTTGCGACAATTCGTCTTCTATTCATGGTAGGGCCCCGCGAAGACGAGGTCGCGCGTGACCATCACGCGGAAGTTGTAGCCGGGCCGTATCTGAATCGTCGGCTTGGTCTCTACGGTCGCGTTGCCAACGTGACTCATGGCGACCTGCCCAAGTTCCTGGCCGGCGCCCATCGCAGCCATCTGGCCGGGACTCGTATAGAAGCCGCCGTAGGCGCCACCGGCGTAGATCGGCGCCTGCGACATCATCATCCCGGCCGAGATCGCGGACATGAGCAGCGCCGGCGCCCAGACCTTGACGTAGTGATGATTTACTTGGTCCTGGAAACCGGCGTAGCCGGCCTGGTCGGTCCCGGGCAGGTCGGGCAGCTGAATCTCGCCGCCATTGGGAAAGACGATTTCGCGCCACGCGACGAAGAGCCGGTCCTGTTGCGGCGTCAGGTAGCCTCGGTCGTAGGTCCCGATGAGCTTGCTGCCCTGCGGAATGAGAACATAGGTTTGGGTTACGCTGTCCTTTACGTCCTGCGCGACGCGTCCCAGAACGTTGCCGGGAAGGTCGGAGTTGATGCCGGTTTCGAGCGTGCCGTATATGACCGTGCCCGCGCTGATGGTGTACGGCGAAGCCGGCTGCGGCGACACCGCGAGCGGCGTCGTGTCGGTTGCGGATGCCGCCCTTTGGCCGTCCGCCTGTGGTGAGAGCAGGCGCGGCGTCTCCAAGACCTGCTGGCCGGCTGGTGGCTGACCCGGAGCAGTCACGATCAGGTCGGAGGCGAGCGCTCTCCGATACTCCTGACGCTGATAGTCGGCGTCGGGGTTGGCCGGCGGCGGAGCCTGGAAGCTCTGCGGGGGTTGATAGCTCGGCAGCGTCATCGGCTGCGTAGGCGTGGCAACAGGCGCTGGAGTCGGGGTGGAACCGGCCTTGGCGAAGCGGTCCGGTTCGTGATTGAGCCAGCTCTCGTCGGGACGCTCGTTGCGGACAGCATCATTGGTTGAGTTGGTCGGCGCGGACCGCGTTGCGCTCACCCAGACTGCGGCGGTGGCCGCGGCGACGCCGCTTAACAGCGCGATTCCAAACCACGGGCGAAGACGCTTCACCGGCAGACGGCTCTTCGGTTGCTCGTCCGCCGGTTGCTGGACCACCTTCTGCTCGCGGTCGAGTTCCTGATCTGCGACGTTCATGACTGACTCCCGATCTTGCCGTTCCGCTTAATGTTGATTTCCTTGCGTTCGGCGCCTGTGCCGGAAACCAGCACGGCCTGCTCGAAGAGACGGTCAACGACGTAGTAGCGGCCCTTAACCTGGTAGTTGACCAGCGCATCCTGCCCGTTGGACGCGACCATCAGAGATGGCGCGTCCGACGCCATCAGATCTTCGGGCATCTCCACATAGACGCGGCTGCCGTCGTCGAATGCCTGAACCGGTTTCCAGGGCACGTCGGGTCCCGAGATTGCGTACCCAAAGTTGAGCTTCGCCAGCAGCGGCGGCACGGCGCTCTGCTGCGCCGCCTTGGCTGCCGCCTGGTTGCGCGCGTGCTCTGCCGCCAGCATCTCGCGTGGGTAGTAGAACCCGACTCTCGGCATGTAGTGACGGCCGGTCCGCAGGGCGATGCTGTAGCTGTGCCGGTCGGTCAGGATAATCAGGTTGGTGGCGATGCCGGCGACTTTAGGTTTGACCAGAACGCGTCCGTCGACCGGGTTCACGATCCAGCGCTCAGTGTCCCCTGCCGCCACGCTGCTAACGGACTCGCCGGGCGCGAGCGTGATCTCGGTGACTCGAAGCGGCCTGCACTCGATCGCCGGCTGACTGTTCGGATCGTACGGAAAGATGGTAGAGATTCCATCGTGAAGGACGCGCGCCTTGCCGTTGCGCGCGTAATCGTCGATGGCGGCTTTGACTTCGCCTGGCTGCCGATCGAGGACGCTTGCAGGCTCAGGCGCCGGCGGCGCTGGCTCCAATAGTTTCGCAGAAACCAACTCCAGCGGCGGCGCCGGTTTCTGCGCCGCGCATCCTGGCGTCATCACGACTGCCGCCAGCAGCCCAAGAACTCCCAGCCGCTCGACTCCGCCACGCTTCGCTTCCCGGGCCGTCGGCGGCCATTTTGATGAATTCAACGATTGCCTCATGACTGCTCCTCCTCCCAATCGATCTGCGTTACGTACAGGCCGAGCGGATTGGAAAGGATTTCGGCGGGGTCGGGCGGAAGAGTCACAACCTTGAGCACGCCCCGCCATTGGCTCGCCTGCTCCGCAAGGCCTTCCCGGTCGCGCGGAGTTTCCGTCCAGCGGATTTCGTAGGAATCGGGCGAAAGCTTGAGAACGGAATCGATCTGCACCTGAACTGCTCCGTGACGCGCTTTGGCGAACGGATCGTGCGCGCGATACCAGGCGTTGAGAACTTGCCCCGCTTCTCCTCGCGCGAGCGAGTAGGCGCGCCGAATCTGTTCTTTCATGGCGCTCGGATCGTTCAGGACCGCACGAGCGTTGCGAATGAACTGCGCGAGTTGATAGCGGACGACCGCATCCTCGGGAATTGGCGCACCCGGTTGAAGCGCTTGCGCGACGCCAGCGATTGCGCCGGTCTTGTCGACCACGACCACGTAGGGGATCGCGCGTGGACGCGTTGCAAAGAACGCGAGCAGTGCGCCGAGCGCAAGATTTACCGCGGATGACGCCGCCAGGACGCGGCGGAGCAGGCGGTTGCCTTCAACCAGCTGCTCGTACTCCGCAAGGGCCGTCCTGCGGGCCGCGAGATAGGGCGGTAATGCGGTGTCCATCGCCGGAGCGGCGAATACCTGCCGCGCTTTTCGCAACAACAGGTTCATGGCCGGCCTCCCGGAGCTTTGCCGTTCAGCGGCTGCGTCCGCTGACCAAAGTCGCCCGGCTCAAGCGGCTGCGTCCGCCTCGCGCCGTGGTCGCCGTCATGGCCGTTCGGCACGGTGTTCATCAGCAGTTGGCGAAGCTGCTGGAAGCGGTCCTGAGCGGAGCCGCCGACGGTCGCCCCCAGGCTCTGCGCTCCGGTCAGCAGCGCGGCGCCAGCGCTCGCCGCCGCGCTGATGCCGTTGCGCACCGACGAGCTGATCAGGTTGCCTAGCACGATGTCGCCTAGGGTCAGACTGACTGTGGACTCGACCAACTGGGCCGCGTGGTTGGGGATTTTTCCGGCGAGAATTAACAGGATAAGTGCTTCAATGACCGCTTCGACTGGATAGTAGATGTTGCTAAGAATTTCGGTGGAATGGGCGGAGGCCGTAGTCTGCCAGTCCCTAACCAAGGAGTAGCCCAATCCGAGAATTAGGTAGAGGAAAAAGAGCCGGACTGCGATGCCAAACGCCCAACCGAAGTACCGTTCGGCGAAACGGTGCGTGAAACGGCTGCCCGAGGTTGCGACCAGCACGGCGCCAGCGGTGCACGCGACGTAGCCTTCGATTAGTGTTTCGAGCAGGATGATGCCGACCAGCGCGAAGCAGACGATGATGGCTATTCCGCATAGGATCGTGACGGTCATGTTCGCCGCCATGTGCAACCACGATCCGTTCGCCACGGCTCTCAGCAACACCTCCGCCAACGCGAAGCCTTGTTGCATCACGCTGCCGGGATCCATCGCGGCTGTAGGAACGCCTCCGGTCATGCCGCCCCATAGTGCAAAACTCGCGATCAGCCCGTGCTGCAACCAGTCCGGACCGTTCTGTAGGAGCAGATACATCGCGCCGATTCCGCCGATCGCGCGAGCGAGATCGATCAGCAGGTATTCCCATTCGCGCCGCAAAGCGTTCGTGATGCCGAGAAGAACCATCTCAATCGCTGCGACCATCCAGAAGAGGCGGATGCCGACCGTGTAAAGTTCTCCGAGCCATTGATGCGTAGCATTCTGAAAATCGAATAGGACTTGCTGAAAAATTCCGAAGCTAGCGGGTCCCATGATCACTTCTCTCCTTCTGGAAGCCTTGTGCCCGGTGGGCATTTAAAGGTCGCGCTGAAATCCGTCAGTGAACTTGGCGAAAGCCGCGTATAGACGCAGCGGCGCGTAATCATTTCAGATTCGCGGAACCACAGGCCGCGAGCCGCATCGAAGTCGTAACCGCGCCGCGTCATCTCATCGAAGTGTGCGTTTTTCTGACGCTCGTGCGCCGCCTGCTTTTGCGCTTCGGCCTGGACGATCTTTTCGACGGGCAGACAGTTCGGATAGTTAGCGAGGATTGACTCGCTGCAGATTTTTACCGCCTGCCCCCATGCGTCGGTGTTCTGATCGTGCTGGCCCTGCCAAAATTCGCGGCCGTACTCTGGTGCAGGCACTGTGCTGCCTAGCAGGCTGTTGACGAAAGCGTTTGATTACTCAGTTTCATAGTTCTCGGCGGTGCGGCGGCGGCGGGTTCAGAGTTGCGGTTCGGCTGCCTTCGCCGACAGCGGTCGCGAACGGAGGTCC
>JAJYYI010000116.1 GCA_021801125.1 Deltaproteobacteria bacterium | reverse complement strand
AGCAAGAAGTCCTGCGGCCACGAAACAGTCTGCCGCCAAATCAGTGCGCACGCTCGCAATCGATGTTGGCGGCAGCGGCATTAAGGCAATCACGCTGGATGAGAAAGGCGAGCCGTTAACCGAACGCGTGCGCGTGCCCACGCCAAGGCCGGCGACGCCAAGAGCGGTCGTTCGCAGCATTTCCAAGCTTGCCAAATTGCAGGCGGACTTTGATCGGGTTTCGCTTGGCTTTCCAGGAGTGGTGAAGGACGGCGTCATTTACACGGCGCCAAACTTGGGCCCGGGATGGACCAGCTTCGACCTTCAGAAAACGCTGCAAAAAAAGCTTGGACATCCGGTGCGGGTGGCCAACGACGCGGCTGTCCAAGGTGCGGGCGCCGTGAGCGGACACGGCCTGGAGTTGGTTATCACCTTGGGCACCGGCTTCGGTTCGGCGCTTTTTGCCGAAGGACGGCGCATCCCGCTTGAACTGGGACACCATCCGTTCCATAAAGGAAAAACTTACGAGCAGGAACTAGGCGCCCGCGCGTTGAAAAGAAAGGGCAAGAAGCGGTGGAACGCTCTGTTGCGCGAGGCAATCGATGAACTCAAGCGAACGTTTAATTACGACCGGCTATACATCGGCGGAGGCAACGCGAAGTTTATCCGGTTTGACTTGCCGGATGGGGTCACGGTGGTAAGCAACATCGATGGACTTCTTGGCGGTATCGCGTTGTGGAATGAGCCCGACACGCGCAGCGCGCCTAAGCCGCCGCGTGGGCGCCGCCTGGCGCCCCTGCGTGCAGCAAAGGGGGCAGCGAATAGCGAACCCGAGGGGATGAAGGAATTGGAGGCTGCGCAGGTTGATCCGGATACTGAATAGGTCGGTCAATTGGCGGACAGGGAGTTGCAAGGCGGCAAGCCGGCGTGACCGCCGCGGTCCAGCTGGCTGGTCGCGAAAAATGAAGGCCTAACTTAAAGCAGGGCCGCGGTTACGTCACGGGGATGCAGGCTGCGCGCAGGCTAGACCCAAGCGTTTCCTTATGCTTCGATTAGCTTTACTAAATCCCGCTGCATCGAATCGAGCACGATCCGCGATTTGAAGCGGCGTGTGCCCGATAGGGTGCGGCAAGGACAGGGCCAGCGCACGCGACGTTAGGGCTACCGCGGAGTCAAACAAGAAGACATATGCAGCGCTTATGGCGGTACCACCCTTAGACGAGTTCGCTCCACCAGAAGCATCGGCTGCCACCGAATCGAACGGGGACGGGACGGTCGATGGGAAAAGTCAAAGGCGCGACAAAGCAAGCGCCGCCGAGCGCAAAAGCTTGCTTTGTTCGCCCCATCCTTATCCGGGCCGCTTGGTCGCCGTTGAAGGCATCGACGGGTCAGGCAAGTCGACGCAGTTGACGTTGCTTGAGCGATGGCTTCGCTCGCGCGGCTATCCCGTGCGGTTTACCGAATGGAACTCTTCGCGCCTGGTGCGGGAATCGCTGCGGCGTGGGAAGCGGAAAAATCTGCTGACGCCCACCACGTTCAGCCTGCTTCATGCCGTGGATTTCGCCGATCGGCTGACCTACAACATCTTGCCGCCGCTGAAAGCGGGAATGATTGTATTGTCCGATCGGTACGCTTACACGGCTTTTGCGCGTGATGTCGCGCGCGGCGTACATCCTGAGTGGGTGCGCAAGGTCTACAGCTTCGCGCTGCGCCCCGATCTTACTTTTTACTTTCGCGTTCCGATTAAGGTGTCATTGGAGCGGCTGCTCTCGGGTCGCGCCAAGCTCAAGTACCACGAGGCGGGAATGGACCTCGGCCTGTCGAACGATCCTGCGGAGAGCTTCGAGGTCTTTCAGGCCCGGGTGCTTGAAATCTACGACCAGTTAACCGTTGAGTTCGGTTTGCGCACAATCGACGCTACGGGCGAAATTCTGGATCAGCAGCGCGTCGTGCGCCGCATGATGCGCGAGATCCTGCGCGACTATGATCGCGAACGAGCGAAGGGGAATCATGTCGCCGCCGCTAAAGAGACGTGGTAAGGCATGGTACGGCCATGGCCTGCCATACCTGACCGAAAAGCCGTTGCCTGGACATCTGATTGCCATCGAGGGTACCGACGGCGTGGGACGCTCGACGCAGATCCAACTCCTGCGGCCGTGGCTGGAGGTGGAGGGTTACGCGGTAAGCAAAACAGGCTGGGTACGGTCGCCCTTGCTTCATGAAACGATCAACCAAGCGAAGGCCGGCCATCAGCTGACCGTCACCACCTTCAGCTTGTTCTACGCCGCGGATTTCGCCGACCGCCTGGAACATGAAATCTTGCCGGCGTTGCAGGCCGGCTTTATCGTGATCGCCGACCGCTACATGTACACGGCGTTCGCGCGCAACACCGCGATGGGGGCGGACCCGGCGTGGACGCGCGACCTGTTCGGGATGGCGCTGGTGCCGGACTTGGTGCTCCATCTGGATATCGACGTCGAGACGCTCATTCCGCGCGTGGTGCAGAACAAGGGAATGAACCACTGGGAATCGGGGATGCATCTTTCGCTTGGCACCGACCTCTTCGACTCCTTCGTCCGTTATCAGGGCCGCCTTATCGAAGAATATCGTCGCCTGGCTCACGAGTTTAACTTTATTACCGTCGACGCGCGTCGCTCGATCGACGAAGTGCAAAACGATCTGCGACGGCATATCTTGGACTACTTGTCGACGCACGGAGCCTTGCGTCCCGAAGAAAGCTCAACGAGCGGCGAGCAAGAGACGGGGGTCATTCAACCGCTCGGCGACTCGAAGTGAAAGGCGCCAAGTGGCGCGCAAGTTTCAGTGCCGGCGGATGATCTGACCCTCCGCCGCCTCGTTTGGGTTTATCACATTATCGACACTTGACTGTGGAAACCTCCCTAGGCTGGCAATATCATCGCTCTGCCGGTTTCTCAGTTATGGAGCCACCGGTACAGCACGAGAGCTTCACACTGAGAGGCATAACATCAGATGATGCTCTACATCCTTCGCCACGCGGAGGCTGAGCCTGCTGGCCAGCGCGGCGGGGACGCGGCGCGTAAATTGACGCCGCGCGGACGCGCTCGAATGCGCGCCGCCTCCGCTGGGTTGGTCGCATTGGGGCTCAAGTTCGACGCGATTTTGACCAGCCCGCTGGTGCGCGCCAAGGAAACGGCTGAAATCGTCGCCGAGGCCTACCCTGACGGCGCGAAACCGCAAGAGCTTCAGGCTCTGGTAGGCAGCGTGCCCGCGGACAAAGCGGTCGCCGCATTGGCGCCGTTTGCGCGCAACGAGAATGTGCTGGCGGTAGGGCACGAGCCGCAGTTGAGCGCCCTCGTCGCTCTGTTGCTGACCGGCACCCGAGAGGGTTTGCAGATGTCCTTAAAGAAGGGCGCGTGCGTGGCGTTGGAGCTTACGCGCCGCTTTGAGACCGGGACGGCGCGGCTTTCGTGGATGCTCACACAGCGGCAACTGCGTCGAATCGGCAAGCGATCATCGCGAGTGCGCGACAGGTGAGCGTCGCTCGCCGTGGCGTGCCGCCGAACTCGTCAAACAAATCCGTGTAATTTGTAGCTTGTTTGAACCACCGAGCGCCCGGCAAATCGACCGAACGACCGAAGGCTTGCTTTGCTCGCGCCGGCTTTTGCCTGAGCTGCGGTGGGACGGTGAGTTCTTTAGCGGCCCGCAACTTCCCCGGCGACTTTGAGCGGAGGCGGAGCCGGATCATGAGCCACGGTGTCATCATGATGTTCGGGCTTGTGAGGGCGATGGGGCAGTAGGCTTTCGAGCACCGAGAGCTGCGGCGCATTCCTGACCTGCTCGAGGAGCCTTTCCGTCTCGGCAATCTCCGCCTTACGGTGCGCCGCGAGCCTCGCGAGCAGGCGGCTTGCTGCGCGCGGCTGTTCGAGTAAAAAGTCGGGATCTGCCATGGCCTTGGCGGCCATCCGCGCTAGCTCGCGGCTATCCTGCAGGCGCCCAAGCGCATCCTGCAGGTTGCGCAGCCAAGCCAGGGCCGGCTTAGCCTCATGGGCACCGAGGTCGCGGGCAAGCTCCAACCGGTAGCGCAAACGCTTGCTCTGAACCCGAAAAGCGTGCACGTCGGCCGGATTCAAACTCTTGGAAGCGCGCCCCAGCGCGCTGCGCCACAACGCGTAGCTTTCCTTTATAGCTGCGCCTGTGAGCGACTCTGGATGATCGTGATGCGCCGTTCCAGTCGGTCCGTCGGTGGCGCTTTGAACCAGGTGCTTCAGGGTCTGCGCCAAACTGAACAGCCGGCGATTGGCCAACCTGTGGCGCGCACGCGAGATCGCCCGCTCCCGCCTGGCCAGCAAGTAGTTGTAAACGACCTCCCACGCTATGCGTTCGTCTGCTTGGCGCACCCGCTTGAGCCTGCGCCGTACCAGTTCGATTAGAACGTCGCAGTCGCGCCAAGTACCGGCCGCACGGCGCGCTTGCCTGAGCGTTTCTACCACGGCCTGAGCCTGTTGATTGCGCGGTTTCGGGAACATAGCGGAGACGACCTGTTGAAGCCGGCGGCTCCAGACGCGTAAATCGTGAATCGCCTCCGGGTCTTCGTCGCCAAGAACTTTTGGGAGCTGGCTCACGAATTTGCGAAGGCGCGTCGCCAGGAGGCTGTCTAAGGAAGAGGTTTTCGAAATGTGAGGTAAGCCGATGGCCGGCCGGTCGCTCTGCTCGCCGGATGGGGTGGCCATCGGCTTGCCTAATCCGGCGCCTTCCGAAGCCGTTGTTTTTCGTTCCACGGCATTTCACCTCGCCTTAAAGGGCCGGTTAGCGGTCGGTAACCTGATTGTGCCATCAAAAATGATGAGCATCAAATTAAGCCTGAATCGGACGCGGGCATCGACGCGTAGCCTGCCTATCGTTTTGGCCTAAAACAAAGCCCATCCACTCAGACACGGGCGCTTGCCGCAGGGTTTTTAGTCTCCGACTCGACGCGGACGCTTACCGCCAAAAAAGAGCGGAAAGCGAGCCGCGCTTCTCCGATTTCGGACCAGCGCTGATATAGTAATTCTTATGGCGCAACTGACGCGGTTAACCTCGCCTGACGGCCGTGGACCGCGCGCCGGTTTTCGCTCTCCGGCCAAGGTCGCGGTGATCGATATCGGATCACACTCGATCCACATGGTCATAGCCAAGATTCGCGACCAGCGCTTTAAGATTACTTCACGAATACGCGAGCCAGTGGGGCTGGGTTACGGCACCCTGGTTGAGGGGCGGCTGTCACCGAGCGTGATGGCCGCCGGAATGGACGCCCTGGCCGGGATGATCGAGATCGCGACGCGCGAAGGAGTGGACGCAATCCTGCCGGTCGCGACCAGCGCGATTCGCGAGGCGGTAAATGGCGCGGAGTTTATTCGCCGCGCCCGGGTTGAGCTCGGTCTCGTGGTCGAGGTTATCAGCGGTGATGAGGAGGCGCGGTTGATTTTTCGCGCTGTGTCTCAAGCCATGGATATCCGCAATCAGCGGGTGCTGGTCGCAGATATCGGCGGCGGAAGTGTCGAACTGGTTCAAGCGCTTGGCTCCAAAATCGAGTGGCAAACGAGCCTTAAGCTTGGCGCGGTGAGGATGACTGAGCACTTCATCGAGTCAGACCCGCCCGAGCCGATGGAGATCTGCGCGCTACGCTCCTACGTGGATCGCCGACTGCGTCCCTTTGCGCTAAGAGCCGCCGCTCATCGGCCGGCCATGATGATCGCCACCTCGGGCACGTTCCGTTCGCTCGCCGCGATGGCGCATGCCAAGCGCACCGGGGAAAGCCCTCGCCAGCTTCATGGGCAAACGTTGGGCCGGCGGGAGCTAACCGTCTTGCGGGCGGCGCTATGCGGCCAAACCGCCGGAGAACGCGAACGCACGTCGGGCCTGAGCCCGCGGCGGGCCGGGGTTATCGTCGCGGGTGCGCTGCTTGCCGAGGCGCTGATGGACAGCTTCGGCCAGCGTGTTGTACGACTCAGCGACTGGGCGTTGCGCGAAGGAGTTATCCTTGAATTCATGGAATTGAGCCGTGCGGCACAGGACAGCGAGTTGCACAGGGCCTCCCCAGATGGCCGATCGCCGGGACCACGTCGACATCGAAGGCCGCGCTCGGCGGGTAGGCGGGGAGCCGCCCACAACAACCGCCCGACGGCACGTTGAAAATGAGAAAAATTGACGCAATCGGCTCATGCGCAATTCGGGCCCATGCAAGAGGGAGGTTGGTCTCTGAAAACGGGCAATGTGGCACACGTGACTTATGTTGATCGCGATGCATTAGTCTTTAGGCGAAATTGAGCGGAAACGATCGGCGCTTTAGAACGGCGGCTGGCGCAAGAGCGAGAAGATGGTTTGGCTACATGTAGTGGCAGCGGCGGTTTGGATTGGCGCGAGCGCCTGCGTGATGATTGCAGCAACCGCGATAGGGCCGGAAAGCGCCGAATTAAAGCCTTTCGTGCTGCGTGTCTTGCCCGCTATAAATCGCCTCGGCCTTTTCGCCGCGGTCATCGTGTTTGGTGCAGGAATGGTCCGGCTGGTAAGGCTGGGAGCGCCGCTCGGGTATCATTTTCCGGCGAAATTCCTGTACGCGGTCGGTTTTAAGATAGCTTTGTTCGGGGCAATGGCTGGCGCCACGACTTGGTCGTACAAGATGCGACGTGCACGGCTCGGCGCGACGAGCGCACGCGAGATCGACGCGGGCGACGTGGCGACGGTCGTCAAGCGGGCGGCTTTGCTCGCCGGATTCACGGTGGTGATGGGTGGTTTGGCCGCGGCACTCGGCTTGTGGGTCGCAGGATCCTTATAAATATAGGTATGAGTCGCTTCCAACCGCAGCGGAGTTTTATACGCACCGCCGGCCTTTGTCGCGCACGATTCGAGCGCAGATAATTCGAGAAACGAGAACCTTGGCGCGCTGATGCAACCCAACGCAATGGCCTTACCTGAACTTGAGATCGGAGATTTCAGAATTTTCCTGCTATCCGACGGTGTCTGGCACAATGACGGAGGATGCATGTTCGGCGTCGTGCCGCGCGTCTTGTGGGAACGCGACCATCCGGCGGATCAGCAGAACCGGGTTCGCCTTGGCCTCACGTGCCCGATGGTGGTTAAGGGGCGCGAGGCGATACTCACCGACACCGGAATCGGAAATCGTCTGGGGCAAGACGAGCGCAAGGCCTACGATCGCGATGAGGGGAAGCTAGTCGCCGACCTTCGCGCCCTGGGGATCGAGCCGGAGGAGATCACTCACGTGGTGCTAAGCCATCTCCATTTTGACCACAGCGGCGGCGTGGTGCGGCGCGGACCGTCGGGCGCTCTTACACCGACCTTTCCCAAGGCGCGCTATCTGGTTCAGCGTGGTGAGTACGAGATCGCTCGTAACGCGACAAACGTTCGGCTGCGCGCCGCTTACCGCCATGTGCCCGAATGTTTCGATCCGCTAGCCGACTCGCTAGAACTGCTCGACGGGAACACCGAGATTATCCCTGGGGTTGAAACGGTGGTTACCGCGGGTCACACCCGGGACCATCAGGTCATCACGGTTAAAGCAGCCGACGGTCACGGCTTTGCTCATCTAGCCGACATCGTACCGACTCGTTCGCATATTAAGCCCGCCTGGAATCAGGCATACGACGTCGACCCGCTGCGAACGATGGAGGCCAAGGCTCGCATGCTCGAGCAGGCTGCGGCGGCGCGCTGGTGGATCACCTTCGCCCACGACGACAAACTTCTGGCGGCGCGGATTGAGCAGGCGGCCAAAGACAGGATAGTGATCACAGACTCGGTGGCGACGGCCGAGAGTGGTTAGAAAAACCTAAGTTGTGCGCAGCGCATGAAGCGCGCGGCCCGTGTGCCCAACGATGGAGGCGCCAGCGAAATAGCCGAACCCCATCTACGAACGCGCGGACACTACATCCGATTTGTCCGTTGGCTTGTTTGGATGGCGTCGCGAAGCTATACTACCTCCGAGACGGTGCTTGAAAACAGCACACACAGTCCATCCGGTACGAGAAGCAAGCTGCTCGCGCAGCGTGCTACCACCCTCTGATCAATCCCGACATGGCGCGAAGAGGAGTCAGGAATGAGCGAGGTCAACTCTTTTGAACAGGTAATCCGGGAGGACCGGGCCGCGCGTGAATCCAAGCAATGGCGAGGGACCCTGCTCGATTACCTCGAAAAGGTTAAAGAAAACCCGACCATAGCGAAACTTTCCCACGCTCGCCTTTACGACATTATCATCTCCACCGGGGTGCGGGGTGTCTTGGATACCGATGATCCGCGCACCAGACGGTTGTACAAGGACGACCCGGTCAGGGTTTATAACTTTTTTGCCGACGAGTTTTTTGGTATCGAGCGAACCATCGCGCAGATAGTTCGTTATTTTCACTCCGCGTCGCTGCGCGGTGAGGAGAGTCGCCAGGTGCTCTACCTGATGGGACCGGTCGGCTCGGGCAAAAGCTCGTTAGTTGAGCGCATCCAGCGCGGCTTGGAACAGAGCGACCCCATCTACGTGGTAGAAGGGTGCCCGATGAACGAGGAGCCACTTCATCTTATTCCCCGACATTTGCGCAAAGAGTTCGAAAAGATGCTCGGCGTGCAAATTGAGGGCGACCTCTGCCCGGTATGCCGCTATCGGCTGCGCGAGGAATTGAACGCGCAGTATGAAAAGGTTCCCGTGGTGACGCGCAGCTTCTCCAAGCGTAACCGCGTGGGGATCGGCGTCGTGCCGCCGGTGGATCCCAACAACCAGGACACGTCGGTGCTGATCGGCTCGGCGGATATTTCAAAGCTCGACCAATATTCCGAGGGCGATCCCCGAGTGCTGGAACTCAACGGTGCGCTCAACGTCGGCAATCGTGGCATGGTGGAGTTCATCGAAGTCTTTAAAAATGAGACCGAGTATCTGCACGCGATGATCACCGCCACTCAGGAAAAAGTCATCCCGGCGCCGGGGCGCCACGGCATGGTCTACGTTGATACCTGCATCGTGGCGCATTCCAACGAGGCCGAGTGGCAGAAGTTTAAAGCCGACCACACCAATGAGGCGATTCTCGACCGTATCGTTGTCGTAAAGGTGCCATACAATCTGCGCTTGTCCGAAGAGGTCAAGATCTACCAGAAGATCATACGCAACTCGAATTTCCGCGCTCACGTTGCACCCCATACGCTCGAACTCGCCTCGATGTTCGCGATTTTGTCGCGCCTGGAGCCGACGTCGAAGTGCGACTTGATGACCAAGCTCAAGCTCTACAACGGCGAGGAAGTGGTCGAAAAGGGCCGCACGAAGAAAGTCGACGTTCAGGAGCTTCGCGAGGACACCAAGCGCGAAGGCATGTTCGGCATCTCGACCCGCTTCATCATGAAAGCGCTGGATAACGCTCTCTCGGACAACGTCCAGGGCAACTGTATCAACCCGATCAATGTGCGTGAGGCTCTGATCTCGATGGTGCGGGAGGCAGACCTGTCCGACGACACGCGCAAGCAGTACCTCGAGATGCTCCAGGACACGCTGCACAAGGCCTACCTTGAGATCCTCGAAAAGGAAATTACGCGAGCCTTCGTGTATTCGTATCAGGAGCAGGCCGAAGCGCTGTTCCAGAATTACCTCGACCACGCCGAGGCCTATGTCAATCGCACCAAGGTCCGGGATCGCAACACCAAGGAAGAGCTTCCTCCCGACGAGAGCTTTTTGAAGTCGATCGAGGAGCAGATCGCAATCATCGGTTCGGCCGCCGACGGTTTTCGCCAAGAGGTAATCGCCTATCTGTGGGCAGCGTCGCGGCGAGGCGAGCGAATCGGCTACCGCAGTTACGAACCGCTCAAGGAAGCGATCGAGAAGAAGCTCATGACTTCAGTGCGCGACATCTCGCGGATCATTACCAAGGCGCGCACCCGAGACCAGGAACAAACTGAAAAGTACAACGCGATGGTCCATAATTTACTCGATAGTGGCTATTGCGAGTCATGCGTTGACGTGGTCTTGAAGTACGCCGCTAATAACCTCTGGAGAGACTGACCGTCTCCGCGCACGGCGCAGCAAGCCGTGAAGATTTCCCGCGCCGCGCGCGATGGTCAGCGTCGGATCCGGCGTCGGGCATAATCATGGTTGATAGCATCTTTCGTGATTACCGTGGCTCCAACGCGGAGCGCTCGGACCGCTCGGCGGGCGACCGTCTGCGCCATCGGCAAAAGGTTCGAGAGTCAATCCGAACGAACATCGCTGACATCATTGCCGAAGAGTCAATCATCGGCAAAGACAAGGACAAGATAATCAAGGTTCCTTTGCGAGGAATTAAAGAATATCGGTTCGTATACGGCGACAATACGCCGGGTGTTGGCCAGGGTGAAGGCGACACCGAGGCTGGCCAGGTAATCGGCAAAGTCGGCACGGAGGGTACGGCCGGCGACCGCGCGGGCGACCGGCCAGGCGTTGATTACTACGAGACGGACGTCACGCTCGAAGAGCTTATCGACATAATGTTCGAGGATCTCGAACTGCCAGATCTCGAACGTAAAGCGTTACGCGAAATTCAAAGTGAGCGCAGTTCCAAACCGAAAGGCCATCGGCGGGTGGGAATCCGCGCGCGCCTGGACAAGCGGCGCACCGCCAAGCAGCGCATCATGCGCAAGCTGGCTACGCGCCACGCGGCGCTCGAAGAGCTGGAGCCCGACGAGGAAGAGCCGCGGTTCCCGTTTCACACCGACGATCTGCGCTATCGTCACGTCGAGCCAAAGATGCGGCGCGAGTCCAACGCCGTGGTTATCTGCATCATGGACACATCCGGCTCGATGGACACGATGAAGAAATATCTGGCGCGAAGTTTCTTCTTCTTGCTCTACCAATTCATTACCACGCGCTATCGCAATGTCGAGATCGTCTTTATCGCCCATCACACAGAGGCCAAAGAGGTCGGCGAAGAAGAGTTCTTTCACAAGGGCGAATCCGGCGGCACGTTCATCTCCTCCGGCTACGCCAAGGCCCTGGAGATAATTCATGAACGATACCATCCGTCGATCTGGAATGTGTACGCTTTTCACTGCTCCGACGGCGATAATTTCGACTCGGACAACCCTGCCGCGCTGCGAGCCGCGCAAGAGCTAGCCGAGGTGTGCAACCTTTTCGGCTACGGCGAGATCAAACCGCTCGGGTCACGCTACTACGAATCCTCGATGCTAAGCATTTTTCGGCGGCTGAGCGCGCCGAACTTTCACACTGTTCTAATCGAGCGTAAGGAGGACATCTGGCCCTCGTTCAAGACGTTTTTGGCCAAAGAACGCTTAGCTGAGGGGGCGGCGTAAAGACCGCCGCTGATAAGCCCGCGCAGGCCGCGCGAAGCGCAGTGGTTAAAACAGCGCGGCTATAGCGGAGAAAGAGTCGGCGTCGCATGAAAGGATACGAGTTAAAGGATCTGCTCGCGTGGGACGCGCGAATTCGCGAAGCTGTCGCTAAGGCGGGGCTCGATTGCTTCGACCAGGAATTTGAACTCTGTGACCACTACCAGATGCTTGGTTACATGGCGTACTCGGGCATGCCGTCCCATTATCCGCACTGGTCCTACGGCAAGCAGTACGAAAAGCTAAAGACTCTCTACGATTACGGCGTAAGCGGTCTGCCATACGAGATGGTGATCAACTCGAATCCGGCGATCGCTTACCTGATGCGCGATAATTCGCTCTTGCTTCAGATTCTGACGATCGCGCACGTCTATGGGCACAACGACTTTTTCAAGAACAACTTCACCTTTAAGGCGACGCGCGCCGAGCTTACCGTGGAGCTCTTCAAGGCGCACGCAATACGTGTGCGCAAGTATATCGAGGATCCTTCGCTCGGCATCGACGCCGTAGAGCGGCTGCTCGACGCTGCGCACGCCCTCTCGTTTCAGCGCCGGCGCAACCTCGCGATTCGCAAGCTGGGCCGCGAGGAGCAGATAAAGCAGGCGATGGAGTCGGCGCAACCCAAGCCGGACCAGTATAGGAAGATTCACCGGCCGGTCGGGTTTCAACCACCCGACATCAACAAGGTTCCGCTCGAACCGGAACAGGACATTCTTCTCTTTATCCGCGACCACAACCCCTATCTTGCCGAATGGGAGAAAGACCTGCTGACGATTGTCGACGAGGAAGCGAGAAGTTTCCTTCCGATGATCGAGACCAAAATCATGAACGAGGGATGGGCCAGCTACTGGCATAAGCGAATCCTCGATTCGATGGACCTGGACCAGGGGCTCTATCTGGAATTTCTGGTCCGGCACAACCAGGTCGTGCGCCCGATTCCGGGGCAGATTAACCCGTACCATCTGGGGCTCAAAATCTGGGAAGACATTTATCGGCGCTGGACCAATCCCACAGCCGAGGAAATTGAACAATACGGCGCGCCCGACCGGACCGGCGAAGCAAAGCTTTTCCAAGTGCGGGAAGTGGAGCGCGACACGTCGTTCATCCGCCGTTATCTGACCCCCGAGTTGGCGCGGGAGCTGGACCTGTTCAAGTTCGAGCCGCGCGGCAATGACCTGGTGGTGAGCGAGGTTTCCGACGAAGACGGCTTCGAGCGCGTCAAGGAAACCCTGCTGCAGAATGTCGGCACCAACTCGATTCCCGTGATCAAGGTCGAGGACGCCGACTTTGGACAAAACCGGACACTCTATTTGCGCCACTATCACGACGGGCGCGACTTGCATCTGGAGTACGCCGAAAAGACCCTGGGGTACGTCTATTCCTTATGGGGACGCGAGTGCGCCCTGGAAACGGTGGTGCGCGGTCGACGGATTTTGTTGATCTACAACGATCGCGGCTTTTCCACTCGAACCATGAAATAGGGCGGCGCCGCCGTCCCAGAGTTCCGGGCCGCTAACCGGGCCCGCTTCTATCCTCGCCGATGGGAACTTACGGCAGCGGCTTCGAGCGCGGTCTGCGACTGATCCTGCGCGAGGTCGCGGCAGCGCAGCAGCGCGGCGAAGCACCGTATAGCCCGGCCCAGATGCAAGCAGAACTCGATGAGCTGACGCGGTTTCGCGCCCGCCCGCCATTTTATCCTTACGTGGGAGCCGGGTTAGGCAAGGGCGCCAGCATGATGGCCGCCGACGGCCGATGGGTGCTCGACCTCGCGCTCGGCGTGGGCGTTCATTTTTTCGGCCACGGCAATCCCGACCTAATCGAAACCGCCGTGCGGGCCGCCTGCAGCGACCTCGTGATGCAAGGGAACCTGATTTTCAACCGCGAGTATGCAGCTCTGATGCGCACGCTGTTGGCCAATGCGCCGGCCGTGATGAATCATTGCTGGCTTTCGCTATCAGGCGCCGACGCCAACGAGAACGCGTTGAAATTGCTGCGCAGGTGGCGTGACGGGCGGCCTGGCGTGATCGCGTTTCGCGGATGTTTTCATGGACGGACGACTGCGATGGCCGAGATCACCGACCGCCCTGACTATCGCCGCGGCCAGCCTCGCACGTTCCCGGTCGCTTACATTCCGTTTTACGATAGCGGCGACAAAAAGTCGCCCGACAAGTCGCTTAAGGCGCTGCGACGGATACTTCGCAGCGAGGGTGACAGAATGGCGGCCTTCGTGGTCGAGTTGGTCCAGGGAGAGGCCGGTTTTAGACCCGCACCGCGCGAGTTCTTCGTCCCATTGTTTGAAGAATGCGCGCGGGCAGGGGTCCCGGTCTGGGTTGACGAGGTCCAGACCTTCGGGCGCGTCTCGGAACTCTTCGCCACGGAGATGCTCGGGCTGGTTGATTACGTGAGCGTTATCACGGTGGGCAAGATGCTTCAGGGCAGCGCCGTTCTTTTCCGCGCCGAGCTGACACCTGACCCCGGCCTAATATCCGGCACGTTTTCCGGTGCTACGGTCGCGATGGCGGTCGGTCGTCGAATCGTCGAGAAGCTGGTTGGCGAAGGCTATTTTGGTCCACACGGGCGCGAGAAACGTTTGGAACTGCTATGCTTCGAGCGTCTTGAGCGGCTCCATCGGCGCTATCCGCAAATCGTGACGGAGTTTCGCGGTGTCGGCGCAATGATCGCGTTTAAATTGGGACCCGGCTCATATGAAGCGACGCGGGGATTCCTGCAGCGATGCTTCAAGGCCGGACTGGCGCTGTATTACGGCGGCGGTGGAAGACAGCCGACGTGGGTACGGGCGTTTCTACCGGCGGGGGCAATCACCGACGCTGAAATGGATCGGGCCTTTGCAATTATAGAGCGCTGCCTTAAAGAGTAGGGCGCGCACCCGGCAAGTTGAGGTCCCAACGGTAGTGACTGATTCAGCGCTTCTCGAATGGTCGAAAAAGCTTATCGCCTGTCCCAGCGTGACCGATCGTGGCACGCGCCAGATCGTCGAGTTGTGCGCCCATGAACTGTTAATTCCGGCCGGAATCGAAACACGGGTGATTTCCTCGCCAGAGTGCGGTCCAGACCAACTCAACCTGGTCGCGGTTGTCAAAGCGAAGAGACTGACCGCGCCCGCGTTAGTACTGAACACTCATCTCGACACGGTGGCGCCCGGCGACCACGCTCTATGGAGCGCGTGCGGCGGGGATCCGTTCAACCCGTCCCTCGACGGCGAGCGCATCTACGGGCTTGGGGCCGCCGATACGAAGCTGGATTTCGCCGCGAAGGCGATCGCCTTGATCAACACCCCCAAACCTAGTCGCGCTGTCTATCTGGTGGGGACATTCGGTGAAGAGAGCGGGCTTCGAGGTGCTAACGAATTAGCAAGCGCCCGCCTCCTGCCGCCGCATGCCCCGGCTTTCGTGGGCGAACCCTCAGGTCTGGCGCTAGTCATCGGCAACCGTGGCCTTAACGTATTTAAGTTGGCCGTCGAGGGACCGGCCGAGCAGATCATCGAAAGGACTACGGTTCACGCGGTCTCATCCGTCGGCAAAGCGGCTCATTCGAGCACGCCGCATCTGGGCCGCAACGCTATCGAGCGGGCGTTGCGCGGCCTCGCTGGTCACCCGGAACTAAAAGTCGTCGAACTAAACGGCGGTGACGCGGTAAACAAGGTTCCGGCGCTATGCCACGCGGCGGTAGCGGTCAGCCGCGACGTCTCGCTCGCCGACGTGAGTGCGCTGCTCGGCGCCGAAGCGCCCGGTCAGATCGCGAACTCAGGCGAGGTCAACGAGAGCGGCGGGACGGCCGCGCCCCACGGTAGAGAAAAAGAGCAGGGTTTCAAGGCCAGCACGCGAGTTGGCAGGGATCGATGGGCAATTCCAACCGCGATGGTGCGTGCGCTTCTTAAGTTCATCGACCGTTTAACGCAAAAGGTGGCGCGAACAGGGGGCGCGACGTCTGATTCAACCGACGCGGGTCTGACGTGGAACGCCGGCTTGCTTCGGTGTAGCGGACCTCGTTCGCTGCTCGAGTTCGAATTACGCCAGCCGCCGGAGATCTCACCACAGGCGGTGCACCACGCGGTTGCAACGATCGTGCAAGAGCTTCGCGACGAGTTTCGCGGTCTCAGCTTCGAACTGATCAAGGTAAGGGCTAATCCGGGTTTTCGCGCCGAGCCTACGAGCGAGACGCTCTCGTTGGCCACCCGCGCCTTGGCGGAAGCGGGGATAAAGCAGGGAACGGACACCAAGGCGGGATGCACGGAGGCCGGCGTCTACGCGGCGATGGGGCTCAAACCTGTCGTGTTCGGCCCTGGTCCCTCCACCGGGGTAATACACGCACCCAATGAGTACAATTTCATTAGTCAAGTCGAAACGGCGGCACGCTTTTACCGCGCCTTGTTGCGCTCGTAACAGACCGCCAAGCTGATGATTAGCCAGATATCCTCGTTTTTATAAATACCGATTTATCAATACTGGACCCGGTCGCCATCCCGTTCGAACGTGTGCGAGGACGGTCGCGGCCCACTTTCTCACGGTGTCCGGCATTGGACGCCGCGCCACAAGCGGGTCGACGCGGCCTCGTAGCGCATTTGCCGTTTGATACGACGTTTTCCCGAAGCGCTCGAGCAGCCATCTGGTGGTCGCCGCGCATAGGCGAGTTGCTCGCGCGCAAAGCGAGCGCAGGGAAAGATCGCTGACTGCGATCAATCGGAACGCACCTGTGCTTCGCCTCTTTGCGCCGTACGGGGGTGCGTGGCTTGTGAATCCGCTGACGCGGCAGACCGGCGAGCCGCACCGGAAATTTTAGGCAGCGCGAGCACGTCCACGAGGTCACCCCGCCGCACTTTGAGTACGTCCAAGATTTTGGGATGGACGAGGATGCGACCGTTGTTGGAGTCGGCAACGGCCGCAGCGGCGCGAAATCCGTGTTCATGATCTTCCGCGGCGATGAGATAGCGCGGTTCATCAGTGTCGCACGCGAGAGTGGCGCTCTCGATTTTCCTGAAGCGCAGGTGCTTTAGAGCAAACAAGTCGCGCACGGGCGCGCCGTAATAAGGGCCCGCGTCGAAGGGGTCGATTTGGTTAAGAAAACGCAAGCCGGCCTGCTCTAACAATGCCACGGCCGGACGTGATTGGTCGCTGACTGCGCCGATCGACGCGCGCACCTCCTCCGGGAGGAGGAACGTGTATAGCGGGGCGTCGGGAAAGAGGGCCTTGATAAACTCCTTGTCCCGGGCTGAAAGGCGGTCAGCTTCCTTGAAGGAAAGACCCGTTACACGCCGACCGTAATGGTCCCAGAACAGGTGCGAACCGCTGGCTGTCCTCGGCGGCATTATCTCAGCAATTAAATGAGGCTGAAAGCGGTCAGGATGTTTGCCGATGTAGAGGAAACGAACCCATGAAAGCTGCTTGCCTACCTTCGCGCGATGACCGCGGTAGGACGGTGCCACGACAAGGCCGCCAAGCTCCGTGGGGCCGTCCATCGAGTAACGCAAACGGAGGAAGGTGTGGCGCAGCATCCTACGCAGGGTATGAGAGTAGCGCTCCTCGGTAGCGATCTCCATGTAATAGTGAGGCGCCTGGGGGGTGCCGTGCTTGGCTATGATCATCGAGCAGCCGCCGAGCCCGCCGGAGCTTGTGTCTTCAGCGCAGAAAACATAGACCGCGTTGCCTCGATTCCTCAATAGGCCGCGAAACGACCGCCGTGAGCGGTCGATCAGACGGGCGATTTCTTCCGCCTCGGTCGGCACGTTGACCGAGTCCAGGATTCGCCCCAGCTCCAGCAGTTGTTCCAGATCGGCGGGACGCGCCTCGCGGATAAGCAACATTTGGGTAACGGCCGAGCTTTCTCACTTAAGGTTACCACGTTGCATGCCGAGCGGCATCCGGCCTCCCGGCGCACCTCGGAAGAACTGACGTTGATTCCTTGCGGCTGCTGCGATAATTTACCTAAACAGGTAAGAACCAAGGCAGGTAAGAGGAAAAGGAGGAGCGGGAGTGGAGCTGCCTAAATGCCTTAAATGCAAGAATGGACTCCTGATCCCCCTCTCAGATTACGGCACCGACGGCGCCTCCGTGATCTTCAAGGCGTGGGTGTGTACGAACCCGGAGTGCGGCTTTAGCCTCCGCATCGACAAAGGCGAGGTCTCGTACGGCAAGCGTATAGAGGCTAAGCACTAGCTCAAAAGGGCTTAATACCGGGAATATCGGAAGCCTAGGGCTCGGCCACGAAGCTGACCGATTTATTTCGTTACCTCAACCGCGCTTTGCCCGCGCTTTTTAAGGTGCGGGCTTCATAGCGAGAGAGCTGCGGTGTCTAGGTTGTATGGGTGGGGGAGATCGAGGTCCTGACCACGCTTGCGTTAGACCTTTTTGTTGCGCGACTCGTGCCTGGATGGTACGAGCCCCGTAGCAACGGTTCGTGGCAATCCGTTTGTCTTTAGGCTAAAAGCGCCGCGATTAGGCCCGCGAGAAAAATCCCGTCGAAGGTTCCAGCACCGCCGATAGACGCCACTGGCGCTCCGAGCTGCTTCACCTTTCCCAAATTGAGAAGGTCAGCACCTACAAGCGTCCCCATCGCGCCGCCGACGTACGCGATTGCGCTCACGTCGCAACCGCCCCCGAGAAGCCAATGGAAGACATACGCCGCGACGACGGCTGCCAGCGGAGCCACGAACATCGGCATCGCAATCCCGACTCCCTTAAGCGGGCGGGCGAAACGATGCGTGATGAACGAAACGGCCGCAATCGCCAAGACGCCCGGCATCACCGCCGCGGGTTCCCGCAGTAATAGGTAGAGACTCAGCAGCGTCGGCAGAACCGCTCCGCCCACGTTCACCGCGATCACAGTCGCGGTCTTTCTGCGAAACGGCGGCACTCGGTACCGAATGCCGAAGTAGTATACAGTGTCGAGAACCTCGAAATCCTGTTGCTCGAAGCGCCAGACCGGAATGTTGATGAAGCTGCCCACGAGACTCAGAAGCAGCATCCCAAAGGCTTGCTGCGGCGTGAGACCGGCGTGCTGCAAACCGTATGCGATAAGGCCAATCTGGATTAAACCGAAGAAAAAGAATAGGGCAGCGAGGAGCAGGACAAAGTAGATCAAGAAAAACGGGGAAAAAACCACGGCTCGATCCTACCAGCCCTGAATTCCAAACCAAAACGCTCGAATCTAGGCCTTTAGAGGGCTACCAAACCAAATCTTCCGCCAAGAAGCGAAGGCGGCAATCACTTGGCCTCCCCGTTGAAGCGCCGCACGCGAAAGCCTCGCGCGCCCTTCTCCGTGACACGCGGCTTACCGTAACGCTCATCTTTCAGATAACCTGCGGGAGGGGTGTTGTCTACATGTCCGCCGCAAAAGTCGTATTCTATTTTCGGTTTTTCCGAACAGAGTGCTTAGGCTAATCCGGCGGTCGCATCACCGGGTTGGCGCGACGAGCGAGGAGCCATGTCGCACGGTACGACCGCACCATGGGAGCGTCCGGAACGCCGGTCACGCGCCTACCTTGGGCAGGCCTGTGCACCCGTCGTTCGAGACGTCGGCTGTAGATTCAGCGACGCAAAGCGACGAGTTCGCGCACCCCCCGTGGCGGATACGGGAGAGGCGGATTCATGGCCCACACCTACGATGAAAGTCGCCGAATCGTGCTTCACGGTTCTACCATTGGGGGACGAAAAAGATGGCAATCGATTTTACGCTCACTTCAGAACAGAAGAATCTCCAAAAGACAGCGCGTGAATTTTCTCAGGAAGTGCTGAAGCCCATCGTGGCCAAGGCGGACGCGGAACCGGATCCGCAAAAGGCCTTCGAGATGGTAAAACCTGCCTATGTTCAGGCATACAAGCTTGGATTCGCTCTCGGGTTTTTACCGGAAAAGTACGGCGGGAGCGGGGTCACCAATGTTGACCTTCAGATCGTTGCCGAGGAGGTGTGCGCGGTCGATCCCGGCTTCGCGTGTATCCTGCTCGTAAACGGCTTGGCGTTGATGCCGCTGGCGTGGTACGGGACCGAGGAGCAGAAGCGAAAGTGGCTTGGGGAGGCAACGAGCGATCCGACCGGCCTGTACATTGCCGGATACAACGTCAGCGAGCCTCAGGGTACGGCGAACTTTGACAACCCCGGACGTCATCCCGTCGGGATGAGCGTGACGGTCGAGTATGACAAGGGCCGAGGCGAATACGTTCTCAACGGGACAAAATATTGGCCAAGCAGTTCCGCCGGATGGGACATGAAAGGCGCCAACGTCAACATGTTTCTCGTGCGAACCGACAAGAATAAGGGCGGAAAGGAGGGGCTCGGCGCTCTGCTGATTCCTCGCGGAACGCCAGGCATGACCTTTAAGAAGCCGCTCGACAAGATCGGTCATCGGCTCAACCAGAACAATTGGATTGAATTCGAGAATTGCCGGGTCCCGGCTGAGAACGCCTTCGCGGTGGGAAACGGCGACCTTATCGTATCGAAGGCTTTTACCTGGTCAGGACCGGTCGCGGCGATCGCCGCGGTGGGCGTTGCCCGCTCAGCCTACGAGTTCGCCCTCGAGTGGTCGAAAAGCTTCACCGGCGCCGGCGACAAGCCGATCATTCATCATCAGGCCGTTGGCTACATGCTCGCCGATATCGCGATGAGGATCGAGGCATGCCGTTATCTTTCCTGGAAAGCGGCCCATTACCTCGATCTTTACGATTCCGAAGGGCAGGCCATCGGCGCGATGTCCAAAATTTTCGCGTCCGAGTTGATGTTCGACACCGTGTTCAAATGTATGCAGGTGGTAGGGGTCAACGCCGTCAACAAGGAGCATCCCTTGGAAAAATTGCTGCGCGAAGCCGTCATATTCCCACTTTACGACGCCGGCACTATGGGCATGCAGCGCAGGAAAGTCTGGGGAGTGATGGCGGACCCGTCTTTCGACCCTCGAGCATTCATGGATTGCCGTTTCGTGCCATTCAAAAAGTCCATGGAAGGGTGGGGCACCGTCACCGCTAACGCGGCCGCGTAAGCAGCCGCGGCTTTTCAAATGCTTCGGCGGCCATCGGCTTTCTAGCCGAGTTCGCCCCAGTTCAGATCACCTATACCGGGAGTGGCAGCAAAGCTGCTACTCCCGCAAAAAGCAAGGCCTAGCGCAGAGCTGCATGGGGGGCACCCGCGCGGAGCAGCCTCAGCGCCATGAATGCGCCATACAGCCAGGAGCCCTGGGCTGGCGTATGCTCCGCAAACACGATTGGCGCAACCGCAGACCCGCGATTGCCTGCCCTTTTTTCGAACAGCCCGCCTGCGAGCCTGGAGTTTGTTGGATCGGGATGCGTTGCGCAGCATAATGCCCAATGGGAAAGGGGGCATCTATGAACCAAGAGGTTACGAGGCCGATACTTTGGAACGTGCCAGCAAGTTTTCAAGTATTACTTTATGGTTTGCTGCTCGCGCTTGCGGCGTTCTACGTCTATAGCGCCATTCGCTGGTACAAGCTTATACGGCTCGGAGCAAGTGAAAATCGCTTCGACCGCCCGCTGTTCAGGTTTTTTTTAGCGCTGCGCGACGCGGTAGGTCAGGGCAACGTCATCCGCGAATCCTGGGGCTGGATGCATTACGTCATGTACGTCGGCTTTATCGGCCTCTTGATCGGAACGACGATCGTCGCGATCAACAGCGACGTGCGTGCCTTTTTCCGTCTGTTCGGCTTCGACCTCTACTTTTACTTTGGCGACTTCTACCTCCTCTTCAAGGTCGCGATGGACACGTTTTTCATATTCTTGATCGTCGGCACGTTTGCCGCTGCCGCAAGGCGCTTTTTCATCCGCCCGCAGGTGTTGACGCAACCAGCCAAGGAAAAACTTAACGAAAACCTTGAGAATGCGCTCGGCTATTGGTTCGCCGCCTTGATGCTCGCCCTCGTGGCGTTGACTGGCCTGATGCTCGAAGGCGCTCGCATCAACGCGAATCCTCCGCCTTTTACGGAATTCGCCTACCTGGGGCGGCAACTCGCGCGAGCCGAGAAAGCCCTCGGTGCCGGACCAACCTTTCACCGCTACCTCTGGTTGGTCCACATGCTCTTGGTCTATCTGTTGCTGTTTTCGTTTGCATTCTCGAAGCTGCGGCACATCTTCCTCGCTCCCGTAAACCTTTACTTTAGAAACCTTCAGCCGCGGGGCCGCCTTGCTCCGATCAAGGACTTCGAAAATGCCGAAACCTTCGGCATTTCCCGCGTCGAGCAATACACCTGGAAACAGCTTCTGGACATGGCTTCTTGCCTCGAATGCGGGCGATGCACGATCAATTGTCCCACTGTCGCCACCGGCAAGGCGCTCAACCCGAAACACCTCATTATCTCGCAACGCGAACATCTGCTGCGCCAAGCGCCGGCGCTCCTCGCCGCGGCGTCCTCCAACGGCTCGACGGACGCAAGCGAGAGCGAGGACATGATAACGCAGGTCGCAACCGAGCCGGTTATTTGGGGATGCACGACCTGCGGATGGTGCGAAGAGGGATGCCCGGTGGGCATCGAGCATATCCAGCGAATTGTCGATATGCGCCGCCATCTCGTGCTGATGGAAAGCAAATTTCCGCAGGAGGCAACTTCCGCGTTTCGCGGAATCGAGGTTCAAGGCAACCCGTGGGGACTTGACCAGGCCAAGCGGGCCGATTGGGCGAAGGGTCTCGATATCCCGATCATGGCCGACCTGGAAAAGCTCGAAGAAATCGACGTCCTCTATTGGGTAGGATGCGCAGGGTCTTACGACGAGCGGAATCAAAAAGTCTCGCGGGCCTTCGCGGCGGTTCTGAAACAAGCCGGGGTGCGCTTCGCCATCCTCGGTCCCGAGGAAACGTGTACTGGCGACCCAGCCCGTCGACTAGGCAACGAGTATCTATATGCGACCGTAGCCGCGCAGAACGTCGAGACGCTGAACCGGTACAAGCCGCGCCGCATCGTTACGACGTGTCCGCACTGCTTTCACAATCTGAAGAACGAATATCCCGATTTTGGCGGAAACTTTGAAGTTGTCCACGAAGCGGAATTTCTCGACGAACTCATAAATTCCGGTCGGCTTCGGCCGAGCACTGAGATGCGCTCCCGCATCACCTACCACGACCCATGCTATATGGCGCGGCATAACGGAAAATGGCAGGGCGCCCGTCGCGCGCTCGGCTCCATCCCCGGCGTCACGCTCAACGAGGTGGACCAATGCCGCCACCGTACATTCTGTTGCGGCGCCGGCGGTGGAGGGTTCTGGAAAGAAGAGCACGAAGGAACGCGAATCAATCAGAAACGCTTCGAACAGTTGAGCCAGGCCAACCCGGAAACGCTCGCCGTCGGATGTCCGTTCTGCATGACGATGATGGAGGACGCGGTTAAGTCACGCTCGCTTGAAGACAACATGGCCGTGCGCGACCTTGCAGAGCTGATTTGCCAGTCGTGCGGCGCCTCGCTGACGAAATGAGCCCGGGGGAGCGAGACCGCGACGGCCTCGGGGCTTTTGGCGAGGTCAGGGTGAAATCGGAACGTGGCGGCCCGGCTTCGAAACGAGCGTTAACCAGCTCGCTAGCCCTTTGCGATGAAAGACTTGAAGCGTGGCACCAAGTCTCGCTCTAACAAACGCGTGTGGATGCGGCCCTCGTTCCACTCCGAGGAGCCCATGATCCAAAGCAGGAAGTCGCGAGTGGTGCGGACTCCCTCGACACGCAATTCGCTCAGCGCGCGCCGCATCCTGGCCGTCGCATGGGCTCGATCCGAGTCCCAGACGATCACCTTGCAGAGCAACGGATCGTAGTGCATCGTCACCGCTGAGCCCGCGTCGACACCGCTATCGACGCGAACGCCTGGACCGACCGGGAAAGCCAGGGCGGAGATCTGGCCGGTCGAAGGCATGAAGTTCTTAAGCGGGTCTTCCGAACATATGCGGCATTCGATAGCGTGGCCGCGGCGTTCAACGTTGCGCTCGCTGAAGCTCAGCGGGAGGTCGTCCGCGATGCGCAGTTGCTCGCGCACCAGGTCGATTCCCGTGATCATTTCGGTCACGGGATGTTCCACCTGGATGCGCGTGTTCATTTCGAGGAAGTAAAATTCCCGCTTTCCGGCGTCGAGCAGAAACTCCACCGTTCCGACGTTGCGATAGCCTATCGCCTTGGCGATTCGTACCGCAGCCGCGCCCATTTCCTGGCGAAGCTCCTCGTCAACAACACTCGACGGGCTCTCTTCAACCAGTTTCTGGTAGCGCCTTTGCAGAGAACATTCGCGTTCGCCCAGGGCAACGACCTGCCCGTGATGGTCGGCCGCGATCTGTATCTCTACGTGGCGCGCATCGTCCATGTAGCGCTCCAGGTAGACAGTGGCCCGGCCAAAGGCTTGTTGTCCCAATCGAGAGGCAAATGTGAAAGCGCGAGCCAGCGCGGCTTGGTCGGCGACGACCGCGGTTCCGATACCTCCACCGCCGGCCACGGGCTTTACGATCAGCGGAAATCCCAGCCGCTCAGCCGCCTGCGCGACTTCCTCGGCGCTTTCCAAGGGCCCGGCCGCGGGCAAAAGAGGCACACCCAAACGTTTGGCTACCTCGCGGGCTTCGAGTTTGTCGCCCATAAGCCTGATTTGCTCGCTGCCCGGACCAATAAAAGTGAACCCCGCCGCTTCAATCCGCTGGACGGCGGCGCCATCTTCAGCAAAAAAACCGTAACCCGGATGGATAGCGTCGGCACCGCAGTCGGCCGCAGCGCCCAGAATGCGGTCCAAGTTAAGATAGCTCTCAGCGGGTTTGGCGGGTCCGATCTCTCGCGTTTCATCGGCAAATCGCACATGCGCGGCTTCGCGGTCAGCTTCCGAGAAAACCGCCACCGTGGAGATACCCAGCTCGCGGCAACCCCGCATCACGCGCACCGCGATCTCGCCACGGTTGGCCACCAGCACTTTGCGTAGACGCTTCATCAGTCTTAGAAGTGTTACGCCGGCAAGAGGCGAACCATCACGGCGCCCATTTCAACTTCTTGTCCCTCGCTAACCAGAATCTCCTTGATCGTGCCCGCCTGTTCCGCCTCCACGGGGAATTCGGTCTTCATCGCTTGCAGCACAACTAACGGGTCGCCGGCCGACACGCTGGCGCCCACCGCCACCGGCAAGCTCCCTACAACCCCCGCCACCGGGGCCACGATTTCAATGCTATTCGCCATCGGTTACCTCGCGCGTGAAGTTACAGCAGATCTCTCAGGCTTACCGGCTCAACCCCAGCCCGCATCAGATGTTCCCTGGTTGCTTTGGCTATCTCCGCAGCGTTCGGAGCGTCGCCGTGAATGCACACGCTGCGCGCGGCCAGCGGCAACGAACCGCCATCGCGAACCGGAACTTTACCCTCGCACGCAAGCATCACAGCTCGCCCGGCGACGTGTTCCGGGTCGCGCGGCTTTTTGGCGCGCTCCAGTATAAGCTCGCCACGCTTATCGTAGTCGAGGTCGACGTATCCTTCCATTACGAACGGCACACCCATGCTTTGGGCCGCGCGCGCGACGCGTTGGCCGGTAAGCAGCAGGATTAACTCGCCGCCGAGTTCCTTTATCGCGCTAACTACCGCTTCGGCGTAGTCGTCGTTGTCCGAGCACATTACATACATCGCGCCGTGCGGCTTGACATGCTGAATTTGGGCGCCCTCGGCCCTGGCGAAACCCATCAGCGCCCCGACCTGATAGACCACGTAGTCCTTTAGCTCCTGCGGCAGGATCGCCATTCGCCTGCGTCCGAAGCCCATAAGATCCGGCAGCGAGACGTGCGCCCCGACGCCAACACCGTGTTGCTTGGCGAGCTTCACCGTGGCGCGCATTACGTGAGGGTCGCCGCCGTGATAGCCGCACGCAATGTTGGCCGAGGTCAGATAAGGCATGAGCTCCGCGTCGTTGCCTAGCGTCCATCGGCCGAAGCTTTCTCCCATATCAGCGTTGATATCCATCCGCGTTGCCATGGCTATTACTCCCTTTCGACGCTTGCCTCCGAAACCTTGGCATCTAAATCACGCGCCATTCGGATGGCTTCTTCGATAGTTACTTCCTTGAAGCGCACCTGATCACGACCAGGCACCAGTTGGCCAGCCTTCCAGGTCGAGGCGTGAACGAGCGTGGCGTTGCATATGAACCCGCCGAGACTGGGGCCGTCCGCGACCAGTATAATCGGCTGATCGCCGCATACGTTGACGGTCCAAACGGCGTAGCCGTTGTCGAGGATGTTCGACGGATGACCGCCGGCGATTCCGCCAGTCGTACGCGCCCAATGCCATTTATGGGGCTCCAGGCGAATCCCCATGCGGTTCGAATTGCGATCGACCTTCCAGGTCTTGCTGAAAAAGGTCTCCATATCTTCGGCGGTTAGGTAATCCGGATCGGCCTGGGGACCGCGCATCACTTCGATCTCCCATTCCGAGGCGTAGGTGGGAATAAGCTGGTTGCGCAGGCGCCTGCCAGCGAGCTTGTCCGCGTACGGGGCAAAGTTAAGCGCAACTTTATCTCCCTTTTTTAGGCCGCGACCCTGAAAACCGCCGAATCCGCCAACCGTAAAGGTCGCCCGACTTCCCATATATTCCGGCACGTCGAAGCCGCCGTTGATCGCGATATACGACCGGAAGCCGCCTGCGATCTTGACCATTCCGAGGGCTAGCAGATCACCGGGCCTGACCTCGAAGCTCTGCCACGTCGGCACCGGCGATCCGTTCACCGTCGGCTGCATCGCCGCGCCGGTGATCGACACGATGCGCCGATCGCCGAAACGAACCTTGAGACCTCCCAGTGTCACTTCGAGTGCGCTCGTGCCCGGCTTGTTCCCGACCAAGAGGTTCGCGATGCGGAAAGCAAAATGGTCCATCGGGCCCGCGGGATAGGTGCCAAGGTCGAGATAGCCCACACGCCCCGGATACTCCTGCACTGTTGTCTGGATGCCGCCTTCGATTACCTCGAGCATGCCCTTTTCTCCGTGTTACCGTTTAATCCGTCTGCAAGCGAACAATTCGAGCGCATGGTCCAACCCAGCTCGCAGTTGATCACGCGGGATTGCGCAAATCACGGTACCGCCACGTGTTTGGTAGCCTCCGCCTGCCTTTTCTGAAAGGTCGCAACCTCGTCTTTGACCGATTCGAGAAACTGCAGATACGATTTAACGTTGAGGGCCTCATACGCCACGACCTTGTACTGATAGACCCCGGAATGCACGCGCGCGCGAATGTCTTCCAATTCTTCGTCGCTGACAGGAACCCACTCCACGCGGTCCGCCGCCTTCAGCAGTATCGGATTTTCCTTAAAGACGGGGTTTCGCTGCTGCAGATCGAATATCGGGATGGTTCTGCCGAAAAGTTGGTATCCGCCTGGGGAGGCAACCGGATAAATCGCGACGCAAGGTCCGCCGATCCCGACCGCGCCTTCGACGGTCCAAGGCCGCGTGGGGTTGTATTTTGGAGTGACGATCGCGTAGCGCGGATCGAGCGGGAACATGAACGGCAGGCCGGGCCAGAACCCGATGCACGCGTTCCACCATTGCGTGGCGCAAATGTACTCGATTACCTCGGCCTTGTCCTTCAGGCCATTGTACTGAGCAATATATTCGATGTTGTGGCCGTTGATGATATTGGGCGCGTCCTGGCGAGTGTACTTGACGTAGCGTTCGATATCCCCCTTGGTGTGCCGGTCCTCGAAGGCCAGGGGTAATTGCACGCGCCGGCTCGGGATGGTCAGGTTTTCGACCGAAGGCAGGTTCTCCTCGAGCTTCTTGAGGGTATCAACCAACCGCTTAGGCGAAAGCGCGAGGCTGTCGTAGTGAATAAGCATGCTACGCAATGCAGGAACGGTCTCGACCAGTCCTTTAATTTCGGCCTTCGCAATAGCGTCGTTGAGGCCGAAGATGCGGAAGTTCATGCGCAGGTCGAGCACCATATCGCCATACTCCAACAGAAGGAATCTGTCGCCGGCGTATCGGTAAACCACCTCCGGGCGTTCTCCGCTTGCGGGGAGACAATCTATGATCGCTCGGTTCGTCGCGTTCGGCGCTACCATGAAATCACCTCAATTGCTCGGCAGGTTCCGTTATCGACCATGAATATATCGATCGGCAACAATTGCGATAATCAACAAAACTCCTGTCACAATCATCTGTACATAAGATGAGATGCGGATTAGGTCCATCCCATTTCGCAGGAAAACCAGGAAAAAGGCGCCCAAGACAGCGCCGAGAAGCGTGCCCTCGCCGCCACCGAGCGAGACCCCGCCCAAGACCGCGGCAGCTATCGATTCAAGCGGCACCGTGGCTCCGAGATTCGGTTCTCCCGAGCCGACTCGCGCCGTCAGCATCACGCCGGCAACGCCGGTCAATGCGCCGGCAAGAAGGTACGCGAAAAACAACGAACGCTTGACCGGAACGCCCGACAGATGCGCGGCGTCAGCGTTGCCGCCGACGGCGTAAAGATAACGCCCGAAGCGCGTCCATGACAGCGTCAAGTAGACCAGCAGAATCACGACGCCCACGACGATCCAAGGCGCCGGCACGCCAAGCACGCTTCCCGTGGCCAGCGTATCGCTGAATTCAGAAGGAAAGTTGAATATCGGCACCCCACCCGAGATAACCAGCGCGGCGCCCGATGCGATCGACATCATCGCCAGCGTCGCGATGAACGGCGAAACCCCAAAAACCGACACTACTCCTCCGTTCGCCGCGCCGATCACCGTTCCCGTGACTACGCCGGCGACGACGGCCTGAGCGATACCGAAGAAATCGGGATTCGCCGCGATCAAAACCAAACCGGTGATGATGCTGGTCAGTGCTATAGAGGAGCCGACCGATAAATCGAAGCCGCCGGTCAGCAACACGATCGTTTGAGCCACCGAGACAATGATCAGATATACCGACTGAATTCCGACCGTGCGGATGTTCTGCCAAGCCAAAAAGCGCGGCTCGATCGTCCCAAAGATGGCGATCAGCACAACCATCAGGAGCGGGAGAATCCCGACGCGCGCCAGAATACGATGCAGTACGCTCGCGCCCGAATCAGCAAGCATTTCGGCGGCGCCAAGCGGCGGCGCGGTCTGTTCAGGCACCGATTGCATTCTCCGTATTGGGTATTTTTTCGCCGAAGTAGTGATGCAGCACGGCAGCCTCGGATATCTCCCCGCCGCTTAACAACGCGGTGGTTTGGCCTCGGCAGAGGACCAAAACACGATGACAGAGGTTGAGGATTTCGGCCATATCCGACAAAACCATAATTACCGCTGCGCCTGACGCGGCCAGATCGCGCACGAAATGGTACAGGTCGACTTTGGCCGCGACATCGATACCTTGCGTGAGTTCGTCGAAGATAAAAACGTTGATAGCTCCCAACAGCGCCTTGCTCACCATCACTTTTTGTTGAGTTCCGCCAGACAGAACTCCAGTGCGTCCAAAAATGCTAGGGGTTTTGATGCGCAACCGGTCGACCATAATCTGGACGCGCCGACGCTCTTCGGCTTTGGCAATAAACCCGGCGCGAGACAGATGCTTGAGCGAGGAGATGGTCATGTTTTCCACAACCGATCTACATAGCACCAGACCTTCTTTGCGGCGGTCGCCAGGTAGATACATTAGACCGCTTCTAATCATGGCTCGCGGGCTCACGCGCTGCAGTTTGATCTCAACTCCGTCTAGCGTCACAGTGCCTTGAGCCCCGGATTGCACTCCAAACAGTGCTCTCGCAAGGTCCGTCTTGCCGCTTCCGTCCAGACCGGCAATACCGAAAATCTCACCTTCCCGAACCTCGAAACTGGTCTTGGCAAGACGACCAGTCACCGAGATGTCCTTAGCCTGAAGGCGAACCTTGTTTCGCGGAGTCTGCAGTGCGGGAAAAATTTCGCGAAATTCGCGGCCGGTCATATGCGTTATGAGCCGGCTACGGTCCACTTGATCGGCGTCGAACGTCCCTACGTAACGGCCGTCCCTAAGAATCGTGATCCGATCGGCGAAGCGATAGAGCTCATCGAAGCGGTGGGTTATATAAATGATACCGACGCCCCGGCGCTTGAGGTCGGCGCAAAGCTCGAACAGGTGGCGAGCCTCCTCGGAGGCGAGCGCCGCCGTGGGTTCGTCTAGGATCAACACGCGCACGTCATGCGCGGTGGCTTTGGCAATCTCGACCATATGGCGCTGCGCGGGCGAAAGCTCGCCCACGAGCGCGTTCGGCGAGACCTTGGCGCCTATCCGGTCCAGCGCCGCCCTCGCCAACTCCTGCATCCGGCGCTTGCGCAGGAGCCCGCCGCGCGTCATCTCGCGGCCAAGAAACAAGTTCTCGGCCACGGTTAACTGGCCCACCAGGGATAGCTCTTGGAAGACGGCACGTATTCCCAGTTCAGCGGCGTGATGCGCGCTTTTTAGCGTCGCATCCCTTCCCCCGAGCGTTAAACGACCGCTGTCTGGTTGTAAGGAGCCGGCAAGCACTTTTACCAGGGTCGACTTGCCGGCTCCGTTCTCGCCTAACACGGCGTGGACCTCGCCTGCGCGAAGCTCGAACTCGACGCGGTCCAGCGCCTGCACTCCGGGGAAGCGCTTGCTTATTTCTTCAGCACGCAGAAGCGGCTTCGGAGTCATCGGTCGTTCCCTGTTCGACGCGGGCCCGAGGACGCGGCGGGCACCTTCTCTTTTCGCAGCATCAGAGCACGCGCACCGCCGGCACTTCACTCTTTGGGTTTGACGCTAAACACCGGTCGCCAGTTGCGCGGTCCGAACATCGCGTCGTACGAAAAGGTCCGGTAGTTGCTTGGTGTGACGACCTGGATAACGGGACCGCTGCGGAATGGAAAGTCCTTGCCGGCGGCTTTCCCATTTAAAATCTGTACCGTCATATCGATGGCCATTTTTCCCTGCAGAGCGGTAAAGTCAGTAGGCGCGGCGGCCACCTTGGCTTTGACGATATCTTGGTAGACGGGCGGCGTTATATAGGTGGAGACGACCTTGACCTTGCCAACGCGGCCGGCGGTTTCAAGCGCGCCCGGCGCGGCGTCGGCGGCGACCGCGTTGCCCACCAGATAGTCGAGTTGGGAGTAAGTGGCGAGTGCGTTCTCGATCAACTGGAGCTGCACATTTTTGCCCGTGTCTCCCCACTTAACGTCCAGGATATTGACCTTGCCCGGTGCAAGCTTGGTAGTGGCTGCCTTGAAGCCGTCCAGAGTGTCCGGCGCCCACCCCGAACCAGCCGGGCCGGGTAGAAAAACGACATTGAGGGGCCTACTGCTCTTGTTCGCCTGATCTGCCAGATAGACGCCGGCCTTATAGCCCATGTCGAAGAATGACACCAGGGCCTTGGCGCTGATCTTGGCGGCCTGGATGTCGTTGATTACCTCGACCACGGGAATTCCACGGTCAACGGTCTGAGCGACGAGTTGATCCTCACCGGAGTAGCTGATCGCGGCGAGCACGATGCCATTCACTTTCTGGTTGGCCAAGTTCTCGACCTGGCTAATCTGTTGGTTGATCTCGGTGTACCCTCCAGCCGCGACGAGCTGAACTCCGACACCGAGCTTTCTCGCCTCGTCAATTACGCCGTAGTCTACTGCCAGCCAGTAAGGGTCCTTGAGATGGGGAAAGGAAACACCGATTACATATTTCTTTGCGGCGGTCGGCGTCTTCCACACCTCGTCCTTGGGACCGACCAAGCTTTGCGCCGGCTGGCCCGGCTTCTTTGTCTTGACGTCATAGGTTCCGTAATAGCTTTGCACCTTCCATCCGGCGGCGGCGCACGCGATCACCGAAAGGGCGAGAACCAGGACGACGCCGCTACCTGCGCTAAGAAGCCGGTTTAACCAAACCCTGCGGTTAATGAGTCTTTTCATGCCGTTTCCTCAAACGGTCCGACGCCGGGGCTTGCTCTTGCCGCGCGCCGAAGTAATTCCCCAAACAGACGAATGACGGGTACGGTTGAAGCAGTTGGTCCACCTCGAAACAAACGAGCAAATCAATTCGCGGCCTCCAAAGCCGAGCCGAGAATGTCCAGTCCTTCAGCAAGCTCTGCGTCCGAGATCACCAGCGGCATCAGCGTGCGCAGGACGTTGCCCCAAGTTCCAGCGGTAAGAAGCAGCAATCCTCGTTCCAATGCCAGTTTTTGCACCAAAGCAGTTCGTCGCGAATCGGGCCGCTTCGAAGCGCGGTCTTCGACGAGTTCCAACGCCTGCATCGCACCTAGGCCCCGCGCCTCGCCAATCCAAGGATATGTCGCCTGCCACAGCGACAGCCGCTCGCGCACCTTGTCGCCAAGCAACTCCGCCCGCTCGACCAGCCGTTCCCTTTCGAAGACGTCGAGAACCGCGAGCGCTGCGGCGCAGGCAACCGGGTTGCCCGCAAACGTGCCGCCCAAGCCGCCCGGGATGGGCGCGTCCATCACTTCCTGGCGACCGGTTACCGCGCTAATCGGCAACCCTCCGCCGAGCGACTTGGCGGTCGTCGTAAGGTCGGCGGCCACGTCGTAATGCTCCATCGCGAACATCTTGCCCGTCCGGCCGAATCCGGTCTGAATCTCATCCGCGATCAGCAACACCCCGTGACGGCGACACCACCGGGAAAGCGCGTGGAGAAAATCGCGTGGCACCGGAATAAAACCGCCTTCACCCGCCACCGGCTCGATAATCACCGCCGCCAGAGCCTCGGGCGCGACCAACGTTGCTATCCGCGACGAGAAATACTCGTCGCTTGCCTGGCAGCATCCGCCTTGTGGCCGACTCTCGCTGCAGCGAAAACAATAGGGAAAAGGCAGCCGATAAACCTCCGGTGCAAAAGGACCAAAGCCAATCTTGTAGGGATGCACCTTGCCGGTCAGCGTCAGACCGAAAAGCGTACGGCCGTGAAATGCGTGCTCGAATGCCAGCACGGCCGGACGGCCCGTTGCTGCACGCGCAATTTTGACAGCGTTTTCAACCGCTTCCGCGCCGCTGTTGAGAAGCAATGTTTTCTTCGGCCAGGGACCGGGCACGATCTGGTTAAGCCGTTCCGCCAGCGCCACATACGGCTCGTAGGTGGCTACCTGAAAGCAGCAGTGGGTGAGCCGTTCGACTTGAGTTTTGATTGCCGCAACCACTTGCGGATGGCAGTGGCCGACATTCAGTACGCCGATTCCGCCGGCAAAGTCGAGCACGCGACGGCCATCGACGTCGCGCAGCACGGCGCCACGTGCTTCGCTCAAAACCAGCGGCAGACCTTGAGAGACCCCGCGCGGAACCGAGGCAAGCCGTCTGGCAGTGAGTCGAGCCGTAACGCTATCAGCGGTTGATGTCGTGTCGATCAAGAGAGCCCCCTCGTTCGTTTAGCCTTTGCACCTGAAAGTAGACAACTCGAAGTCATAGCCAAAAATTCTGTTCGTCAGCGATGCTCTGTTAGAAAGTAGGCGGCGTGTTTATCCACAATAACGTTGTTTGTTCCGGCCCGGGATTGTTCCACGAATGCATGATGGTGCTTTTGAAGTACATGCTATCACCGGCGTTTAGCTCGTAGCGTCCGCGGCCATCCAGAGTGATGAGAAATTGACCAGCGAGCACGTGAATGAACTCTTCGCCCTCATGCGCGTACGGCCCCTGGCTTGCAGAACCCGCATCGAGCGTCCACCGCTGGCAGTCCATCATGAGCGCACCCTCGGCGAGTTGCTCGACCTGAATCCCAGGACCCAGCGGCGGCAGCAACCGATACTCGCCGGCGCGAATTATCTTGTTGTCGCGGGTCACGCGGCGCGCGGTCAACGCCGCCACGGTTGTGCCGTAGCATTCGGTGAGCTTCTTCAACGTGGCCACGGTGGGCTCGCTCACACCGCGCTCGATCGAGCTGACGAAGGAGGGTGCAAGGCCGGTCCTTTTGCGCACCTCGCGCAAAGTAAGGCCTTTGCTGCGACGCAGGGTGAGCAGACGCTGGCCGAACGACCCCGCGCCCGGGTCCTGATGGGCCGCAGCTCCGTTCTGAGAAGCCATCAAAGTTTGAATCGCGGCGAGATTAAACCCGCGAACTTCTCGTAGACGGCGGATATCCCGGATTCGCAGAAGGTCGTCGAGACCGTAACGGCGATGGCCTCGGGCGGTCTTGGCAGGCGACAGAAGGCCGTGTCGTTCCCACAAGCGCAGCGTAGAAGCGTTTACGCCGGTCGCTTTGGCAACCGCACTGATTGAATTACCTGCGGCGTGATCGCCCGCCATCGCTTCTCCGGGCTGACGTGAGGCTTTGAAATCTTCTATTCGTTCTGTAAGTTTCTTTGGACAGTAAACACGCGCGGGCACCCTATGTCAACCTCGGCATCCGCGTTGATGGGGAGATTGATCCGCGGGCTGCTTCGGCTTGACCCGCTAATTGTCGTTTGCCACGGTAACCATTGACGCTTAAGGGCAGCGTGGTGCGGCCATCTAAATGGGAGGCGCAAACTTGGATCTAGATCGAATAGTCGAAGACGTCATCGCGGGCAAAGAACTTGGGCGAGAGGCCGCGCGCGCGTTGTTGAATTATCCGGACGAGCGCCTCTCGGAATTGTTGAACGCCACGCTGAGGGTGCGTGAGAGAAACTTCCAGCGGCGCGTGAAAATTTGCATGCTGAACAACGCGCAGAGCGGAATCTGCCCGGAAGACTGCGCCTATTGCTCGCAATCGAAGATTTCCCGTGCCGATATCCCGGTTTACAAACTCAAGAGCGTGAGCGCGCTGGTTGAAGGCGCCGAGGTTGCGGTCAGCAACGGCGCTCGCCGTTATTGCGTCGTGTGCAGCATGCGCGGGCCAAACGAAGCGACGATGGAGCATCTGGGCGAGGCGTGCGAGCGCATCCGAGAGCGCTTCCCAGCCCTGGAAATCTGTCTTTCCCTGGGACTCATGAACGAGGCGCAGGCTCGAACCTTAAAGGAAGCCGGAGCCGGTTGGATCAACCATAACTTGAACACCAGTCGGCGCTTCTATCCCAAGATTTGCAGCACTCACACTTACGAAGATCGAGTGCAAACGGTACAGAGCGTGCGCAAAGCCGGCCTGTCCACATGCTGCGGAGGAATCCTCGGAATGGGCGAGGAGGACGACGATGTCCTTGACCTTGCGTATGCTACGCGCCGACTGCAGGTCGATTCCGTGCCGATTAATTTCCTGCATCCGATCGGCGGCACGCCGCTCGGTAACATGAGGGCATTGAGCCCGCAGAAGTGCCTCAAGGCAGCCTGCGTGTTTCGGCTGCTGAATCCGACCGCCGAGATTCGCGCCGCCGGCGGACGCGAACTCAACCTCGGTCCGTGCCAAGGCGAGCTTTTCAACGCGGTCAATTCAATTTTCGTTAACGGATATCTGACAACGCCGGGGCTCGGTTACGAGCAGACTCTCACGCTTATCGAACGCGCAGGCTTCGAGCCGGAACCGCAAAACCCGTAGCAGCCATTGCCCCGGAATGGTCCTGCGAAGCTGAGAGGTGCCGTCGCGCAGATTCGCTCCCATGGAGAGTGGCGAAACTCGCGTTCGGCTTGGCCGTTGATCCGGCTGGCGCTTTGACTTAGCGTACGCTAGGGGCGGCAGAACCAGGGATGCCCTCGTTTGCAACCCAGGCCCTGTTTAGCCGGCCTTGCGCTTGTCGCGTTTCCCAAGGTTCATCAGCGAACCGTCGAGCATCCCCCGCGCGATCGCCGCACGCCGCTCTTCGCGCGCCAGCCGCTCGGGGGCAACCGCTAACCCGCGCGCGATCGCAAGTCGTGCAAGCGCTACGAGGTTGTCGAGTGCGACCTTAGCTAGCGCGTGGTGCTCATGAACCATGCGCGAGAAGCCGCGCCGGCGCGCAAGGCGTAAGAATCTCTCGCGCTCAGCACGACCGGGGTCAACCTCATGATAGACGACCGCCCGGGGAGCGTACCCGATTTTCATGCCCGCTCGACGCAAGCGCACCGACATCTCGGTTTCCTCTTCATCCCCCGCGGCCCCAGGACCAAGACGTTCGTCAAATCCGTCGAGCGCGGCCAGCGCCTCGGTGCGAAAGGCCATGTTGGCCCCTACAACTCCCTTGACTTCGATTACAGACTCGCCATGATCAACCAGCGGCAGTTCCGCATAGCACGCCGCCTCGCCTAGCTTGCGCCCTGGGTCCTCTTCCGGCAGTATCCGCCCCTTCATCGCGGCAAACTCCGGGTTGCCCGCGAAGAACGCCTCGACCGCTGCAAGATAGTCCGCAGCCGCAACCACGTCGTCGTCCAGGAAGACCAGAATGTCGCCATGCGCCCGCGCAATCGCCTGGTTTTGCGCGCGGCATTTGCCTGGACGCGGGTCATGCAAGTGAACTAAATTGGGTAGCCCGTCAGGTAGAGGTGACTTGACCGGTGTTCCATTCTCCGCAATCAACAGCAGGTGCTTCTTGGCGTGCAGCTGAGGCGCGAGGCTTTCCAGCAAGCGCCTAAGGCTGGCTTGGCGGTCGTGGGTACTAACGATTATGGACAAGCGCATCACGTTTAGAATAGCTTGTTCCTCCCCGCCGGCGCTATGAAATGTCGTGGACCAGGCGCAGTGCAACAATGGATGGCTATCGCTTGTCGCCGCCTAAGGCGCTGAAGCAGCCCACGGCCTGCGCAAACCGCTTGAAATGTCCTGCGAGGCCAGTTACTTAAAGCTTACCGGCCGACCCACACGATGCGAGAGTGGCGGAATGGCAGACGCGCAAGGCTCAGGACCTTGTGAGGGCAACCTCGTGGGGGTTCAAGTCCCCCCTCTCGCACCAGCAAAAGAGCCTATAAAATAAAGTCTTTTCGGGTTGGCTCGGTCGAGGCGAAGCTGCTCTTGGGCTTTTGCGCTGAACTCGTCAAAATTGCTTCACACGTGAACTCTCCTTCTTTCGGGGCGTACAAATGGCAACGATTCGGCGCAGGCGCAGGAGCCGGAGGACAACGTGGCAGGCGCAGTTGAGACGGCGGGGATACCCGCCGCAGAGCGCGACGTTCGACACCAAGGCCGAATCAGAGCGGTGGGCTACCGAGCGCGAGGCTGAAATCTCTGCTCGGCGGTTCGTTAATCGGCGCGATGCGAAAAGTACTACCCTTGACGAAGTTCTCGAACGATACGCTCGGGAAATCACCGCCCGCAAGCGCAGGCGGTCGCTTGAGATGATCCGCCGGGTCAACCAGCGCTTCGGTATTCCCGCGGAAGTGCTCATCCGCCCGATTCGAGTGCAACATCGCCACCGCGCCGCATAGTACGAAGACCCCCCACCAATTCGCTGCCTTACCTATTTGTCGCGGAGTGCTTTGTACATCTATTACGTTCGCACTCAATAGTGCGACTTTGTCTCGACTTCGTCGATTTGAAAAAGAAGCCAACGCTCTTTCGTCGTTGCCCGCTTCGCCATAACACAACTTCGTATGAGTTCAAGCCGATTTAACAAATCGAACGCACTGCAAATGCGCCAAGCGCAAGCGCCGGTGTAGGTAGCGGTGTAGAGCCGAGATCGGACCTCGAAACCCATAGCGTGCAAACCAACGGCGGGCCGGGCTTCAGATTTTCATCCGGCCATAACGGCATCGTCGCGCGAATCGTAGATCACGCGTTTACGTAATGTCTGATTCGGTTCTCGAAAAGTAGAATCACAGTGTCATAAGGCAATTCGGTAGCTGCTTGTTCCCATACCGCGAGTCGGGATGGTCGGCTACTCATCCACCGCAAACGAGATCGAAGCAGATGAGCCGGAGGTCGTCGCGGCCGATAGCAGACATGGCGGAGCTTGGTGCCTGCACTTTGCTCTGCTCGCCAAAGCGCGTGCGGATTTCCTCGACCGTTTCCAGTAGCCGATTGACGTTGCCATCGCGCTGAAATTCTCTATGGGCGCTCCGCAGCTCGGCGATTTGTGTGCGCCACATCGGTTGATTGAGGAATTTGATCGCCTCGATGATCCGCGGCCGGCTGATATCAGGATGATTCAAGTAGCCCTGGAGTAAGGTTACGACGGTCTGTTGAATCGGCTCCACCGCGCGCGGCGCTGCTTCCAGGGCGCTTTGCTGCTGCGAAGACTGCAGAACTTTTTCGATCGCCCGCTCCTGCAGATCGAAGACGCGCGCGAACATATCAGGATCGACGACGCGCAGCGTCTCACGGTTGCACGCGATCAGATTCGCGATGAAATGGCGGTTGTCGATGACGCCGTCGCTCTTCAGGTCCGCGTATTCCCAGAAATGCAGCTTGTCGCCGTTCTTCGGGCGCGCCTGGAAGTAGAAGAACGCGCCTTTAGCGCCCGATTTCTCCAGGCCCGAATAAATTCCATCAGGCAGAGAATCGAGCATCTCCTTGCCGCCGCTGTCGAGCAGGTTGCGAAGCTGCTGCATGAGGAACTCGCCGGTCGCCAACTCCGTGAACTGCTCCTCTTCGTCGATGACCGATCCGTCCTCATCGCGGATGCGTTTCAGCGTGTTGAAGATGCGCGGATGAACCGTCTCGCCGAGAATGCTCGCGTCGAGGAATCCGGTCGCATCGATCGCAGCGATCTTTTCCGACAGGCTTTCAACCAGGCGCAACAGCCGTTCGAGGCCCTCATCCGGGAACATGTTGTAGATCCAAAGCGTATCGAAACCCGTTCCGATCCGATCGATGCGGCCGGCGCGCTGCACCATCCGCGTCGGATTCCAATGCAGATCGTAGTTGATCAGGTAACCGCAATCCTGCAGGTTCTGCCCCTCCGAAAGCACGTCGGTCGAAATCAGTATATCGATTTCTTTGTCGGTTCCGGCGATGTCTGCCGCGCGATTCGCCCTCGGCGCAAACGCCCGCACCATTCGCATCCGCTCCTTTGCGTCCGCACCACTGTCCATGCGGCGGATGTGAACATCCCCGAGCCGCTTCTGAAATGAAGCGGCGTCAGGATTCTCGAAATTTCCGAGCTGAGAATAAAGATAACGCGCGGTGTCCTTGTAGTACGTGAAGATCAGAACCTTTTGCCCGCGAAGCTTGCCCGTAAGAAGCTCCTTGAGCGTCGCGAGCTTTACGTCGTCCCTGGGACCGATGCTTTTGACGCGCTCCCAGATCGCGGAAAGTGCCTCGATGTCGTGCTGGAGCGCCTCATGCAGCCGCCGGAGGTCGTACTTGCTCTGATCGATCGTCTCCATGCGTTCGAGCAGGCGGCGAGCGTCCTCACTGGCGTCCATCTCGTCGGCCAGCGAGCGCGGCGTGGCGTCGTCGTCCTCATCTTCGGCGCTTAGGAAGCCCATCGCGCGATGGAAGTCGCTGCTGCGCAGTACGCGGCCATCTAAAATGTACGACTCGAACGTTTTGAGGAACGCGAGCGCGCGACGCACGCTGATGCGGAAGGCCTCGAGGCTCGATTCGAACCGCTTGAGATACCGGCTCTTGAAGATCCCGACCAGCGCCTGTTCGCGTCCGGCCTCGAATTCGTCAACCTCGACGCCTTTTTTCTTGTAGGATTCGAGATTGTACGGAGCCAGCGCCAGGCTCTCGATTCCCGAGACGATCTCGTCGTAGATGCCGCCGTAGGTCGCCTCAAGGTTGTATCGTACGGTTTTAAGCTTGCGGGTGGGAAAGTGAACCTTTCTGCCCGCGATGGTTGCCTCCGGATAGGCGCTTCGGATAAACGCTCGCGTTCTTCGGATAACGACCTCTTCGAGCAGGTTGAAGAGCGCGAAGCTTCCATCCTGCGCCCGCGTCGAGCGGCGGGCCGCAAGGAAGTATCGGTACACGTCGCCGATTCCGCAGGCCGCGAAATAGCTGCGGTCGCCGCCGCTAATCAGCGCAAGCTGATTGTAAAGGTCCATCAGGTCGTTGTTGATCGGGGTGGCGGTCAGCAGGATGACCTTCTTGCGGGCGCCGTCGCGACCGCGCCTGCCGTTACCGCCCAGGATACTCTCGATGTTCGCGTAGCGCTGCGCATTCGGATTGCGGAAATTGTGCGATTCGTCAATCAAGACAACATCGGCATCCGACCACGGCCGCGGATCGAATTCGTCGCGCCCAAGTTCCTCCTGGGAAAGCACGCTGGCCGAGATCGTCGCGTTCGCCAGTTCCGCTTCCCAGATTTCGCGCAGGCTGGCCGGGCAGATCACGACCGCCTTCTGCCGCATATGATAGGCGAAGTCTTCGAGCAGCTTCTTGCCGATCCAGGTTTTTCCAAGCCCGACGGAATCGGCGATTATCACGCCGTCATAGCGCGCCAGAATCTTGCGCGCCTTTTTCACGGCGTCTTCCTGAAATTCCGAAAGCTCGACCGCCGATCTGGTTGCGCGCGGCGCTTCGTCTTCGAGTTCGTCCTTGAAGTACTCGTAAAGCGCCTTCATGTAGATCTCAAAAGGCGTGTACTCTTTGCGCCCGAACTTCGAGGCGTCGAGGAGCTCGATCAGGTCGTCCTTGAAGTCGCGCGAGTCGTTCCAGTTCCGCTCGTACCACGCTTCGAGATCGATAATCGCCCGCGCGCCAACTTCGCTCTTGAGCAATTGGCGATTACCGGCCGTGATGCGCTCGCTCGGCCGCGTGTCGCTGAGCCATGCCACCGCCCGCGCCGCATCCGGGTCTTCAACCTCCTCTGGATCAATCAAAACCTTGTGCGTGAGGTTCAGCTCGCGATTCGACGAAAGGCCCGGCGCGGTAAAATTCGAAGAGCCGACGATCGCGAGAATCGGGCGGAAGCGGTCGAACAGCATCTGCTGCCCCGGACGATCGGAATAGAAGAGCCAGCATTTCGCGTGGAGGAAGCCCTTGTCATGCAGGCGAACCTGGACGGCGTCGCGCCGCAGGAAGGCGATCAGGTCTTCGACCGTGCGCAGCGTGGTTTCAGCGAAAGGCAGAGCTTCGAGGTCGCCCCGCAACAGTCCGCCGACGACGCTCGAATCCGGACGCAGGCCGAGCTGCTCGCCGCTTGCCGGCTCGGCACCGAGCAGGAGCCGGAAATTGCCGAGTTTGAGCAGGCCATCTTTGATCAGGCCGAACCCGCCGACCGTGAAGTAGGCGGTCGCCACGTCGAGCGAGCGCCCCTGATGCTCGCGCAAAAGCCCGCCGAGGATGTCCGCCAAACGATGGGACTGGTTGTCTATGACGTATGGTACGCGCATCGTTCGGCAATCTACTCGGCTTCGGGCACTTCAAGGTCGCGGCAAATCTTGCGCGCCAGAAAGTCGTTGATTTCACGATGACGCGGAATCGTCGAGGATTTGCCCTTGGCGCGATTCACGTAGACCGTGTGATTGCCTCCCTCGCGCAACAAGACGCAACCATGACGCTCCAGATGGCGGAGCAGGTCGCGGCGCTTCATCGCTCCTGAATTAAGATAGGCTCTCTTATTACCGTCTCGCCCTTGAGCGACTCCTCGGCCAGAACGCGGTTGGCTTCAAGCACCAGCGCGACGGCCTCCTTGAGGTTTTGCCTGGCTTCCTCGAGCGTAGCGGCCTGGGTGTTCGCGCCCGGCAGTTCCTCGACGAAGCCGATGTAACCCTCCGTGACTTTGCGGAATACGGCAGTCAATTCCATAGTTCATCCTTCAATCTTCATGCTATCATCGAACCGGGTCGTCGGACATCTATGCAATTGGGCGCGTCGGGTATGGCGGAAACGACAGAAGAAGCCGTATCATGCCGGTGAACTCTCGCCGTGACGACTTGTCACTGTGTCCACCAACGGTTCGTTCGCTGCGCGTCGAAGAACTCTACGTGGCCGCAGTCGTCGCACGCCAGAACATTCATTGCGTCGATGTAGCGCGTGTTCGTCTTCGAATCAATTGCCTGTACGGGACCGCCGGTGTAGCCGACCTGTGCCTGCCCTACACGTGCGTAGGTCCCGAGACCGCAGAACCTGCACTTGATGCCGATCGATGGCTTGAGCGGCGCATAGTTGCCCATAACGAGATCCCGCACCTTTTGTAATTCCTGACGAAAGTCATCGAGGCCGAGACGGTCTGACGGTTTCTCGACGATCACCTTATCCAGGAGCATGTGCACATGTTCCCAACGCTGGTCGCTGAGCACCGCGGTGAGCGGTGTGGCCCGATGATCCTCACGGCCAAATATGGAGCCCCCGGAGAGCATCCAGTATAAAACTTTACCAAGCGCGTACACGTCCGTCTTTTCCGAAGGGTCACCCAAGTGGCGCCTTCCCGACTCCATCTCAGGTGCGATGTAATTTATCGGCCCCATCGCTTCCTCATGCAGCGTGATGGATTCGTTTTCATCCACATGGCAAATGCCGAAGTCGGCAATGACAGGAGTGCCATCCTCGCGCATCAGGATGTTCGCAGGCTTGACGTCCCGGTGAACAATGCCCGCTTTATGTGCGGCTCCGAGCGCATCGCAGATCGGATCGAGAATCTCGGTCGCTTTGACGATGTCGCCCTTGAAGGTCTGCCCGCCGATCTTTTCGAGCGAGCCGCCTTCGCAATACTCCATCACATAGTAACGAGGCGTTTTGCCAACGCAGCGATCGACGACGGGGCCAACGCAGCGATCGACGACGCGAATGATGTTCGGATGGTTTAATTTGGTGACAGCGTCGATCTCTTGTTTGAATCTCTCGATTCGACGATCGTCCTTGAGCTTCTTTAGGGCGAACTTGCCCGACTCCTTGCCGCTGGCATCGGTAACCAGCTCGACTTGTCCCTGGCCGCCTCCTCCGACCGTTTTGCCCGCTATTTTCCAGCGAACGTATTGCATAGCTGTTATCCGCCCGACTACCGCACCACTTTCATCCGATTAGCGACATCTCGCTCTCCGTGACCCCGTACAGCCGATATATTGCAGCGTCCAACTGTGATGCTGCAGCGCCGTAACCATGCTCAACCGCGCGTTTATACAGCGTTTCCAACTCGGTGACCTGCAAGTCATCAGGAACCGCGATCGGAAGCGCCAAGAGATATTGTGGCCGAAATTCTACGAAGCCACGCTGGAGTGCGACTCCTTTTCTTTGTAGCACCCAGAACCATAACCGCGAGTTAAGTAGAACCGTCAAGAGTGCTAGACTTAGCGGCGCTCGATCCTTGAGCGTCAGACCGTATCCCGATACTTGGTAGAATTGACCTTTTTCATCAAACGCCGCAGAAACGGTGTCATTATAACCGGGCAACATCACCTTGGGCTGCTCGAATTGATCGAGGTTTTGCGATCGGCCGAACGCCCACCAGCCCGAGTGATCCATGCGGCCTTGTTCGCGGGCGCGAAGCCGTGTCTCGCAGGCTTTCAAATATCGCCAAGCGCGGGGAAACTCCGTCCGCAAGTCGCGCTCGGTGAACAAACGCGGATCGGAGCCAGAAAGATCGTAGGGAAACAAAATCCACTGGTCGTTGTGCGACAGGGAAAATGCCCGGATCTCGTCGCCGGAAAGAAGGGGCTTCAAGAGCGCGGCTTCGATCTCGTGCGCGCTCCCCGTTGCGCGCGAACGGACTCGTACGGTTCCCTTGGACACGCGCTCCGTGCCTCGAAAGACGAAAACGTCATTATCGCTGGTCCGAAGCCCTTGGAATGCTC
>JAJYYI010000122.1 GCA_021801125.1 Deltaproteobacteria bacterium | reverse complement strand
ACAGCACGGTTATCGACGTCTCCAGTCAGCTCTCGAGCGTTTGCGTGATTCCGGTTCGGAGCGCCAACTGGCTCAAGTTGAGCAAGACTCCTTGAGTAGGCTCAACGGACTGGAAACGCGGTTCCCGAATCTGGCAGAAGTGATTACTCATTTCCGCCGTCATCTCTCGCTCTGCCTGCTCTCGGACCAACATGTGCTGCGCATGGATCCTCTGCTGCTAGTTGGCGGAGCAGGACTCGGCAAGACAAAATTAGTGCAGGAAATAGCTAAGGCTCTGGCAGTTGAATTCTACCTTATCAGCTGCGCATCGACCACCGCCGGCTTCACACTCTCGGGACTTGATGCAGGTTGGGCTGAGGGCCGGCCCGGCAGAATATTCGAAGCTTTATGCACGGGTCGTACTGCTAACCCGCTGGTACTGCTCGATGAAATAGACAAAATGCGCGGTGATGTACGATACGATGCATACGGTCCTCTGTACACTTTGCTTGAGCCGACGACGGCTAAACGATTTATCGATGAGTGTTTGACCTTGGAGTTGGACTGTTCCCATATAGTGTGGATAGCGACTGCGAATAACGCAGAGGTAATTCCCGATCCGATCTTGAGCAGAGTGAAGCGAATGGACGTCCGACCGCCGACACGAGAAGAAATGCACGCGATCGCGCAATCGGTGTACAGGGATTTACGCGACTCCGAGCCATGGTCCATGTCTTTTGAGGAAGACCTGTCAGATGATGTTCTTGGGGAGCTCGTGGCGTTGCCCCCACGGCTGCTCAGACGGGCGCTGTTAGACGCCGCCGCGGCGGCGGCCGAGAGATGCTCCGCGTGTCCGGGGCGGGCGCTCACGATCGGTCCGGACGACGTCAGACGGGTGCTGCCTCGGTCACGATCTCGGGTGATGGGGTTTACCGCGCCGGTGGAACGCGCCGCTTAAGCGGGCGAAGGGATGGCGGCGCTGGTGAGGACGCTATTATCCGTGTTAACCAGTCGTGGACGAAAGGAGGGCCGTTATGAAAATGGACGAGCTAAAGGAGGAGCTGCGCCGCCTGGCTACCGAACGCCTTGCCGGCACGCCGGGCGACAAATCGCTGGTCGTCGATCTCGTTAATCTTGACCGTGGCGGGCGGGGCGGCCTCGTGTATTTGGATGGCGTTATCGTGCGCAAAGGCGAGAGGCTTCTTGACGGGGCGCACCGGCTTGCAGCCGTTGCCGAGTCGGGATCGCTGATTAAAATGACGGTGGCGCAGTTTCCAGAGCATATAGCTGAGCCGATCGCAGGGGCGATTTATGTGCCAGCCGGGCCGACGCCGGACTATGTTATCGACCGTTCGACGCGCACGATCTTGATCGGTCGCTCGCGCGGCAAGCGCGAGGCAACGCGAGACGAACTGCGGGACGCGTGCCGACGCGCTATCAACGAATATTTCGGTAACTGAAGGACTGACGGTGGGTCAGGCGCTGGGCGAGGCGCTCGTCGTTAAGCGCCAGCGTCAGCTTCCAGGAAGCCCCGACCGTTGGGATAGAAGCGATGGACGTTGCGCCCCTACGAGCGTAGCAGCCGCGACCGCCCCTGGGGTTGTCCGGAGGCGGGTTCGCCAGGGCGTTGTCGAGTGGCGGGGTTGGGAAGGAGATTCCTAGCAGGCAATCGGCGTCAAGCACTTGTTTGCGCACTCTTGTCCACTGTTGGCGGACATCAGTCTGCGAAGCGGGGATTACTCTGGGGCCTCGCCAGCTGTTCGGATTGATGTAGCCATCCAGTTGTATCGGTGGTCTCGGAAAGCGAAGTTCAGGCGCGTCAGCTCGGCGGCACGGGACAAACGAGAACATGCCGTTGATTCGGTCTTCGTATGTGGCGCCGCGGTAAAGAGTGAAAGAAGTGTTTCCATCAGTCGCGCGGAGCGATTCAACGACACAGATCCGGAACCCTTCATCGGTCCTTGGAGGGTTATTCGGGCAAAACTTTTTCCCGTCGTCTTTCACCACGAAAACAGTGTCGATGACGAACTCACCCGCGATCGTCGAGCCAAACAGGATTACGGAACCCGGTTCGAGTCTTTGAAGGGCAGGGGAACTAGCCTGACGACAGTTGCTATACCGAAATGAGTTGCCGAATACCCAAGGATCGGTATTTTGCGGCTGTTGCCCCGGTGGCAGATGTTGCCATACCGGTTCATGCAGGAAACGGGGCAGAGAGTGTTCCCGCTCCCAGCGTTCTATAATTCTGGAAGGGGGTTCCCATTCTCCCCAAAACACGAGTTCGGCCTCGCGTGGACGGCCATTCCTCGCCACGTAGCGGCCGGAACTACGAAGAAACTTTCGGCCATGGTCGCGAACATTCCAGGGCTGGATATCTCTATTGCCCGGATTGTGCTCCGGCCCGGGGTGCGGAAGTTGCACGACATAAGGCATGTTTTTTCCCCCTTTTGCGCCGTTTGTGCTTCTTTTCCGACAGGGCTCTCAAGACTTAGCCCGCATCCTCGCGTATAGGCGCAGATTGGCGTTCCAACACGGAGCCGCAGGCGCCGATCGCAGCAATTATCGCGTCGGCAAGGCGTCCGCTCTTCATGGTTGCAGCAAAATCGCTGACGATTCGAGCCCAAGTGCCCTCGGGTGCCAGTGCGTGAGTTTCGCGATCGGCGAGGATCTCGACGTAGCGCTCGCCGAGCGAGACGAAGAGCAGAATATGCCGAGGGCCGCCGTGTGCACTATGCGCCGCAAACTCAAGATGCGCGAGCTGCCGCGCATGCGCGTGTTTGATACGCTTTGGTACGAGTGAGAGGCGGATCGGCAGCCAGTCGAACAGCAACGTCAACGCGATCAGCACCGAAAGTTGAATTAGGATCACAGCGCGAGCCGGCATCGCGGGTCGAACCATCGCCGTGATTGCCGCAACCGCGAGTGCTGCGAGTCCGGCCCAGACCAGCGGATAGAGCGAGTAACGATCGCTGACCCGCGTCACCACCAATGCGATATCGGCCGCCGTGCGTCGCTCAAGCTCGTCGATAGCAGCGTCGATCCGCTGGCGTTGGTCTTGAGTGAAAGGACTCGACACGACCGCTCACCAGCTTCCCGAAGCACCACCGCCGCCGAACGACCCGCCGCCGCCCGAGAACCCACCGCCGCCCGTGAAGCCTCCACCACCGCCGAAGTGCCCGCCCGAGTAACCGGCCAGGAAAGCGAGACCCAGCGGATCGCGAGAGGATCGCCCCGGCCTGAAGAGGACGTATTTTTTGCGGGCCGGGTGATAGCGCGGGCCGACGAAGAACAGCATCAGGAAAAGGAAACCCTCCGCGCCTATCAGCAGGAGCCCGATCCAGAGCATCGGATCGCTGAGACTCCCGCTTCTGGACCGGTTCCACTGGAGCCCGGATTGGGCTGCCCCGCCGCCAAGCACCTTCAGGATGGACGTCACGCCGGCGAGTACGCCGGCATTGAAATCGCCGTGGCGGAAGGCGGGCAGGATATCGCGCTCGATGATGATCCGGCTTTCGGCGTCGGTCAGCGTGCCTTCGAGTCCGTATCCGACCTCGATCCTCACCTTGCGCTCGTTGGGCGCGACGATGAGCAGTACACCGTTGTCCTTGTTCTTCTGTCCGATGCCCCAGTAGCGGCCGAGCCGGTAGCCGAACTCTTCGATTGAGTAACCCTGCAAGGACTTGAGCGTTACGACCACCACCTGATTGCCGGTCGCGCGCTCCTGTTGTGCGAGCATTTGGGTGAGCCGGTCGCGGGTCGCGGGACTCAGGATGCCCGCCTGATCGACGACACGCCCGGTCAGCGCTGGAAAGTTCGGTGCGGCAAGTGCCGGCGCAGCGATGAGCAGCAGTGCGCCGAAGGCGGCCGCCAGAGCTTGCACGCGTCGATGCGTCGTGGTGCGGCTCGGGCGCATCAGAACTTGACCTGCGGAACCTCCTCGGCCTGCTGCGAGATGGTGAAGGTCTGGCGGACTTTAAGGCTTGGGTAGAACAGGGCTGCGGTCCATCGCCCGGGTATCGTCCTGAGTTCGGTGTTGTACTTCTGCACCGTGATTATGTAGTCGCGACGGGCCACTGCGATCCGGTTCTCGGTGCCCTCTAGCTGGGACTGAAGCGCGAGGAAATTCTGATCCGACTTGAGCTGCGGATAGTTCTCGGTCACCGCGAGGAGCCGGGTGAGTGCGGCGTCGAGCGCGGCCTGGTTTTTCTCGAATTCATGGAACGCCTGCGGGTTCGACAGGATATTTGGCGGCAATTGCATCCGGGTCGCCTTCGCGCGAGCCTCGGTCACCGCGGTCAGCACCTGCTGCTCCTGATGCGCGTATCCCTTTACCGTCGCCACAAGGTTCGGGATCAGGTCGGCACGGCGCTGATATTGATTCAGGACCTGGCTCCACGCCGCCTTCGGGATTTTGTTGACGCCGCAACCCGCCGTCCCGAGCATCAAGAGCCCGAGCGCTGCGAGGCCGGTGAGGGCCGGAAGATGCCTCGAAGACATGGAACCGTGGCTCCCCCCTCCGCGATAGTTATTCGGCCAGCGAGGGGAACCTTAACACGAGGGAGGAAGCGCCGTCACGCGCCGCGATCGGCTAGGCGAGGACTCGGCTTAAGGCGATGCCCAAACGCGATGGGACAGGTTGCAGTCAAAGGATCGGGGTGTGCCGCGCGAAGCGTCAGGACTGCCCCTCCCGGGGATTTCCCGATGCAAAGCGAACAACCGCCCAAATGCAAGATGAACGCAAACGGCCGTCCGTCCCGGGTGCAATGTGAACTCACGGTCTTCAGGGAGAATTACACTCGATTCGGGTCGGGCTCGTGCAAGATAATCTAACCAAAGTCCCAAAAACTCTACAGTTTTAAGCGTCCTCGCTTTTCAAACGAACCCGTGTTCGAGTGTCACTCGTACGCGACAGACGGCGGCCCTACGCCCGGTGCGGAAAATTGAGACCGGGATACTACCTGGCTCACATGCCCGAGTCGCCGTGTTCATCTTGCAGCCTAAGTTCCCGCCGAATACAAGCGCCGCCGATGGCCGAAGCGTGATGAAAACGCAGGATGCGGGATGAGCCGTCGGCCTCGAGAAAACGCGCAGCAGCAAAGGAAGCCGCCTGGTTTTCTTGTCAAAGTTGGCGCGGCTGTTTGCTTGCAGAAAGTGTTACAAACCGGAGTATGTCTGCACGGCTGGCGACGATGGCCGAGCCAGCGGCATGACGACAGCGATTGGCTCCCGGTTGTGCCGCAGGATCTATGACGCCGGCTTGAGATTCGCGGCTTCCTTTTCCAGGCGTCCGACGATTTTTTCGATCTCGCGCGTCAAGATCTCGTTCAGATTGAGCCTATAGCCGGCCTGCTCGGCCTGCTGACGGAGCGTGTTGATCCTGCCTACAACCGAAGCGGGCACTCGAACTGTCAACGTGGCACTCGGCCCCTTTGGCGTGAATGAACTCATATGAACCTCCTGTCTATGCGGTGTCGCCTGGTCCGGGGTTCAGCTTGTGATTCGTCCCTCAGCGGATACGCAATGCCTCGGCGTATCAGCCGCCGCGCGAGATTCCTCGAAGCAACAAGCCCCCATGACCCCTCTTGCAACCATTCCGACAGTTCTTTATACTGTCGGAAATAAGAGGATTGCATAAGTGGCCACCGGCAGTAAAGAGGTCTCGCACAAAAAGATGATCGAATTGTGGAGACCCGTGTGCCCGCCGCCGAAGTTTCAATGGAGGCGCACGTCTGGTTTCAGCCCTGAGCTGATTGACTGGGCTACGCGCAACCCCGGTCCGCGATTTGTTCTTGACGGAAGCTCGTTTGCGTCGCTGGCGCATGACGTCGAGCCAGTAAGGTTGCAGCGGGAAGGCGGTGAAGCGTTTGCCTTCCGGGATGATCCGGCGGAACTCGTCTGGCTCAGGGAAGGGGAGCGCTACATTCCGGTAGTTCGGTGCCGCAGGACGTCTGACGAGTACGATGCGAGCGACGCGTACATGCAGGCTCTCGAGACCGGGGACGCGTCCCGGGCGCCGCATACGGCTCTGAGAGGATTACGCAGCAACTACGACGCACTTTTGTTTCTTCAGAAAATCGGCACATTGGACGAGAAGCTGTCGAAAGACGGGCTGATAGAGATCAACCTCGCGGACTTCTGGAGACGCAAAGCGCTGTATGCGGCTATCTGCGGGATCTGGGACGCGATCATCAACGATGAACGCCTGCGCTACGCTTGGGAGCAACTCGCCGAATGGATCGATGAGATCAATGTGTTCGATCGAGATTTCTTCGATGCCAGAAGGCTTGCGGGAGAGCCAGAGCTCTCGGCTTTAGCTGGAGACCCAGAGACGACCGGCTCGGACGTGCGAAGATGGCTCGAAGTAGGGGAAGCCGGTGTGCTCAAGCGAGTCAGCCATGAGCTCGTAACCGCTCAGATCAAGAAGTACGCAAGCGGGGCACCGTCACGGTATAGCTTCGACCTTCCCGATGGCACACCGATCTTCTCATTCGCGAATGAATGCAAATCGTTGTGGGAAACTGTGTGGTCACATTTCGCGCTCGATAGCCAAAACGGAATCATCTGGCGCGTCTGTCCGCACTGCGGAAAGGTTTTCCGCCCGTCGCGGCGTGAGCGGTTTTTCTGCACTGCGGAGCTTCAGCGAGAGCATACAAAGGCGACTTACGAGATGAGTCGCAACCAGCGGCGACGAGCGTCGAGATCCGAGTAGTTGTTGAAGGCTGGGGATCCGATATTCGCGATGCAGGCTTCGATCACCAAAGAGCAGCGTGTAAACGTGGCGGTGCGTAAAGCGGCCGAAGCCATCTTGGACCTATTCGCAGCGCTACGTGACGGCTCCGACATCGGAACATCGGGTAACGCCCATCCAGCCCTCTCCGAGACCTATCTCTCGGTTGAACAGCTCTCGCAACGCATCCCTTATTCGAAGCAGAGCATTTACAACATGGCCCACACCGGAATTTTCGTCGAGGGATGGCATTTCACGCGTAAGCACGGACGCCCGATCTTTTTTTGGTCAAGGGTGGAGGAGTGGCTGCGATCACCAGATCGGCTGGACGATCGCGTTGCCACGGATGGCCACGGCCCTACCAAAGATCGACCTGAGGGGCCCTTCATTCCGGCGCATCGGTCACAGCGCGTAAGTCGATCGAAGCGGGTGCGTAATGACGCAGCTCCGGAAAGAGAAGAGGGGCCCTCGCTGCACTGAGTCACTTTCAGTGACAATGCTACAGGTACGATGCAGCGCTGAGAAAAACGCGCATTGAGCGATGCCGGTAAGAACCAAAAAGCGGCGGCTCTTCTTCGACTTCACCTGGCGAGGCGTCAGGTGTAAGGAGTACACCGGTCTTCGGGCAGACGATCCTAGAGAGGTGGAATTCTGCGAAGCGAAGATGCGGGTGATCGAGCGCCAGCTCAGCGATGGCACATTCGATTATCGACAGCACTTTCCAGCGGGAACCAAAGTCAGCCTTTTCTATCCCGAAGAGCATCTTCAGAGCCCGAACGAAATGTTCGAGGATTTTATCCGGCGCTTTCATGATCGCCGCTCGCCATTCCTGCCCGACGGTACGGTCAAGAAAGATTTCGCGATCCACCCGACGACGTGGATGCATGACAAGAGCACGGTCGAGCGCCTGACTCGGACATTCAAGGGACTCCGCGTGAATCAGCTGACGGTCAGGAGGTGTAATGATTTCGAAGAGGGGCTGTTCAACGAAGGTCTGAGCGGCAAGACGGTAAGCAACGCGATGGGTTATCTCCACAGCGCCTTAGACTGGGCTGTGAAAGAGGGCCTGCTGACGAGCAACCCGGTGATTCGGGTTACGAATAGCACCGTGAAGAGATCGAGCCAGCTCAGGGAAAAGATCGCTCCGCTCGGGAAGGACGAGGTGGTTTCGGTCCTTGCACAAATTCCGGATCGCTTCGCAGACTTTTACGAGCTGTGGTTCCACTTGGGATGGCGCCCGTCGGTGATGGTCGCCATAAGATGGGGCTGGCTCGATTTCGAGCACGAGATGATCGACGTTCGCCACGGACGCACACCTCGCGCTGGCGGTGTCGAGGCCACGCCCAAAACCGGCCGCTACTTCGCGGCCTGCTCGAACGATCCCGAGATCTTTCGAATTCTAGCGAGGATCAAACAAAGGGCGCTGAAGAGCGGCACGCCGACGGGAGATGACGACTACGTCTTCGTGGATGAAGAGGGAAGCCCGCTATCTCAGGAGTGGCTGCACAAGAGAATCTGGCTTCCAGCGCTCAAGCGGGCAGGGGTCACGCACCGCGGGCAATACGCGATACGAGACACATTCATTACGTGGTCACTGTCGGCTCAAGAGGATCCCGGATGGGTTGCCAAGATTTGCGGCACCTCAGAGGCGATGATCTTCAAGCACTATCGAAAGTGGATCAGAAGCCTGGACACCCGAGCGGGCAGCCGCATCGCGGCTTCCTTGCGCAAGAACGTGACTCGCAAGCGCCCCCCGCGCTTGTCCCCCGTTGCGTCCCCCGGACGTTCGAAAAAGAGGGAAAGCGAGCAAAATCAACCACTTAATGTGGTGGAGGCGGGGGGAATTGAACCCCCGTCCGAAGACCTTCAAACAATGGCCA
>JAJYYI010000100.1 GCA_021801125.1 Deltaproteobacteria bacterium | reverse complement strand
ATGCTTTGCGCCGGCGGCGTCGGCCTGTTGCTGGAGCGGACTTTCATCCGCTCTTACTACGCGCGTCCGCCCGAGGACCAGATTCTCCTCACCTTCGGCATCGGGATCGTGCTCGTCGAGGCGGTGCGGGCCGTCTTCGGCAGCCTTAGCCGACCAGTGGCGGTTCCGCGTTGGGGCGCGGGCGTCGTAGACCTTGGGTTCATCATCTATCCGCGCTACCGCCTGGAAGCGCTGGGAATCGTGGCGGTCACGCTATTCGCGCTTTATCTGCTGCTGTATTGGACGCGACACGGCCTGGTCGTGCGCGCCGGAATCGAAGACTCTCTGATGGTCGGGCTGCTCGGAATCAACCTGGGCCGAATCTTCCTCCTGGTCTTCGCCCTTGGGGCGGCTGCCGCCGGCTTCGCCGGCGTCGTCGATGCGCCGATCGTCACCGTGAGTCCGGACATGGGGCAGGATTTGTTGGTGCGGGCGTTCGTGGTGATCGTGATTGGCGGTGTCGGTTCATTTGGCGGCGCAATTCTGGGCGGGTTGATCGCCGGAGAAATACTTAGCTTGACCGCGATGATCAATCCTGCGTACGCCGATGTGATGCTTTACGCGGCGATGGCTGCGGTGCTGATCCTCCGACCGCAGGGTCTGATGGGAGCGGAAGGCCGCAAATGAATCGAGCGCAGGGAGACCAGGGCACGGCGTCGGACGCTCAAGGGTCGACTCTCCGGCCGGCGCGAGACGGACGAGCAAGCGGCGCGATCGGTCGGACTTTGGGGCGAACGTGGCCTGAGATGGCGTTGCTGCTTGGCCTTGCTGCGGCGCCGATGTTTGCGCCGAGCCTCGGTATTACGCTCGACATGGCCTGCCGGATTCTCGTATGGGGAATCTTCGGGTTGGGCTTCGACATTCTTTTCGGACACACGGGCCTGCTCTCGTTCGGTCAGAGCGCCTTTTTCGGCACCGGCGGCTTCGTGGTCGCGTGGCTGGTGATTTCGCGGGTCGTCAGTAATTGCCTTCTGGCGCTGGCGCTCGGAGTCTTCGTCGCGGCGATGCTGGGACTCGTGATCGGTTTCGTGTCGCTGCGCACGGTGGGAATTTATTTTGCGATGATCACCGTGGCCTTCGGCCAGATGTTTTATTTTCTGGAGAATTCTCCGCTGTCGCGATGGACCGGCGGCGAGAATGGCTTACCCGGCATCCCCAGGCCCGAAATTTCGCTGGGACTCGTGTCGATTCCGGTGACTTCGAGCCTGGCTACATACTATTTCATCGCCGCGTTCTTTTTCGTGGGGTTCTGGCTCGCGCGGCGCGTCGTGCGCTCGCCGTTTGGCGCGGTGTTATGCGCGATCCGGGAAAATAACGTTCGCGCCGCGGCGACGGGTCACGCGGTGAACGGTTATCGTTTAGCGGCTTTCGCGATTGCCGCCGCATACGGCGGCTTGGCCGGCGGGCTTTTGGGCTACTTGCAGGGCTACATGCCGCCCGACGCGTTCAGTCTCGACACTTCAGGACAGCTCGTAATTCAGGACGTGATCGGCGGCGCGGGCACGCTGATCGGCCCGCTGGTTGGTGCGAGCATCTGGATCTACCTGCGCGACGTGCTCCAAGAGGTTCCGGGAATCGGGAACCTATGGAAACTAGTCCTCGGCATTGTCTTCGTGGCCTTGGTGACCCTCTTTCGCCGCGGGATCTGCGGTGAGTTGAGCCTGCTGATGCGCCGCAAGGCAGCCGGTACGAGGTTTTTAGCAAGAGAGGCGGAATTTTCCTTAAGCGCGCACGCCACTAAGCCGTCGGTTGAGAGCAGCAGCCAAGACACGCCCGTCGCGGAGGCGCCATTGGCGGGTCCGGCGCGGCTAGAGGCGAACCGCGCGAGGAGCGGTGCGGAACGAGAGACGGTAACCGCCGATGTCGTCGAGCCCGGGTCAGGCATGATGGCGGCGATAGAAGCGCGCGAGCTCAGCAAGCACTACGGCGGTCTGCGCGCGGTAGATAAAGTTACACTCTCCGTTGCTCATGGCGAGGTGCGCGCGCTGATCGGACCCAACGGCGCTGGCAAGACCACTCTTCTGAGAATGCTTGCCGGCGAGATTCGCCCCAACACTGGCGACGTCTACCTCTTGGGCGAGCGCATTACCGGACTTACGAGCACCGCCGTTTGTCACAGGGGCCTCAACAAAACCAACCAGGTCAATCAATTGTTCCCGGAACTCACGGTTTACGAAAACCTGGTCATTCCGATCCTCGCGCGCCGGCGCGGGCGCTTCAGGCTCGACATGTTGCGGGACCTCGAGCACGTGGACGGATTGGCCGCCGACGTGGAGCGGATGCTGGCCGCGGTTGGGCTGGGGGAGCGCGCTTGGATGTCGGTGAGCGCGCTTTCGTACGGTGACAAGCGCCACCTCGAACTCGGCCTTGCGCTAGCGACCGATCCCCGTGTGCTCTTGCTGGACGAGCCGCTGGCCGGGTTGAGTCCGGCGGAGCGGCGCGAGGCGATCGCGATGCTGCAGCGCCTGCGCCAGGGTCGCACGCTGGTCATCGTCGAGCACGACATGGACGCGGTGTTCACCTTGGCTGACAGCATCAGCGTCCTGCATGGCGGCCGGCTGCTCGCGCAGGGAAGCCCCGACTCGATTCAACGCGACCCGCTCGTGCAGCAAGCGTATCTGGGGGGCGCGAAGGCCGATGAGCTTGCTTGAGGTCGATCGCGTTAACGCCTACTACGGCGATTCGCATATTCTTTTCGACGTCTCGATGCGGATGGAAGCGTGCGAGACGTTGGCGCTGCTCGGGCGCAACGGCGCGGGCAAAAGCACCACGCTCAAGACGATCATGGGCGTGGTTACGCCGAGGTCGGGTGCGGTGCTGTTGGAAGGGAAACCGATACACGGATTGGCGCCCTATGAGATCGCTCGGCTCGGCGTGCAACTGGTTCCGGAGGAGCGGCGAATCTTCGGCGAGCTCAGCGTTGAGGAGAATCTCGAATTAGCCGCTTTGACGGCGCCTCGACCGCTCGATCCGGCGCAAATATTCGCGTACTTTCCGCAACTGGCACAGCGGCGCAAGCATCGCGGCCGCGCCCTTTCCGGCGGGGAACAGCAGATGCTCGCGGTTGGCCGGGCGTTGATGCGCGATCCGAAGCTGATTTTGCTAGACGAGCCGTTCGAAGGGCTTGCGCCGGTGGTGGTGCAGGAATTGATGCGGGCGATTCGGCGCTTGGCCGAACAGGGACGGACGATCGTGATCGTGGAGCAAAATGTCGCCGCGACGTTGAGTCTGACCGATCGCTGCTATATCCTGAGCAACGGTCACATCGTGCATGAGGGAGCGGCGCGCACGCTGCGGCAATCTCACGAGATCATGAGCCGTTACTTGGGCGTTTGAGCGCGCCCCGGGGCTGAGCAAGAAGGCGGCCGCCATGGGAGAGTACCCAAGCTACAAAGTCGCGATCGCGCACGTAAGTCCGGTTTTTCTGGACACGCCGGCAACGGTTGCTAAGGCGTGCTCCGTAATCGAAGAGGCCGCGCGCCACGGCGCACAGCTTATCGCATTCCCTGAGACCTACGTTCCGGCTTTTCCCGTATGGTCCGCGCTGCAGGCGCCGATTTATTCCCATGACTTTTTCGCGCGCTTGGCGCGCAGCGCGCTGCGCGTGCCCGGCCCAGAGCTTGAGCGCGTGGCCCGCGTCGCGCGCGGCGCGCAGGTGTTCGTGTCGCTCGGTATCAACGAGGGCACGGCGGCCAGCGTTGGATGCTTGTGGAACGCCAACGTCTTTATCGGCGACGATGGGACCATTTTGAACCATCACCGCAAGCTTGTTCCCACGTTTTACGAGAAGCTTACCTGGGCCAACGGCGACGGCGCCGGGCTGCGGGTCAGTGATACACGCCTGGGCCGGCTGGGGATGCTCATTTGCGGCGAGAACACCAATCCGCTGGCGCGCTATGCGTTGATGGCGCAGGGCGAACAGGTCCATATAGCGAGTTATCCGCCCCTTTGGCCGACGCGTGACCCCAACAAGGGCGGTGGTAACTACGACCTTGCCGATGCTATTCGTATTCGCGCCGCTGCTCATTCGTTCGAGGCGAAGTGTTTTACATTGGTTGCCGCGGGTTATCTCGATCCGGCTTCGCGCGACATATTGCTGGCTTGCGGTCCTGACGCCGGACGTATCATGGACGAAAGTCCGCGCGGGGCGTCGATGGTGATCGACCCAACCGGCAAAACCGTCGGAAGCGTAATGTCTGAGACCGAAGGTATCCTATACGCCGATATCGACCTTGCGGCCTGCATCGAGCCGAAACAGTTTCACGATATAAGCGGCGGGTATAATCGCTTCGACGTTTTTCGTCTCACCGTCAACCGTGCCGCAAATCGTCCGATCAGCTTTGCTGACACGATACCTGCGGATGGGGAGGTGGCCAACTCTCTTGCAGCTTCGTCGGCCGCCTATCGTCGCGACAACCTGATTCCCGACGAGGCTGGAGGTGGTCAGACAAAGCCTCCTTTGGTGCCTTAGACTGCACCGCACCCTCGCCTGTCTCTCTCCCGCGCCAAGCGAGCGTTTTTTCCTTTCTCAACGGGAAAATGAAACGAGGCGACGTGCGCTCTGCCTGGGTGATGCGCAAAGGCGAAGCCTCCGCTTATGCAGAGGCAGACGCGCGCTCGAAGCGATATAATCCGGCGACTTCGCGAATCGCTTAGGATGCTGATTGGCGCAGGAGTCGCGCCCGAGGTTCGTGCGCCTGCTCAGCTGATCGCATTGCTGGAGCCTTCGAGCGAAGGCCGCTCGGACGACGTTCTGGCTTTGACGACCGCCAGGCGTCGATAGCGGAGAGCGGCGAGGCCCCATAGGATGAACATGGCGACCACCACGCCGAAACCGAGCCCGGTGAAGCTCAAATTTTCAATTGCGCGCCAGAACGGGCCTGTCAGGTGGAATCGCATGCTCAAGAGCTGCAGCCAGTCTATCGTTGCAACACCCAGCGCTACGCCCGCCGAAAGCCCGGTAAGTCCGAGGTTGAAAGTGATCTTTCGTTTGGCGTCGGCCATCGCCCAGTCATAGGCCTTCATCATCAGGATGCCGTCAGCCGTGTCGACGAGCGTCATGCCTGCAGCGAACAGCAGCGGCAGGAGCATTGCCATTGCCAGCGAAAAGCGGCCGTCGGCCACGGTCTTGGCTGATATGCCGAACAAGCCCGCCGCCGACGCGGTGTCGAACCCGAGGCCGAAAATCATTCCTACCGGCAGCATCTGCCAGCTTGCGTCGATTCGACGATAGATAAAGGCGAACAGTCGGCTACTCAGACTGTGGATCCCTTCATCGTGGAACGATTCGCTTCCGCCGTCCGTTGACTTGGAGCATCGCTGCGCTTCGGCCGGCTTCACGCGGTTCGCCGCTCGGCTGGGCTCGGCGCGCAGCTGGCGCCACAGGCGCCGAGCGATCCCGAGATTGACCAAGCCGATCACGGTCAGAAACCCAGCCGAGGCAACGCGGCTTATCAGCTCGCCAAGATATCTTGTTGCCGAGGCTTCGTGAAATGACCCGCGCATCAATAGCATCAACGCCAACGCGATCATCGCGACCGCCGCTGAATGGCCTACCGCGAAGAAAAATCCCACGGCGATCGGCATCCGTCCGTCCTGGCGCAGCTTTCGAGTCACGTTGTCGATAGCCGCGATATGGTCGGCGTCGAACGCGTGCTGCAGACCCAGGAGGTAGGCTAACGCTCCGGTCCATAGCAGCGGCCCCGCGGTGCGGGCGGCGGCTAAAAAACCGATCCAGGCGACGAGGTTCAGTCCAAGCAGACCCCAGGCTAGGCACTTGAGGCGCCAAGCCACCGCAACCGCGTCCGCGCTCAGAGAAGCGACTTCAATGCCGGGCTTCAGCGGAGAACTATGATGCACGGTAAAAGCGACCTTGAGTCCTGGAGCAGAGAGCTGTCCCGCGACGGTCGCCCGGCCTCGGCATTAATGGGCCAGGAGTACGTAGAGAGTGCCGCCCACCACGATGAGAATCCCGGGGTTAACGTGGCGCCACAACAGAATGCCAAATGTGCCGACTGCTAGAAGCAGCGCTACTACGTTATGGATCGAGAGCGCGGCGATTGCGTACGTTCCGGACAGCATCAAGCCGATGATTATCGGCGCCATTCCGTAATGGACTGAAGCGCGCCACGGAGAGTTGCGATAATGCTCCCACAGCCGGTTGGCGAAGAGCGTGATGATACAGTCGGGCAAAAAGAAGGCGAGGCCCACGGCGATCGCGCCGAGCATGCCCTTAAGCCGGTAGCCGATTATCAGAACCATCAGCATGTTCGGCCCGGGCGCCACCTGGCCGATGCTGTAAATGTCGCGAAATTGGCGGTCCGTGAGCCAATGAAAGCGGTCAACCGTGAGATACTGCATCTCGGGCAAAATTGGCGTGCCGCCGCCGATCGCGAGGATCGACAGCAACGCGAATACACCCACCATGTCTATCAAACGGTTGGTCACGTGATCCGTCTCAGTGGCGCATCCATCCGCGGCGCACGTCGCGCCGGAAATGCGGCACGCCAGGATTAACCCGACCCGCGATTGGCCGATACAGCCAAATAGCGGCCGGAGCCAACAGCACTAGAACCAGCGGCAAGGAAAGGTGGAACACCGTCACGGCGATAAACGTGAGCGCGATGAACACGATGTCGATGACGCGACGGAATTGGTTATGACCGAGATGCACGGTGAGCGTCACCAGGAGCCCGACAGCGGTCGCCGCCACCCCGGTCAGAAAATAACCCACGGTTCGAAAATGAAGCTCTCCTTGCCATAGCACGGCCAGCGACAGGACCACGATTGCGCCCGGCAAGGTCATGCCGAGGACAGCCAGGGCGGCCCCCAGCGCGCCGCGCATCCGATCGCCGATGATCACGCTCATGTTGATAGCGTTGAGGCCCGGCAAGGTCTCGCTGACCTCGAGCGCGTCGAGAAAGTCCTCGTCTTCCATCCAGTGCTGTCCCTGCACCAAGTACTCGCGCATGTAGGCGACCACACCGCCGCCGAAGCTTATCGCGCCCAGGGTCAGAAAGATGCGGAAGAGTTCCGCGATGCCGACTTGCGGCCGGGCCGCCGGCTCACTCTTTGTTTCTAATGGCGGTTTTTCCAAGTCCATACACCAGCGCGGTCTTGGTCGTGCCCTGTTGAATCCAATCTTCCGCCTTCAGCTGTATTTCATGATAAAACGTTTCGGCAAGGGCCCAGGCTTTTTTCGGCACGACCTCCGGACGTTCAAAACGAAGCTGGAACGCGAATTCACCGGTCATAGGCTGGCGTGTGGCGTGATTTCGCCAAATAGCCACGTTGGATTTTGCCGTCATCTTGCCGGAGAAATCGAGTTCGCCGAGTTGGACCAACTCCTCGTCAATCACCAGACCGTTTACAACGGCCATTATCGCCTTCGGGTTGGCGCCCAGGCCGCGTAAGGCGGGAAATACTTGAGAGATTATCTCGAAGCGCTGCAGCAGGACTAGGTTGGGGCTGTCCAGCTCGCAGTTGTGCGAGAAGACGCTGCGATGCGAACCAAGCTTTTCACGCGCCGGCAGCAACTCTTCTTTGAACTTAATTGTGTAAACGCTCGGCAAGAGCGGGCGTACATCAACGGCCGCGGCCAACTCCTTGTCCGGATGGCGGAACTTTAGGACCATCTCGTAGCGGTACTCGGGCGTACCGCGTTTGATCGGCGTGCGCGTGCGCAAAATAAAGCCGTTGTTGTAAAGGCGGAAATGCGGGGTGTCGTAAAACAATACCTCCCGCACCTGTACTTTGCCGAAATCGTTCGGTTTGGAGAGCTTGGCGCCAAGCTCCTTTGCCGTGCGGTGGGCTATTTTCCAGAAATCTCGATAAGAATGTTGCTTAAGGAATCGCTCAGGTTTGACAAGAATCTTAAATTCACGATGTTGAATCGGATGGGTTACGGTTGCTGGGGAGCCGATAAGCTTTCGCTGATTTGGGGCTACGGCCATCTGTAGGCTACCTTCTTACCTTCGGAGCATTGACGTATCATTCCGTTGGCGTCGCGTCAATTATCAGTGCAAAACGGCGCAGATGCCACCGCCGGCTCTTCGCCGCGGCACCGGGCTTGCACGAGCCGCGAGAAAATCACCAACATTTATTGCACATGGCTTGAGTGAAAGCTGCTGCGAGCGGCTTTGTCGAAAAGGTCGCGACACGTGGAAAACTACGACTTCATCGTAATCGGCGGTGGAATCGCCGGCGCGTGCGCCGGTTTTGCTCTGGCCGGGCATGGACGCGTCGTTCTGCTCGAACGAGAACAACATGTAGCTTATCACTCTACCGGAAGATCTGCGGCACTTTACACTGTCGCGGGAAGCTCGCTTACGGTCCGCGGTCTGACGCTGGCGAGCAAACGATTTTTTCTGCAACCGCCGCCGGGTTTCAGCGAAGCACCTTTGCTCACGCCGCGCGGCGCGTTGTTTGTCGCGCGCCCGGATCAACAGGAATTGTTGGACGCACTGATGTTGCGGACGAGTTCGCTTGCGGAGGAATTTTCGCGCTTCAGCGTTGCAAGGGCGAGGGAGATCGTACCGGTGCTGCGTGAAGACTACGTAGCCGGCGCCGTGTACGAGCCGGGATGCATGGGAATCGACGTTCATGCCCTCCACCAGGGCTACCTGCGAAACATTAAACGGAACGCCGGCGCGGTATTAACTGGCGCCGG
>JAJYYI010000079.1 GCA_021801125.1 Deltaproteobacteria bacterium | reverse complement strand
TGGCTGATCGCGGTCGCGGCTAAGATGTTGAGCAGGTTGAGGTTGCCGATTAATGGAGAACGAAGCTTAAACGTGCGGTCGCACGCGCGGACTTCCACATCGATTCCTTCGAGTGTAGCTTCCCAGGCGAGCGGTCGCACGTCGCAGTCTTCGCTCAGGCCGAAGCTTAGTTTGCGCAGTTTTGTCGCCTCCAACAAGCGCTTGCCGTACGGGTCATCGCCGCGCGCGATAACTACTGGGTCGGGATGCGCCGAACGTGGCAAAAGCTCGGTGAAAAGCCTTAGCTTGGCGGCGAAATAGTCTGCGGTCGTGCGATGATAATCAAGATGATCGCGTCCCAGGTTGGTGAAGACGCCAGCCCTGAAGTGGAGCGCTTCAACCCGTCCTTCGGCCAGACCGATAGACGAAACTTCCAGCGCGGCACGCCGCGCGCCCAGACGCTCGATCTCGCTTAGCTGAAATTCCAGGTCGAGAGCCTCGGGCGTCGTTAGACCGGAGTAGAGCTTGCGAGCGCCAACAAAGCCACCTAAAGTACCGATCAGGCCGGCTGGCGCGCTTTCGGCCTCAAAGATGGATGCAGCCAACCAGGCCGTCGTGGTTTTGCCGCTGGTTCCGGTGATCCCGACCAGATCGACGCGCTTGCTTGGAGCGTTGTAAAAGCGGGAAGCCACGTGAGCCATCACGAGCCGCGGTTGCTCGCATTCGATTGTTGTCGCGCCGGGGCGCGCGTGCACCTCGCTGCCACCCCTAACCACCACCGCGCGCGCCCCGCGCGACAAGGCCTGCTGTACATGAAGCTCGCGTTGCTTCGGATCCTTAGCCAGGGCGAAAAACAGACAACCTGTGCGGGCAGTGCGCGAGTCGCAGCTCAAGGCACGAATATCGGCCTCGGCGTCGCCGTAGAAGCGGACACCCGAGCTTTGGTCGAGTAACGCGCGCAGCCTCATTGTACAGCGTGTGTTAAGTTGGAGTGGCTGGCCCGACCGAGCGCACGTGGTGAGACACGGCGCGCGTCGCCGGCCAGCCGGTAGACACTGGGATCAAGCTCTATTTTTACGCGGCGCAGCGTTCCGAGCGGGGTTTTCGGCGAGGGATTTTGCGCCACGACATAACCGCTTCCGTTAGCTTCGATATCGAGTCCCAAGCGCCTGCCCAGCGCGAGAGCCTCGCGCAAGCTTAGACCGGTAAAGTCTGGTACGGCGGAGTGCTCAGACTTCGCTTGAACCACGCTTCGATTGGAGAGCAGGGCTGATGGCGCGGAAGTTCGCGCGCCAGTGAGCAAATCCAACGGCAATAGCTCCGCGCTTTCATACCCAGGCGTGCCGTGCGGCAAACTCTTCGGCGCTATCCGCAGCCTCTCCATTGCCGACGCCGCGATCGTTCTGAACGCGGGCGCGGCGACCAACCCGCCGAGCTTGCCATGGCCCACGCCTTCGAGCGCAACTAAAATCACCACACGAGGATCCTCGGCGGGCAAAAAGCCCACGAACGAGCCCACCATCCGGTCGCGGTAATAAGCTCGTGTCAACGGGTTGACCATCTGGGCAGTGCCGGTCTTGCCGGCCACGCTCACGTCTTCGAGTCCCGCGCGCCGGCCGGTCCCATTTGCGCTCTGGACTACGCCAGCCAACAGGACGCTCATTTGGTGGGCGACCGGCGGCGAAATCACGCGTCGAACCACCTGGGGGGTTCGTATGAAAATGACCCGTCCGGAAGAATCGTAGGCCGCCTTGACCACGTACGGACGCATCAGTTGACCGCCGTTGGCGATCGCCGAGTAGGCCAGCGCGAGCTGGAGCGGCGTCACCGCCAGGCCCTGGCCGAATCCCTGATTGGCAAGCTCGATCGGCTTCCAGGTCGCGGGCGGACGCAAAAGCCCTCCCGCTTCGCCTGGCAGATCGATGCCGGTCGGGCTGCCGAGACCAAAGGCGCGAAGCCCCTGGAAGTAGCGTTCAGCGCCCATCGCAAGCGCAATCTTGGCGGCGCCGATATTAGAGGACACCGCGATAATCTCGCCCAGATCGAGCCATCCGTGGGCGCCGTGATCATGAATCGTAAAGCGCCCGATCTTCATCTGGCCATTTTCGCAGAAGAACTTCGTGTGCGTGTTGACTATCCCGTTTTCGAGCGCGATCGCCGCGAGCAGGCCCTTTATCGTGGAGCCGGGCTCGTAGCTCGATTCGATCGCCGCGGTGTGCAGCCGTTCGAAACCCGGATGCTCGGGATTTTCAACCGTCGCCATCGCCAGCACCTCGCCGGTGAAGGGATCGAGCACGACCGCCGTGCCGCGATGAGCCTCGAAGAGGTGCACGCTGGTGGCTAGTTCTCTTTCCACGAGCGTTTGCAGCGCGGCATCGATTGTCAGTACCACCCGCGCTCCCTGCTCGGCGTCCTTGAACTCGGCAAGGTTATCCAACAGAACATGGCCGCGCGCGTCGCGCTCGAACTCGAGCTTGAGCGTTCCGCCCCGAATCAGGTTATCGTAGCGCAACTCCACACCGGAGAGGCCTTGGCCGTCCAGCCCCGTCATACCCACCACCGCCGCTGCCAAGCTCCTCTCCGGGTAGAATCTTTTAAACTCTCGCACCGCGCCGACTCCGGGCAAGTTAAGCGCCTCGACCGCCCGAGCGACATCCGGCTCGATTTGCCGAGCCAACCAAACGAAATGCGCTCGCGTAGCCAAGCGCGCCTCGAGCTTGTCCGGCTTTAAACCGAGCAACCGTGCAAGGTCGGATCGCTGAGCTCCGGAGGTTGCGCGCAGCAACGCGCCGGGACGCGCATACACCGAGCGGCTCTCTGCGGACAAGGCCAGGGCGGTTCCGTGACGGTCGACGATCGGTCCGCGCGACGCATTAAGCTCGACGCTCTCCGTATGCTCGGTGCGCGCGAGGCTGCGCAGCCGGACGCCCTCAACGACGGTCAGCATCACCAGGCGCGCTGCTATAGCCGCAAAGAGGCCGCCCAGGATCAGGCTGAGCACCCCTACTCGGCCTTTGCGCGTTTTTGGCGCCGAAAACGTCATGGCACCACGACCGTTTGCGCGGGAACCGGCGCTGTCATGCCATACTTGGTCGCCAGCGCGCGCAGCCGCTCGCGCGAGCTGAGCTTTGCGATCTCAAGCTTGAGCGCATGGTTTCGCTGCTTGAGGTTCCCCAGTTCATTCTTCACGGTTGAAAGCTCGTAGCCTTCGCGCAGCACTTCGAGCCGCACGAGCAACATCGCAAAACAAGCCGCCAGCAAGCCCAGGGCAGCGATCGTTTCGAAAAACCTCGAGCGTCTGGCCCTTGCCTTTGCGCTGCTCATGACGCGACCCGCGCCAGACATCTTAGACGCGCACTGCGCGCGCGAGCGTTGCGTGCTACCTCAGCCGGACACGGGCGCAAAAGCCGCCCCGCCGGCATGTTGAATTCCCCGCTAGCGGCCAGTTCCAGAAAGCGCTTCTTAACCGGCCGATCCTCGAGCGAGTGGTAAGCGATAATCGCGATGCGCCCGGAGGGGGACAAAAGAGCTGGAGCTTTCTCCAGCATCCAGCCCAACTGCTCCAACTCGTGGTTAACGGCAATGCGCAGTGCCTGAAAGGTCCGCGTCGCGGGATGGATTCGGCCCCGTCGGGCGCGGCCACGCACACCCTCGACGATCGATCTCAGTTCTCCGGTGGTGGCGATCTCGCGATGGCGCCGCGCGGTCACAATCGCTCGCGCAATCCGCCGTGCAGCCGGCTCCTGACCATAGGCCCAGATGATTCGTGCCAACTCGGCCTCACTGGCGTCGTTGACAAGGTCTTTGGCGCAAGTCGGCGACTGTTGATCCATGCGCATGTCGAGGGGACCGTCGAGCCGCAAGCTGAATCCGCGGTTGGGATCGTCCAGGACAAAGCTACTCATCCCCAGGTCTGCCAACAGCGCGTCGATTTCCGCGAAGCCGGCATGCCGCATGGCCGCCGTCAGGTCGGCAAAATCGCCGTGATGCAAAATTACCCGGGAGCCAAAACGGGAAAGCGTTTTTGCCGCAACGGCCAGCGCGGTGCCGTCTCGGTCAAGGCCCAGCAGACAGGCCGCTTCGGGCGCGGCCGCGAGCAAGGCGGCGGCATGACCGCCTGTGCCGACGGTGGCGTCAACGATGCGCAGGGGTCGCTTCGCGCACAGAAATTGGACGACCTCCTGCGCCATCACGGGCTCATGCGCGCGTGGATGGCCCACGGGCTTGTCGTGCTCGGTCTTTGAGTGATTCGGAATGGTCATTTCCGCCGACCCGAGGCGCGTTTGTTAGAGCCCTAACGTATTACGAAAGCTTCGATCCCCTATGCGGTCTTCTGCAAACTTGACGGTGCGCTCCAAAGCGGTCCGGTCCCAAAGCTGGAAGTAATCAGGCATCCCCGAAAACGCGACCTCATGGTTAAGTCCCGCGAATTCCCGCAGCTTCAGGGGCACCAGAATCCGTCCTTGACGGTCGACCGGAACCTCGTGTGTGCCGCCTACAAAAAAAATCTGAAAGAGTTGGAGATTTAGGTCGAGGGTGCTTTTCTGCTTGAGCGTACCAACCAGACGCTGCCACTCGTCTGGTGGATAAACCTCCAAAAAGCGCTCGCTTTCGATTTTGGAGCGCGTGATGTAAACACGGTCGAATTTGCGCGACTGTAGCTCGTCGCGAAATGGGCCCGGAAGGCCGACTCGCCCCTTATCGTCCAATTCGCGATCGTAGCGCCCACAAAACATCGAGTTGCATCCTAATTCTCCCACAAAATCCCACTCCCGCCCACTTGAGTCAAGCTGCTTTCCTATGTTTGTGAACGACCTCCCACTATTTAGATAATGCGACGCGATCGCCTCGTTTTCGCACGACGGTCACAATCGCGGACCAAAGGCGGTCAAAGCATCACAAATTGCGCTGGAATGGGTGTGGGGCTGCTTTCCTTATCCATCAGGTTGAGCGAAAAAAGACTCCCAGAGGTGCCGTAAAGGCTCCAGCCAACGGTGACGACTGAAAGTGGTCATTGCGTCGAAGGGCGATTTCGTCGCGTAGGCGCTTTGGCGATCTCGGTCTGATGGCTCAACTGGGTGCCCTCCGCTGATATTTTGCAGCCGAAACTAAGGTCCCGGGGTGTGCGAAGTGAGAGAGGGGCAGCCCGTTCACCGCGTGAGTGGGTGGAAGTGGGGCCGCTGGGCGAATCATCGAGCCGTTGAGGCGGACACCGGGAGGCTCTGATTGACGGTGTGGCGTGAGGCACTGCTTCGGTTGTACGGATGGGTAGCGCGTCAGATGCAAGGGCCGATGCAGGCGGCTCACCGGGTTGGAGCCGGCCACGGGGTAGTTAAGAATGGCGCGCGAATCTGGAGCCGTCTGACCGAACCTTTGATTTCAGTGGGAGCATACGACGGGAGCGCGCACGCGCTGGGGCTCGTGACTCGCCATCCTAGGTGCCGCAGGTTGATCCCGGCTTGCTTAGCCGATACCCCTTGCGGGCGCCGCGATTCGTTGCGCGAATCCGAGAAGCCGGCGCTGAATGCGGTCGGCCGGTCGCGTGTTAAGGTCGCTGCGGGTGGGTCGCGAGGCAGAAGCAGAAAGGAGGAACCTTAATGGCGTCGGCAACGGTTCAATTGCGTGCTTATTCCTGGGATTTATGCTTGCCTTAGCTGATCATGCGTATTGTTGGACGACAGTACGAAGGACATGCTGATAGCACCGCTCGGGCTGGCTGCACAGCTTTTGAGCGATGGCGGCGTTCCGCAAAAGCATGGCTTCCGAAGGGCTGGGGTCGTGTTTCGTTGTTGTTGCTGGCGTTTGCCTCGGTGATCGGCCGCGCCCAACCGGCGCCCGTATGGGCCGGGTCCGCATCGACCGACAGTCCGGCTACGCGTGAAACGCCTGGATCCGCGGCCGCCGGAATTTCGGCAGCTCGCGGGGCTTCGGATGACCTTGATCCGATGAGGGATCAGGCGACTCGACCGTCGGTTTCGGCGGTGATTGGCGCAAGTGCTCCGAGTACCCCCGCAGCCGCGGCGACGACTATGCCCGCGCCAAAACAGACCCTGCCAACCGGGACGAACGCTTGGGATTTCGACCGGGATCACCCGGGGCGGCGCGCGGAGGGCTGGTCAGACGTCGTGGGTCACTGGACGATCATCCCGGACCCCACGGCGCCGACGCTGCCCAACACGTTCGGACTGAGCCCCGGCAGGTTTTTCTCCTCTTTGGTTAGGCTTACGAACTACTATCCACTGGCAGTGGCGGCTAGCTCTCCGAAGTATCGAAATTTCGTGCTCGAGGCGTGGTTCAAGACCGTTGGGGGCAGACTTAATTGCTCCGGGGGATTGGTATTCGGCTATCAAAATCCAAAGGACTATGACGTGATGGAGGCCGGATGCCCGACCGATTACCTTTCCGTGATACGCGCACGGCGCGAAGGTCATACCGTTCTCGGGCAGACGGTTGTAGCGATAGCCACCGGGCGATGGTACAAGCTGCGCGTCGACGCGGTGGGCCCGCGGGTCACGTGCTACGTAGACGGGCACGTGGTGTTGCGGGTGAACGACAAGGGGCTGCGCCCAGGCAGAATTGGCTTATGGGCTCGCGCTGACGCCCAGGCGCGATTCGACGACGTCACCCTCGCACCGCTGAAATGACATGCGCGCGCAGGCCGGAGCAGCGAGCAGCACGACAGCGGGCGGTTAGCGGCGCGAGGTGGCAGCGGGCCACGCAAGATATCGGAGTTGGCGCGGCGCGGGCAAAAACCGCGGCGTCACCGCAAAAACAATCCGTCCACGGAAAACGCAACCAATCTCTTCGCGCGCCGCATGTCTCACTTGTGACGCGGTCTGAGGTCGATTAAGCTCATGTCAATGCAAACCGCTCATACAGACGACCTACATTACGAAAAGCAGGAATTGACCGCGCTCGATTTTGTGCGCCAAATGATTCGCGGGGTCGCCGTCTCCTTGGGCCTCCTGCTGCTGTGGGCGATGGAAGCGGTGCGTGATCGCTTCTTTTGTCTCCTCGATCGGATTCATGTTCCGGACAGACGCCGTTCGCGCGCAAGTCCCTTTCCGCCAGGACCAACCCGCGTGGGTAAGGCGCAATGATTGCCTGATCCGGTCGGTGGCGGACCTTTGCGTCCGGTGCCTGGCGACGCGTGGCAGGCTCACGTGGTCGGGTCAATCCCGGCGCGGCGCCGGCTTGGCCGTCGGTTGACGAGATGCCGAGGCGCGTTGATACATGCCGCGCGCGCCTCCCTGGCGATGGAAGAGCGTTTTTCCCGGACCAGCAATCTGAGCCTGTGGCCCCCCCGATCGGGCTTCAGAATTTGGCGGCTCGTCAAGTAGGTGACGCAGGTACTCCGTGAGTTCGTCATCCAGGACCCGTGCCAAGGCCTCCGTTTGCGTGGCCTGAACGATCTTTAGAAAACCCTCCAGGCGGCCCGCCTGGTCGTGCGTCTTGATGAGTCGCCTGATAGCGCTTTGTGAGAGCCGGGTCAGTTTGCCCTGCACGACACGTCTAATCTCGCCCAGGGTATGCTCGATCATGGGTGGGTTCGCGCCCAGCACGTAGCCGCATCGCACGCAGCGCGCGGCCTCATCGGAGAGACCGCCGTCCGGCTCGTCACAGGTCACCAGCTGCGCATTGTTCGAGGAAAATTCCGCTGTTAATCCCTCGCCTTCCGCGGGGCCTAGCAAAACAATCGAGTTGAGCCGCTTGAGCACGTCGAGCAGGGCCGCTCCTTCCTGCGCGAGCTGTGAGAGCCGCTTTGCTTGCACGTAACGTTGCGCATGCGCGGCACGGTAGTGCTGCGCGTACTCGGCGCGAAACTTCGCGAACCGCCCTTCGGCAGCGTCAAAGGCGCTGCGGCTCGAGAAGGCAAGGCGAAAATTTAGCTCTGCCGCTAACAACCGCGCTTGCATCCGCAGGGCTGCCAGCAGAGTCGATTCGCGAGTCGCGGCCAAGCTGTCGCTCGCGAGTTGTTCCTGCGCGATTCCCGAGACCTGCGGGTCTGTCGCGCTGGCAACAAGCGAATCATCGCCATCGAGCAGCCCCGTCTGCTTAACGTACTCACGCATCGCGAGCACGCGTGGGGCCAGTGCCGCCGCCGCAGTCAGAGCGCGGAAGGCTTCGAACTGTTCAATGAGTTGCTTGGCACTCTGCGGGTTCGCGGCCATCTCGACCAGCGCCTGGGGCCCGCGCCCGACTACTGCCACGAATTCGTTCAGCCGCGCTCCGTGTTGAGGCTGGAGTTGGCTGTGCTCCGCGTGAGCAAGCTTGGAAAGCTTCTCGCCCACGTCGCGCGCAAGCTCGAGCGCCTCGCCGACACTGGCGCGCAGCCGCTGCATCATAGCCTCGTGCTCTTCGGCTGCTTCCAGCCGGGTGAGCGACGGGTCCAACCGCCGTAGAGCGGGCAACGCCGCATTGAACGTCGCCAGTTTGTGCCCCTCGAGGGGCTGCGGGATAAAGCGTGCACCGTTGTTGTCGAGGCGAATTGCGCCCTTAGTAGTTCGCGTCAGCCGCTCGAGCAAAGCGCCAACGCGCGGCGCCAGTTCTCCCACCGGTCCGGGAAGGACTGAGCACAGTTCGTCCAGCCCCGTCGAGCGACCTTCGAGATATGCGAGCGCCAGGGAATCCACGACGCGCTGAGCCAATTGCGCGTCGTCGCCTCCGCTCGATAAAGCGGCAGTCCAACCGGCCCTGAGGGCGGCGCGACCGGCCGCGCCCAACAAGGACTCGACTCGACGCGCCAACACGCCGCTTGCCGTGAGGTCGCTGGGCAGAATAAGCCGGCGCAACGCGAGGTTCCGGTTGTGCTCGCCCCCGCTCAGCGCGGCCCTGGCAAGCCGCGCCAAACCCCCGATCCCGCAATCGGACGGAGCGAGCGCCGCCAACGCGCGCAGCGCCGCGAAATGAAATGGAAAGG
>JAJYYI010000033.1 GCA_021801125.1 Deltaproteobacteria bacterium | reverse complement strand
TGCGACGTTGAATCGTCCGGGGCTTAACTCCGATTCTATCCGCGAGCGTTTTCTTGGACGGAAAGGGCAGGTTATCGCGTTCCCACCAATGGTCCGCCAACTGCAACAGAATATTGATATCCAGTGGCTCAAGTCCCAGCGCCTGCTGACGCTGCAGAAAAACCGATGGTAAGGCTACCCAGCCAGCGTCAATTAGGGACTTCCCCCAGCGGTGCTCGAGCGTACCTACATCAACTCCCGTTGCCTTAGAGGTCTGTGCGCTTGCCATGCCTCAACAATAAGGTCGGCAAACGTTGCGCGCAAACACCCCCAGGGGACCCGTCGGACTAGGGGGTATTAATGTGTGCTGTGTAGTTGCTCTCTGGGGTTTCGTTAACCCAAGAGTATGGTTAGCGGGACAGCAGCGACCTGCCCCGGCGACTGATGGATCGCATCCCCGGAGTCTCAAGCGTCTCCCGGTATCGCACCCTTTTTCTATGCACCGACGGAGATTTGCACAATCTCATAGCGATCGGGCAGCTCCCAACCTTCATTCGCTCGGTTTTCCAGGCAGAGTTCGATCGCCTCTCGGATGTTCCGCAAAGCCTCTTCCCGAGTCCTGCCCTGACTGATACAACCTGGAATCACGGGGCACTCAGCGACCAAGTAACCGTCCTCTCCGGGTAGCAATATGATTGGAAGTTCCATTCGAACGTTTACGGTAGCACACGCGTTCAGGCTCGCGGTAGGGCTGGAAGCTGGCGGATGGAATCGCCCTCCGCTTCTCTTGACAAATGCGGACAGAATACGGAGGATCCACCTTTTCCATTATGTCCGAAACCGAAAAAGCCCTTGGTTTTATTGGTGGAGCTGAGCGGGATCGAACCGCCGACCTCCTGAATGCCATTCAGGCGCTCTCCCAAACTGAGCTACAGCCCCACTCGGGTTAGACATTCTAACTAACCCTAGGTGACGCGCTCTGTCAAATCCTCGCCGAGTGCGCTTTTTGCGGCGCAGCAGAAGCCACGTCAGACCAAACTGCGCCTATATGGCGACGGTCAGGCACTCTGCGCTCAACGAGGGGTGCGTCCGGTCGTCGCAGGGGATCATTTTTTGAAGGTCGTGGACCGACGGTCGGCGCTCGCGGACCGCCCGCGTCGGCATCGCCGATCTCGCCTTCGAACCGCCGGCAGGGCGCGCCAGGCCATCGCGATACAGGTGGCGGCCCGGTCCGCCTACGCTCGCGCTCGTTCCAGAAGCTCGCGCGCGGCCCGGGTGATGCGGTCCGTGCGGCGGTCGCCGCCGATCATCCGCGCCAGCTCCTCGACGCGTTCGGCCGCGCTAAGCTCCCTCACGCGGCTTATCGTCTTGCCCTTTTCTTCGCGCTTTTCCACGACGAAATGTTTGTCGGCAAACGCGGCGATCTGCGGAAGATGCGTCACGCAGAGAATCTGATGCATCCGTGCTAGCCCCTTGAGCTTAAGCCCTACCACCTGCGCGATAGCGCCGCCGATGCCGGCGTCCACCTCGTCAAACACCAGGGTGGCTATCGAGCGCTGTCGTGCCTCAAGGCACTTGAGCGCGAGCATCACGCGCGACAGCTCGCCGCCCGAGGCGATCTTGGCCAGCGGCGCAGGCGGTTGCCCTAGATTAAACGCGATGTGGAACTCAACGCCGTCCATCCCGTTCGGCCCCATCGCGACGCCGTCGTAGGACAGTGGCGAGCCGGACGAAGCGAGCGTCTCGAACCGCGTTTCGAAGACCGGGCTGCGGATACCCAGGGTCTTTAGTTCCGCCTGGACCTTTTCCTTGAGCTGCGCGGCGGCCTTGGAGCGCCACGCGCTCAGTTCCCGCGCGGCGCGAGCCAACTGCGCCAGAGCCGCGGAAAGCTCGCACGCGACTTCAGCCTGCTCTTGCTCGTTGGTTTCAAGTCGCTCGATTTCTGCCCGCGCGTTTTCCAAGGCTGCGAGCGCGCTGGCGATACTGCCGCCGTACTTGCGCTTAAGCCGATTTAGCTGTTCCAGGCGCTGCTCGATCTCCTCGAGTCTCGCCGGATCGGCCTCCACCCGCTCGGCGTAGCCGCCGAGCCATCGGGCGGCCTCATCCAGCGCGGCGCTTGCGGAATCGAGCAGCCGTAGCGGCTCGTTCATCGCCGGGTCCAGCGCCGCCGCTTCCGCTAACCTGGCTCTGGCGCTGCCGACCGCGTCGATCGCTGCGTTCTCACCGCCGTAGAGCGTCTGTTCGGCTTCGCGCGCGGCAAGGGCGAGGCGGGTTGCGTTGGCCAGCACCTGCCGCTGCTGCGCAAGCTCGTCGTCTTCGCCTGGCGCCAGCCCGGCCCGGCTCAGCTCGGCAAACTGGAAGCGCGCGAGGTCGAGCCGTTGTTCTCGCTCTCGCGCGCGGCGCTCCAGCTCCTCGGCCCGCGACTTGAGTTCAGTAGCCCGGCCGTAGGCGCGCCGGTATTCCTCGACCTGGGCGCCGAGGTCGCCGTATTGATCGAGAATCGCGACATGGCCTTGGGTGCGCAAAAGTTCCTGCTGCTCGTGCTGGCCGAAGATCTGAACCAGGTTGAAGCCGAGCTGCGACAGGCTCTGCAGCGTGGCGAGTTCGCCGTTGACGGTTGCGCGCGAGCGGCCGCCGTCGGCGATAGTTCGTCTGACCAATAGCTGGGAGGTGTCGGTGAGATTGAGCGTTTCGATAAGCTGGGGCGAGAGCGCGCCGCCTTCAAGCTCGAAGAGGCCCTCGACGACCGCCTCTTTCTCGTCGCTGCGGACCATCTCCGTGGCGGCCCGCGCGCCCGTGATCAACCCCAGCGCGTTCATCACGATCGTCTTGCCCGCGCCGGTCTCGCCCGAGATGACGTTGAGGCCCGGGCCGAACTCGAAGGCGACCTCGTCGATCACAGCCAGCCGGCGGATTCGCAGCAAGGCAAGCATCGCGCGACTCCACCCTAGCCCCAGCGAAGCTTGTCGCGCCAGATCTCGAAGTAGGAATGGGTTGACGAGACCAGCGCGACGCGCGCCTTGCCTTTGCGCACGCGCACCAGGTCTCCTTCCTTGAGCGTGGCTACTTCGCGGCCGTCGAGCGTCAGCGAGGCCTCATGGTCGGGACTTTTGACCACAACCTCGATCGCGAGGTTCTCGGGCAACACCACGGGCCGGTTAGTGAGCGTATGGGGACAGATGGGCGCGAGCACGATAACGTCGAGCGTGGGAAAGACAATCGGTCCACCAGCGCTCAGGGCGTATCCTGTCGAACCGGTCGGTGTGGAGACGATCAGGCCGTCGGCGCGATACCAACAGAACGGCATGCCGTCGGCAAAGACCTCGAGGTCGATAATCCGCCCGAGCAAGCGCTTATTGATTACGACGTCGTTCACCGCCGGTAGCCATTCCTCGCATCCGGGCTCGACTTGACGCCCGCGGCGCTCGACCACCGCTTCGAGCGTAATCCGCCGGTCGACGCTGAAATCGCCGGCGAGAATTCGCGCGACCGATTCCTGCGCCTCGACTATCCGCGCCTGGGTGAGAAAGCCCAATCCGCCGAGGTTAATCCCGAGAATAGGGGCTTCTCGCGCGCCGACTAGGCGCGCAATCCCCAGCAGCGTTCCGTCGCCGCCCAGAACCACGATTAGGTCAGCGCGCCGCGCCAGGTCGGGCGCGACCAGCGGGGATGCGTCGAGCGCGTCGGCGGCCTCGGGCTCAGCCAACACCTTGAGGCCGCGCCCTTTGATAAAGGCGCTCAGCCTACGCCCGACTTCCAGCGCCTCGGGGACGCCGCGCTTGACCACCAGACCGACTGACCGTATCGGACCCGCTTTCATCCCCCTATGCTTGCGCTTACAACCCAGTTTGTGTTTCCTTACCGCCTCGCCGCGCGCGCCAAAGCCGACGGCCTTTTGCTAAACGAATATCCCGCGCCACATGCGTTTGCGCAAGCACTTGCCGTTCCGGGCCGCTTTTCAATATTGTGGCGCGTAGAATTGCGGCAGGTAGAGCGGCGCTGACGCCTCGCAGCGCTCGGCTGCGTAGTTGCAGGCGACGAGTGCCAGCGATAATGACGGTCAAGAGCAACAGTGGTAAGCGTCCGCTATTGGGCGCCCATATGCCGACCGCCGGCGGGCTTGCAACCGCTTTCATCCGCGCGCAGCGGGTTGGCTGCGAATGCATGCAGATTTTTACCAAGTCGTCGCGCCAGTGGGCGGCCAAGCCGCTGACCGAGGCCGAGGCGACCGAGTTCAAGGAAAAGCAAAAGGAAAGCGGGGTCGAGGTGACGTTCGCTCATGACTCCTACCTGCTGAATCTTGGCGCGCCCGACGACGCTCTGCGACGCAAGTCAATCTCGGCGTTTATCGCCGAGCTGGAGCGGTGCGAGATGCTGGGGCTGCCGTTTCTAGTCGTCCATCCGGGCGCTCATGTCGGCTCTGGGGAAGACCAGGGAATCAAGGCGATCGCCGATTCGCTGAGCCAGGCGCATAAGGCGTGCGCTCGGTTCGAAGTTAAGATCGCGCTGGAGAATACCGCCGGCCAAGGCACGGTGGTGGGCTACTCGTTCGAGCAACTAGCGAGAATCTTCGACGCCACGCATGAAAGCGACCGGCTGCGGCTATGCTTCGATACCGAGCACGCATTCGCGGCGGGCTATGACCTTGCGAGGGCGCAGGGTTACGCCGATACCTTCGCCGAGCTCGACCAGCGCCTCGGGCTGGAGCGCGTCGTCGCCTTTCATCTCAACGACTCGCGCAAGCCGCTTAACTCCAGGGTTGACCGCCATGAGCATATCGGCAAAGGCGCGATCGGGCTTGAGGCTTTCGCGCGGCTGGTCAACGATCCGCGCTTTGCGGGGCTTCCGATGTGTATCGAGACGCCCAAAGGTCCGGACCTGAAAGAGGACGTGGAAAACCTCGCCACGTTGCGCGCCCTGTTCCAGGACGCGTAGGCTAAGACCATCCTGATTCAAGAACGAGGCTGAACCCGCTCCGTTTCGACCCTGCGCTGACGCGGGCAAATATGAAACGTTAACCTCAGATGACCAAAGATGACCAAGCGAATTTTAACCGGCGATCGACCAACAGGCCCGCTCCATCTGGGCCATTACGTGGGTTCGCTTAGAAACCGCGTGCGGCTGCAGGAGGAGTACGACACCCATATTTTGATCGCCGATCTGCAGGCGCTTACCGACAACTTTGAACATCCCGAGAAGCTCTCGCATAACGTGCATGAAGTTGCGCTCGACTACCTTGCGGTTGGGCTTTCGCCCGAGCGGGTCAAGATTGTCGTTCAGTCGATGGTGCCGGAACTTGCGGAGCTAACGGTCTACTTCATGAACCTGGTGACCGTGGCGACGCTGGAGCGCAACCCCACGGTCAAGGAAGAGATAAAGCAGCGCCATTTCGGCAAGCGCGTCCCGGTCGGCTTCTGGGCGTATCCTATATCGCAGGCCGCCGATATCGCGATCTTCAAAGCTCATCTGGTGCCCGTCGGCGAAGACCAATTGCCGATGATCGAGCAAACGCGCGAGATTGTTCGGCGGTTCAACACGCTCTACGGCGAGGTGCTGGTGGAGCCTGAAGCGTTGATCGGCGAGGTGGCGCGGCTTCCGGGAACCGACGGCTCGCTCAAAATGTCCAAGTCGCTCGGCAATTGTATTTACCTCGGTGATCCGCCCGAGGTTCTGCGCAAGCGAGTGATGTCGATGTTCACCGACCCGACGCGAATTCATGCTACCGACCCGGGTCATGTCGAAGGCAATCCGGTCTTCACCTACCACGACGCGTTTAATCCTGACACTGCCGAGGTCGACGAGCTAAAGCAGCGCTACCGCGAGGGCAGGGTCGGCGACGTCGAAGTGAAACAGCGGCTGTACGAGGCGCTCGAGCGCTTTCTTGCTCCGATTCGGGAAACGCGCGCCGCTTACGCCGCCAAACCCGAGCAGGTGCGGGAAATAATCATGGAGGGAACTCGCCGCGGCCGTGAGACGGCGCAGGCGACCATGAAAGAAGTGCGAGCGGCGATGAAGCTCGACTACCTGCGAGCTTAGCCCGGTCCGCGGTCCCTGCGGCCGCGGCGGGTTCGCGCTCAGAGGACTTTCCGCTCAGGCTCGAATTGCACGCTGGCGCGCGCGTGACTTAACGGCAGTAACGTGGCAAAGGCCGCCAGTCCCATCCCCATCGCGAATGTGATCGTCAACTCATAGCTTCCCGTGTGGTCGATAAGGAATCCTGCGACAGGCGGTCCTATCACTACTCCCACCGCGCCGCTGGTGTAAAGCGCGCCGAGCAGGCCGCCGAGGCCTTCGATGCCGAAAATCTGCGCCGCGACGGCCGGCGACATCGCGACGAAGCCTCCGTAGCTGGCGCCCATCACGATGGCGAAGGTCGCCATCAGCGCGTAGCTGCGTGCCATTAACCAGATGCCGAAGCTGAGCGCGAATATCAGGACCGTCGTCTGGTAGACGCGCACAGCGCCGAAGCGCCCGCTCAGCGCTGCCAGACCGAATCGGCCGACGACGCTGGAAGCGCCGATGAGCCCGACCAGCGTAGCCGCCGCCACTGGATCAACGCCGTGAAGGCGCGCGAAGGCGGCCAGGTAGGTAAACGAGATGAACTGAGCGATTTGAAACAACAGCCCGCCGACGTAGAGCAACCCGAAAGCCGGCTCGCGAATCGCGCGCGCGATCGACATTCGCGGGCGTCCGATCGCCGCGGGCGGGCTGTGCGAGACGGCTGCACAGCCGAGCATGACAGCCCCGCCAACCAGGCCGACGATCACGAACGTTTCGCGCCATCCGAATCGCTCATTAAGCGCGGCGGCCAGCGGCGCCAACACCAGCGTGCCGCATCCGATGCCGGCTACGGCGAAGCCCAGCGCCGCTTCGCGACGACGTTTGAACCATACGCCGACAAGGACCAGCGAGGGCACGTAGCTGCACGCCACGGCGAACCCCATGCCCACGCCGAAGGTGAGATAGGTCAGCCACAGGCGGTTAACGAACGCGGTCAGAATCATGCTGGCGCCCAGCGCCAGCGACGCCGCGACCAGCACCGGACGCGCGCCGAGTCGATCACTCAGGCGGCCGGTGAAGGACCCGAGCAAAAGGCCCAAACACATTATGGTCGAGAACAGGCCCGAGACGGCGCCGTGGCTGCCGCCGAAGTCTTCCATCATCGGCTTGAGAAAGGCGCCGAAGCTGTACAGCGTGCCGAAGGTGGTGAACATGAGGACAAACGCGATGCTCGCCATGAGCCAGGCTTTGGCTGAATCTTGTCCGACATACTCGCCGTGCGGGGCGGCAGACAGGCTCTTAGCAGCCGACTGGTCATGACCAGGGGTCGGACGCGCGGTTTCGAAGTCAACCGTCACCGAGCTCTCCTTTGGGCGCGGTCGCGCAAAAGGGGCTTTCACCGGTACAGGCGTTGTTGCCGGGTGCGGAAAGGGGCTCCGCCCTGTGCTTTGCGCTCGGCCTTGCAAGGCCGCCTAGCGGTGTCCGAGCGTGTCTCTGCGCGTTCGCGCCGGACGGAGAGCCGCGTCGAGTAGCGAACGGGGAGATCCGTAAACTGCCCCCGCGCGACCGTTAATGAATGAACGAATCGAGGTTCTTGCATCCGGGTTCCTGGGCGGGTCTGTCCTCACCCCACTGGCGACATACGCCGTTCTTCTCGACGCTGTCGAGCTGATGGACGATCTCGAGATAGCTCCGGTCGAAATCTACTCTGCATCCGTAGCGAAAGCTGAGAAACCAGTGGCAGCCTTGTTCGCCATAGTGCTGTGCAGCGCAAATGCTTAATTCGTCCCTAAGCGTGCAAAGGTACGTATGCCAGAACCGGCGGTCTCCCTTGCCGAAACAATCTCGCGCTTGGCGCAGCATGTTGAGGAATTCGACTCGATAGAAAAAACCGGCGAGTCTGCCCGCGTGCGAGCCGAGGTCGCCGACCTTGTCCTCGAGCCGATCCCAGATTGGCGTGCGCAGCGGGAACCACGGTTTTTCCCAGGCGCTTTCGGCGGGTTTTTCAAAATTCAAGCGAGATGCGCTGCCGGCCACTTTCCAATCTCCCGGCGGTACCTGGCCGGAGACGTAAAAAACCTGCCAAGCCATCGCGTCGCATAAATAACCCGCCTCGGAAACCAGCGCCGTCTTCTCTCCGAATTGCGGATAGACGAGGCTCAAGAAGGCCACGATTACGGCGCCGCCGGCGCCGAAGAACGCCGCCGCTATCACGCCAATCGCTTCCGTACGATCCTTAAACCACATCGCGACTAGAGCGTTTCGTGGCGTTTGCTACAGAGTTGCCGCCGCATCGGCGTGTCGCACCGATTTTCAAGGCCGCCTTCAGGCACGCGTACCAAACGGCATCGGTTGCCTGTTCACTTGCCAGCCAGCTGTGATATTAAGGCTCCGAGCGCACCGATGTCGGCGCGGCCGACCAGGGCGCTGTGCCCGCTAGTAAGCTTTGGCGAAGAAGGCGCGTTCGCGGGACTCCTCGCCGCATACGATACAACTTTGCGGCGGCGCACTTTGAGCAAGAGGTATAGCGCGACAGGTTGCCCGGGTCTCTTCGCGTATCTTCGTCTCGCACGCCGGGTTGCCGCACCAATAGACGTAGGCGAGGCCACCGCCGCCTTCGCCCTCCATCTGCTCAGCAAGGCCGTTGAAATCCTTGGGCTCATGGGTCTGGGCATCCATCGCGTCTTTAGCCGCGCGAAACAGGCTTTTCTGGATATCGTCCAGCAGCGCGCCAACGCTCTCGGGCAGCCGGTCGAGCGGGCTTTTGACTTTGCTCGCCGAGCCGGCGCCGTCGCGCCTTGCAAGCGTCGCCTCGCCGGCGGCGACGTCTCGCGGGCCGATCTCGATTCTCAGCGGCACCCCGCGCATCTCCCATTCGTTAAACTTAAAGCCCGGCGTTATTCCGGCGCGGTCATCGAGATGGCATCGTACGCCCGCTTGAGTCAAGGCTAAGATTCCTCGCTGGGCCGCTTCGAGAACGCTATCGCGCTCGGCGGGTTTGCGCCAGATCGGTACGATCACCGCCTGAACGGGCGCCACAGCGGGCGGTAATCGCAGCCCCTGGTCGTCGCCGTGCACCATGATGAGGGCGCCCAGCAGCCGGGTTGAAACTCCCCAGCTGGTCTGCCAGACGTACTGCCATTGGTTTGTCTCGTCCAGATAACGAATCTCGAAGGCGCGCGAGAAGTTTTGCGCCAGAAAATGCGAGGTTCCGCATTGCAGCGCCCGCCCGTCACCCATCAGGCTCTCGATAGCATAGGTCTCCAACGCGCCGGCGAAGCGTTCGGCCGCGCTCTTGCGCCCGACGATCAGGGGAATTGCAAGGAATTCCTCGCAGAAGGCGCGATACACCTCGAGCATCGTGAGCGTTTCGGCCTCGGCCTCTTCGCGCGTGGCGTGCGCGGTGTGCCCCTCCTGCCACAAAAACTCGCTGGTGCGCAAAAACATCCTGGTGCGCATCTCCCAACGCACCACGTTGCACCATTGGTTCACCATCAGCGGCAAATCGCGGTAGGATTTGATCCACTGGGCGAACATATGGTTGATGATCGTCTCGGACGTCGGACGTACGATCAGCGGCTCTTCCAGCTCTTTGCCGCCGCCGTGCGTCACTACCGCAAGCTCGGGCGAGAATCCCTCGACGTGGCTGGCTTCCTTGCGGATGAAGCTTTCCGGGATGAAGAGCGGAAAGTAAGCGTTGCGTGCTCCCGTGCGCTTAATCCGCCGATCGAGCTCGGCAACGATATTCTCCCAGATCGCGAATCCCTCGGGCCGAAAGACGATACACCCTCGGACCGGTGAGTAGTCGGCCAACTCAGCCCGCAGAATGACCTCGTTGTACCAAGCGGAAAAATCTCGGCTCCGAGGTGTTACCTTCTTTTCATCAATCTTATCCGTGGTCGTTCCTTTCGCTCGTCGAGCGCTGTGAATTACGGCCGCGCGAGCCGGTCACCCGCTCGCCCGTCCGGCCGCGGCGAACCGATTGTAACCTAAGCTTACGATTCTCGGTAGCACGGGGAAGCTATGGCCAAGAGCAGGCGTTGCGCTTGTATTTAACGTCCGGCCGTACCGGTTGCGCGCGGAATCTTATCTGCCGGCGAGCACCTCAGCTAGATGGCGGGTTTCGATCCCCAGGCGCCGGCGATGGAGTCCGCCGCCGATATGCATGAGGCAGCCCAGATCGCATGACACCAGGGTTTTCGCACCGCTGGCGCTGACTCTGGCTATCTTGTCTTCGAGCATCGCGGCCGATATATGCGGAAACTTGACGGAGAACAAACCGCCGAACCCGCAACATTCTTCGCTCTTCTCGAATTCGCGAAGCGAAAGTCCGCGCACGGACTTGAGCAAATCCAGAGGACCGTTGGTAACGCGCAATTCGCGCGTCAAATGGCATGACGGGTGGTACGCGACCGTGCTCTCGAAGCGCGCGCCGACGTCCGTTACCTTGAGGACTTGCGTCAGATACTCGGAGAACTCGAAAACCTGCGGCCGAATCCGTTGCGCCATTTGCGCAAGCTCCGGTTGGCCGCAAAGCAGGTCGCTATAGAATACGCGGATCATCGCGGTGCAAGAGCCGGAGGGCAACACGACCGGCAGCGCCGGGTCTACCGCGCCGAGCAGGCGGCGCGCCAGCGTCGTCGCTTCCTTTCGCAGGCCGTCGTTGAACGCCATCTGCCCGCAGCAAAAGGCATCGTTGATCCGCCGTACTTTTAAGCCAAGGCGACCCAGAACCAGCTGTACCGCTTCGCCGGCCTGGGGAAAAAATGTCTGCGCCAGACAGCCGGCGAACAACTGTATTTCAGCCATCGCGTTTTCTCTCATCAGCAAGCGTGGCACGCATTGCTCGGACCACCCGCTTCGAGTGTGGAATGCGCTCTGCGCGACGACGCTTCGTCTTTCAATCCCGCCCCGATCGAACTAGCACCGCGTACAGCGTCTTGGGGCCGTGAACGCCTCTGACGAGGCGCTTTTCGATATCCGCGGTGCGGCTGGGCCCGGTGACAAACGCTACTGGATTGTCACGCATCGCGTCCACGCCGAGCGCCGACATCAGGGCGGCGAGGTTCGGCAAGAGATAATCCGTGCGCAGGAGAACGATATTGACCGGCGGCACCAAGGAGAGCGAGCGCGGTCGCGCCGGCGTGGGAACGAAGACCAGCGTGCCGCTGGCGGCCACGCCGAAATCCGCCTCAACGACGCCTGCGTCGGCGCTTGCAACCCTTGCGCGCAACTCCGCGCGCTTTTCCTCGGGCGCTTGAGCCACGCTGAAGACGGCGACGCCGTTGCGCCCCAGCGCCTCGCTAAGAGGTTGAAGGTCGGTCCTGGCGCCTTCGCCTATCGCGGCCGATTTGACCTCGAACACGCGGGCAAATTCCACGATCGCGTCGATCGCCGCTTGCGGCGAATCGACCACGACAGCCTTCCCGCCCAGTTCCTTGAGTTCGCGCACGAAATGCGCGCTCATTTCCTCGCGCGAGGCTGTCGGAGCAGGGGGAGTTGCGACGGCCTGGGGTTGCGTTTCGCCATGGCCGTTTTGCGCGGCCCCAGCCCGTTTCAGGGCGGCGCGCATCAGGTTGGTCGCGGCCGCGAAATCGCTCATTGGTGCGCCTGCTCGGTCTCGTGAGCCTCAGGGTCATGGCGCTGACCAGCATCGCGCGACCCAGTAGGCCCTGAGCCCGTGTTGCCCGCTTCGACAGGTGCCGACTTAGCGCCCGCCACTCTGTTGCCCGTGCCGCCGAAAAGCGGAAAATCGCGGCTTTGCGTCCAGCCATTGAAAGGCGGCGGCAGCCAGCTGAGGTAACCGTCGCGCGCAAACGGCCGCAGAAGGACGCTGGCGGCGCGGCTTAGCGCCCGCATCAAGGACGGCGCGGCGAAAAGCCGCGCGGTAAGCTTGGCACCGGTACGAACGCGGTGCGCCGCCTGCGGCCATTTTACGGCAATATCGCCCTCGGTCGCGCGCCAGCGCAAATGAAGCAGGATGCGCGGAATGTCGATCTTCACCGGACAGATGTCCTTGCACGCGCCGCAAAGCGTCGAAGCGAAGGCGAGGTGGCCTGCCTGGCCCTCGTGGACGAGCGACGGGCTGATGATCGAGCCGATCGGGCCCGGATAAGTCGTGCCGTACGCGTGACCGCCGATTCTTCGGAACACCGGGCATACGTTGAGACAAGCGCCGCAGCGCAGACAGTACAGCGCCTCGCGCAGCACCGGGTCGGCCAGCATCTGACTGCGACCGTTGTCGAGGATGACCACGTGCAGCTCGCGAGGTCCGTCAAGCTCGCCCGCGCGGCGCACGCCGTTGACGAAATTCACGTACGTGGTGAGCTTTTGGCCGGTCGCGGTGCGCCCCAGAATTTCCATGAAGTGGCTCAGGTCGCTCGCTCGTGGGATGACTTTCTCGATCCCCATCACCGCGACCACTACCTCGGGCAGCGAGGTTGTCAGCCGGCCGTTGCCTTCGTTTTCCACGAGCACGATAGAGCCGGTCTCGGCGACGGCGAAGTTGGCGCCGACAACGCCCATGTCGGCGGCGAGAAACTTCTCGCGCAACCGCGCCCGCGCAACCACGGTCAACTCCTCCGGCACGTTGGTGTACGGAGCGGCAAGCTTTTGTTCGAAGAGCTTGCCGACGTCCTCTTTGGACAAATGAATAGCCGGGGTGATGATGTGCGATGGACGCTCGCCGCGCAGCTGAACGATATACTCGCCGAGGTCGGTCTCGACCACTTCGATTCCCGCGCCTTGGAGCGCGTGGTTGAGTTCGATCTCCTCGGTGGCCATCGACTTGCCCTTCACTGCGAGCTTGACGGCGTTTTTTCGGCCCAAATCGACGATGTAATTGCGCGCCTCGGCGGCGTCGCCGGCAAAGAAGACGCGCGCGCCCTTGGCTTCAAGATTGCGGCGTAGTTGTTCGAGCAGTTCGGGCAGCCGGCTTATCGCTTCTTCCTTGATCCGTCGCGCCGCGACCTTTTCCTGCTCGTATTGGGGAAACGCTCCGGCCACGATCTCGACCTGCTCGAGATGGCGCCCGACGGCGCCTTCGAGCTTTCGCCGCAGGTCGGTATCGCCGACCGCTTTGCGGCTGTCCGCGAAAAAGCTCTCTGCCTCAGGCGGCCGCATCATGAATTCCCCCGAAAGCCCCTATTAGGACATTCTATACCGCCTCGCACTCGGGCGCGCTACCGCGCGCCAGCGCCAAAGCTATCTCATTCGCCACCGTCGGATCGGGTTCGGATTTCCGGCGCCGTTCGAGCGTCCGTCGGCTTACGCCTCCTCCCAAATGTCCGAGGGCCCAGGCCGCGTGCGCGCGCACCAGAGGCTCCGGCTCGCGCTCAAGGCATGCGGCGAGCGGCGCCACGGCGCGCGGATTTCCGGAATTACCGAGAGCCACTGCCGCGTTGCGAAGAAGGCCGCGCCGCTTGGCCCGCTTGATCGCGCTGCGCGAAAAGCGCTTGCTGAACTGAGCCTGGTCCAGCGCCAGCAACTCGGGCAAATATGGCGTCAGGCGCTCGTCGGGTTGACTCTGAGCCTCGCTGTTCCACGGGCAAACCTCTTGGCAGATATCGCAGCCGAAGATCCAATTGCCCAGCTTGGTTCGCAGCGGCAGTGGTATCGGACCGCGCAGCTCGATTGTCAGGTAGGAGATGCATAGCCGCGCGTCCATGACGTAGCTGCCTTCGAGCGCTCCGGTCGGACAAAGCTCAAGGCATTGCCTGCATCGCCCGCAATGCGCACCGTAGGGCGGGCTGTCCGCCCCGAAGTCAACGTCGGTGAAGATCTCGGCCAAGAAAAAATAAGAGCCGTAGCGGCGATTCAGCAAATTGGTGTTTTTGCCAATCCAGCCAATGCTCGCCTTAAGCGCCCATTCGCGCTCGAAAACCGGTCCGGTGTCGACATAGGCGCGCGTGAGTGCCCGCGGCCGCAGCGCATTCAAGACTTCGCCGACCCGCCGCGCCTTGGCTAGAACATAACGGTGATAATCTTCGCCAAGCGCGTAGGCCGCGACGCGTCCGCGCAGCTCCTCGCGCCAGCTAACCCGCGAGGGGCGTGGCGGTGCCTGATACGGGTAACCCAGGCTGATGACCGAGCGCAGGCGGGGGTCCAAGAAGCGCGGGTCCAGCCGACGCTGCGGCTCCAGAGCAAGGTAGCTCATTTCGCCATGCCTGCCGCCCGCAAGCCAGTCGGAGAAGAATCGACCTCGGTCAAGCGGACGCAGCGAGGCGAAGCCGACAAGAACGAAACCCTGCTCGACCGCCGCAGCGCTCAAGCGCTCTTTTAAATCGACCAATGGCGTCCTCGATCAACCTGCGCAAAAGACGGATATCTTGCGCGCCTTAGTCTTTGCTATCGCTGTTCCTTCTTATTTTCCAGAGTGGGGGCGGTTTTCCCCCGCTGACCGCTTGAATCTCGGCGGCCAGCCCTGCGGCAAAGGCCGTAGTGATCTAAGAGTCCGCCGTGCAATTTCCCGAGCCATTGCGGGCTTTCGGCCACGAAGGTTCGGGCGTCAAGCATGGTGCTATCGCCACGATTCTTATCTTGCTCAATAGCCTTCCAGAGGGTCGCGCCGAGGGTCGACCGTGCAAGCGTCGGCCATTGTGGCGGGTAGGCGCCTTGACGCGAAATCAGGGGTGGCGCTATGGTGAAAGAGAACACCGGTTTAATTCGAGCGAAGTGCTGGAGGCAAATTTTGATGGTCGACGAGATTAGCGGTTTGGCCCCAAAATCCCAGTCCGAGGCGGCGCCGCGCGCGCAAGCGCTGATTCATCTGACCCCGAAGGCGCTGGAGATGGCCAAGCGCATGCGCGACAAAGAGGGAGGCGGCCCGGAGGTAGCGCTGCGGGTCGCAGTCGCCGGCGGCGGATGCTCGGGTTTTCAATATTCGCTTAACTTTGACACAACTCAGAACGAAACCGACACGGTTGTGGCGTTTGACGGCCTTAAAGTACTGGTGGATGAGCTTTCGCTGCCGTACCTGGCGGGCGTGACGCTGGACTTTGTCGAAGGATTGCATGGCGCCGGCTTCAAGTTCGACAACCCGCGAGCGAGCCGGACGTGCGGGTGCGGATCTTCCTTCACCGTATAGATACCCCTAGCTAACGCCGGCAAGCCCGCGTCGCCCAAGGCGGGGCAATGTGCTGTTTGGGGTCTCGCGCAGTGTGGCGTAGCGGCCTTCTAGAACGCCTTCTTCCGGGGCAGGGATTCCGAGCGGGCGCGTCTGAGCATGGGAGCCAGGCGGTTTCCCGGTGTCTTATGGTTGCTAACCGGGTGGGCGGCGGCATTCGCGCGGCGGATTACGGCGCATGAGCGGAAACTGCGCTCATGCGCCTTCCTAGGAGAACGAAAAGCTGTTAGAGTAGAGACGCTCGACCCCCTTGCCCAGAAAATGGGCTCGGCAACACGATCCATAAGGAGTGGCGAGACGCGTGCGGCGTTACGAGACTATAATTGTACTTCGTCCCGACCTTATTGAAGCTCCGCTTAAAGAAGCCCTGAAGCGGTTCGAAAGCGTGGTGGCCACCGATGGCGGTCAACTGCTCCTCACCGAGGAGTGGGGAACCCGCGAGATGGCTTACCGCATTCGCCGCGAGCATCGCGGGCAATACTTCCGCCTTGATTACGTGGCGTCAGCGGCCACGGTCAACGAGCTCGAGCGTAATCTTAAGTTGAGCGATGCGGTTTTGCGCTTTCTCTCGGTAGTGACGGACACGAGCCCGGATTTGGCCAAGCTGAAGGAGCAGGCCCAAGCACGGCAGACCGAGGCGGCTCAGGCGCAGAGCGCGGCCGAAACTGCCGCCGTCGCCAGAGACGAGAGCCAACCGCCAGCGTCTGAAGCCGAGGCGCAGCCGCGGGAGCAAGAATCTTCGGTGGCGAACGAGAGTGGGGTGGAACAAAATTGAGCTGTGCGGTCGCGTCGTGCGCGAGCCCGAACTGCGCGCGACGCCGAGCGGCCAGTTGTTGCTTCGCTTCCCGGTCGATTGCGGCAAAGTCAACCAGAAGCTTGAGATTGAGGTTCTCGTCCTCGGCGACAGCGGGCGTGAACTGGAGCGTAAGCTTGCGGCCGGGTCCGAAGTGCGGATATCAGGTGAGCTCACGGCGAGGCGGCGCAATTCGGTCGTCGGTTTGAGCGAGGTCAGTTTTACCGTGATGGCCAGCCAAGTCGTAGCCGGTTCCCCAGCATGTGGTGCCGAGGAAAGCCAAGCCGTCGGGCGCGCGGGCGCCAATCAGGCTTCGAGCGGTTTGGGCTCGAAGATACTTTAGGGAAGGAGAGTACAATTCCAACCTTGAAAGAAGCGCAAAGGTAGCATGGCAACCAGCGAAGAGACATCAGAGACAAGGGCTCCGCAGGCCCCGAGCGGCGGCAGGACTCGACCACCGGAATCTGAGCGATCAGCGCCCGAAGGGCGTGGCGGCGAGCGGCTCGCTCCGCGACGCCGCCCGGGCTTTCGGCGCAAGGTGTGCCGGTTTTGCGCCGATAAAACGCTCAAAGCGGATTATAAAGACGTACGCATCCTGGAAAGCTTTATAACCGAAGGGGGAAAAATCGTTCCGAGCCGAACCAGCGGGAACTGCGCCAAACATCAACGCCAGCTTGCTATCGCGATTAAGCGTGCACGCATCTTGGCGCTCTTGCCGTACACCAGGCTCGGGATCTGACCGCGTAATGGGCCGATGCGGTGAGGAAACGAGCTTTGACAACCCCGGACTTTTCATCGCGCGCCTGCAAAACCAAATCTAATGCGCGCGAACGGATAAGGTGATGCGATGGAGGTGATACTGCGCGAAGACGTGGCCAATCTTGGACGGCCTGGCGACGTGGTAACCGTCAAGAACGGGTTCGCGCGCAATTTCTTGTTGCCGCGCGGGCTTGCGGTCGAGGCGAATTTGAAGAACCTGCGCGCCTTCGAGCATGAAAAGCGTATTGCGATGCGTCGGCGCGAAGCGAAGAAGCAGCTCGCGCTTCAGCTCAAAGAGAAAATTGAGGCGCTAACGCTGACGCTCACCGTGCGCGCGGGCGAGGAGGGCAAACTCTTCGGATCCGTAACTAATATCGATATCGAAAAAGCGCTTAGAGAGCTTGGCCTTGAGGTCGAACGTCGGAGGATCCTACTGCACGAGCCGATTAAGCAGCTTGGCGAGTTTAACGTGGTGGTGAAAACCGATCCCGATGTCGAAGCGACCTTGAAGCTCAATGTCGCGGCGCTGTGAGGCGCCTTCGCAATGATCAAATTATATGACGCTCGCGACTGTCCTTACGGACAGAAGGTAAGAATAGCCTTAGCCGAAAAAGGGCTAAGCTACGAGCTGGTAATGGTTGATTTGGCGGCCGGCGAAAACCGTCGTGCGGAGTTTTTGCGGCTTAACCCTTACGGCCGCGTGCCTGTGCTGACGGACGACGATGTGGTCGTTTACGACTCGACGATCATCAACGAATATCTCGACGACGAATATCCGACCCCGTCGCTATTACCTCGCGTCGAATCGAGTGCAACTCGGGCGCTGTGCCGGATGTTCGAGGATTTTGCGGATAACTCTTTCACGCCTCAAGTTGACCAATTAATCGCGGAGTTGGCCAAGCCGGAGGTCGAGCGCGACACAAGCCGCGTACAGCGGTTGCGGCAAGCGATTGAGCGGGTTCTTGACTACTTGAATAGGCAGCTTCAAGGACGCCACTTTTTGGCTGACGAATTTTCCGTAGCCGATATCGCTTTTATACCGCGATTGATGCTTTTGAACGGCCTTGGGATTGAAATAAGCGCCACCCGCCCGAACGGCACCGCCTGGTTGAACCGATTGCTTGAGCGCCCTAGTGTGCTGGAACTGCGCGGGGCTGGTGTCTCGGCCCCTGCCCCGACCTAACAGCTGACCGGGCGTATTGCACCGCCAAATCCGCGTCTCCCAGACCGTCCTTGGTATGGCGCCAAGGACGGTCTGGCGAGGTCTCTACGGGAGTCTGGCGATCCCCGGCTTAATAGACCTCGGCCACAGAATCCGCCTCTTCGGCTGACCCAGCCCCAGAGTAGCTAGTATTAGCAAGCTTGAAGAAGAGACGGGCGGCGAAAAGCTTGTCGCCGATTCTCCCGTCGGGTTTTAGAAACCCCCCTCTGCGTCCACATCGAGGGCAAGCCATTGTTTCGCTCAAAAGTCTCGCGTTTTGCGGTGTGATCTGAAGTTCGAACTGATGTCCGCATCCGCGGTTTTGGCAGGCGACTCTGTATACGACCCCCTGGACTTCCGTTCTCCTACCATTAACCCTCATGAAGAGCCCTCCCTAAAAACCTTAGCAACCACTTACTACATTGGACTTACTTCGCCGAGAAATCTTCATTTGCAGATGTCGTGCCTTATGGGGCTTATAGAGGCAAAGACGACGCAATTACACCCCGAACGAACGCCCAAATTAAGGCTAAGGACCGCGTTTTTCGCCTGGGAGAACGCAGGCGAAGGTCATATGAAGCCGCGTGAGTTCGCTTGGTGCAAAGAGCTTATTGGTTTTAAAAGCTTCAAGGGCTGAGATTGTTGAACCCTACCTGGCTTATCGGCACTGGCGGTGCGTGTGCGATTGGAGTTCCGCTTCTGTCTGTCGCTGTGTCGGCTTTGCTGCCAAATGATGCACGTTTTCAACACAAAAATGATGCTAAAGGATACAGCTGCTTACAATCAGGCGTCGCGAAATAGGGTGGAGAAGGCTGCCTGCCTCAGGCGGTCGAGTCGGGACTGTCGCGAGTCCAAGGGCTTCGAGAATCAATGAAACGAAGTACGCACCAAAAAAGCGTGCCGGATCCGGCGCTTTTCGCCCCAATAACCGCTACCGGCCCGTATGCGTCTGGGCGGGCCAGTATCGAACATCTTGTAAACGGATTCCTGACGCTCCAAACTAGAGTGGCGCCTTGTCAATGGACCTAGGGCAACCCTCAGCGATCCGCGGTCATTCGTCCCGACCGACCCCCGAGGGCCCGCGTGGCGAAACGTCAAGGGCCATTGGGACCGGTAGCCGCGAGGGACTCACTAGGACGAAGAATTTGTCTCGATGAGTTTGGGCTTTTTGCAGCTTACGGCGTGCTAGTTTATCCTCGGGAGGATCATGAAGGTGAACGGACCACGGATGCTGGAAGGATACCAGGTGCTCGATTTCACCCATTTTGTCGCCGGACCAACCTGCACTCGGATATTGGCCGAGCTCGGGGCCAAGGTGATCAAAGTAGAGCCTGCGCCGCATGGGGACCGCACGCGGGCGATGGGTCTAAGGCATAACGGCCAGAGCACGTATTACTTTCAGCATAATCACAGCAAGCTGAGCTTGGCGCTTGATGTGAAAAAGCCTCGCGCGCGCGAGCTTCTGCTGGCGATGATTCCGAAGATCGACGTCGTAGTCGAGAACTACGCGCCAGGTGTGATGAGGAACATGGGCTTTGGCTACGAGGCTTTAAGCGAGCTAAACCCCAAGCTCGTGATGTGCTCGATATCGATGGCCGGGCAGGACGGCCCGCTAGCCTCGAAGCCGGGTTACGACTACATGGGTCAGTCCTATGCCGGCGTAACCGATCAGCTCGGCGAACCCGAGCGCACTCCGATTATGCCGCCGATGGCGATTGGCGATGTGTCCACCGGAGTAGCGGCCGCGATGGCGGTGGGGTTCGCGCTGCTCAACCGTGAACGCACGGGCCAAGGTCAATATATCGACGCGTCAATTCTCGACACCTACTTTCACATGCATGACATGGTCGTGCCATTGGTTTCGCTGCGTCCGGAGCGCTTTAAAGCGTTTTCGCGCGGCGGGCCGCTTCATCCTCTATCCAGTCCTAACGGGATCTTCAAGGCCAACGGCGGGTACATCTTTATCACCGCTTTGGAGCATCAGTGGCCTCAACTAGTTCGCGCGATGGGCATGCCTGAACTAGCCACCGACGAGCGCTTCAAGGATCATCGGTCGCGAACCAAGAACGCGCGACAACTACAGGAAGTGATCGAACGATGGCTCGGCGGATTTCCGGACCGCGACAGCGCTCTGGCGGCGCTAGACAAAGAACGCGTCCCGTGCGCGCCGGTGCTGACGTTGGCCGAAGCAATTTCCCATCCGCACCTGCGCGAGCGCCATACAGTACGCAGCGCCAGCGATCCGGAACTCGGTGAATTCGATCTGCCGGCTATGCCGGTCCGGTTCTCCGGTTGGGAGCAGCGCCTCGGAGATTCGATCAAGGCGTCATGCCTGGGGCAAGACAACGAGACGGTGCTGCGCGCCCTGCTCGATATGCCGGACGCCGAAATCCGCCGACTTTACGAAGAAGGTGTGCTCACTCGCTACGTAAAGCCGGAACAGAATTAGCCAGGATGGCGCCCTGCGGTCGGGCGGCCCGAGGGCATTTGTCCTGTGGCACCGCTGAGCCGAGACGCAAAGCGTTTCGGTCGCGTTAAGCGGCCGGTGCATACGATGCTCGAGGGCCAAGCGCCAGGTTTTACCTTCGGGCGCTGAGAGTGACAGCCGTCCAAAACGGCGGCTAGCCTGTGCGTGCGGAACGCCTTGGGTCGGGCTTGACCCATCGGCGATGGCCTGTGCTTGTTAGACCGCGCGGGCCGAAAGCGATCCGTTCCCAATCGCAGACGCAAAACGGCGGTGGGAGCGCCGATCTGGGGGATACCTGCAACAGGAGGTTCTGCGAACATGTCTTCGACCGAATTCGATCCGCTCTCGTCGTCTGCGCCGCTCATCGTCTACATCGACTACAAGAGCCCGTATGCCTATCTTGCCAAGGATCCGACGTACGCTCTCGCGGACGAATTGGGAATAGAGGTTGACTGGCGTCCGTTCACGCTCGATATACCGAGCTATCTAGGCTCTGCGCGCCTTGATCAGCAGGGCCGTGTCGTCGAGAGCCAGCGCACCCCGAGGCAGTGGTCAAAAGTGAAATACGCATATCGCGACGCGAGGCGCTACGCCTCGCTGCGCGGACTGATAGTGCGTGGTACCACGAAGATTTGGGACTCGTCGCTCGCGGGCATCGGAATGTTGTGGGCCAAAGAACAAGGCCCCGCCGTGCTGCGCGCCTACATCGGCCTTACCTACGAGCGTTTCTGGAAGCGCGAACTCGATATCGAGGACGCGGCTGTGATCGAAGGGGTACTCAAGGAAGCCGGAGCGCGGACGGCAGGCTTTAGCGGCTACGCTTGTGGCGAGGGCCGTGTGCTGCACGACCGTATGCAGCGGGCGGCCTTTGACGCCGGGATCTTCGGCGTTCCCACCTACCTGGTCGGCGGAGAAATGTTCTTCGGACGCGAACACCTGCCGCGCGTTCGATGGCTGCTTACCGGACGACAAGGCGCGCCGCCGGACGTCGCCTATGAAGCCGCGACGCCTGGAGTGGCTGTCGGAGTAGGTGAGGGGGTCAAGGTGCTGTCTGTCACGATCGATTTCGGCAGTCCCCAGACCTATGTCGCGCTCGAGTCTACTCGCGCGCTGGCGGAGGAAATGGGTGTGCCTATCGACTGGCAGCCGTTCCTTGCGCCTGCTCGCAAGGCGCCTCCGTCGCCGAGGCCGTCGGATGACCGCGGCACGCGCCATCGCCGAATTCGCACCCAGTACCTGGAGCGCGATGTCATGCGGTATGCTGCAGACCAGGGTCTCGCGGTTCGCGGCTTGTACGAGCAAATCGACTCTACGTCAGCAGCGCTCGGGTTGCTGTGGGTTAAGCAGGAACATCCGTCGCTTGCATGGGATTACGTCAAACGGGTCTTCGACGGCCGCTGGCAGAAGACCCTTGACATCGGGGACGAACAAACGATTCGAGGGTTGCTTGTTGAGATCGGCGCTCCCGTTGCGGGCTTCGAAACATTCGCTGCGGAGCAAGGGCGCGCAGGACTCGAAAAAATACAGTCGGAACTTCAAGAGGCTGGCGTGTACGAGGCGCCGGCGTACCGAGTGAACGACGAAGTGTTCATCGGCCGCCAGCACCTACCGCTTATCCGTTGCCTGCTGTCGAACGCGTTAAGTCACCCGTCTGCTTAGAGCCTGCTGATGGCGCATGCGGCTACTCGGCTGGTTCGGGCTTCTTCATTCCCAGCCGTTCATAGTATCTTGCCGGCACCTTCGACCGATCTTTGTAAATGATAAAGTTGCAGTGCTGCTTGCCTATCTCGGTTGCCGGCTCGACCACTACGAAGGGCGCTCCGTGAGCCTCGATATCCTGGCGTTCCATCACGGGCTCGTGCGCGCAGTAGACGGGAAAGCTGTCGCGCCCGTAAGTCAGAAACTGTTTGCCTTTGACGGTTAGGAACGAGCCTGGACCGTCGTACGTGCCCTCGAGCACAAGCCGTCCCCCGCTGCCGCACGGCCGCATCTGGATGACGATCTTTTCGTCGTCTTCTTCGATATGCAGAGGCTGGAGATGTCCGCGCAAGCCGGCGGCGAACATTTTGACCCGCGCGCGGACGTCGTTGGGCATCTTCTCCAGATTGGGCAGCCACCACGACTTCACGCCAGCCTCCATCATTGCCTCCAGCACCTCGTCGCCGAAGCGCTCTCCGATAAAGCTGAGCATGGCGGTGATCCAGTTGCGATAGAGGTCGTGCATGCTCAGGAATTCGTTGTACATCCGGCGCGCCATGCGTTTGGCGGCCTCGGTATCGCCGCGTTCGATCGCCTCGACCACACGGTCCACCATCAACTTTTCCATTTCGGCTATTTCTTCATGACTCAGTATTCGCTCACCCATCGCGTTGTCCTCCCGTCGCTTTGTTAGCGGCTTTTCCTTTCATCATCCTTGGCAGGCCGCTCCTGGAGCAAACGCTTGGCTCGGGCTGCGGCGCTAGGGCAAAAAGGAGGCTTTCAGGTAACCGAGTGCCCGCGCTCAAAGGGCGAGCGAGTGGTTGCTAGACCGTCTTGACCTCGGTACCTTAAGGTGGCGCGCCGAATGCGGCAAGGGTGGAGAAGGCCGCACCGACCGGCTTCAACCGGTTAAAGCGCATCATCGTCCAGAGTCTGTGGGGGATCAAATGAAAAAGACATCGAAGCTTGGAAGGAGTCGCCGCGACTTTCTGAAGAGCGCCGCCGCGACGGCAGCGTTTGCCGCGGTGGGCGGTCTCGCGCGAACCGCGCGGGGTCAATCCAATGAGCCGATCAAAATCGGCCAACCAACCATTCTATCGGGCCGCGTGGCTCGGCTCGGCGAATCTTCGCGCGACGGCGCGCAGATGGCGATCGACGCTTTCAACGCGGCCGGTGGCCTCAACGGCCGCAAGCTGCAGCTCGTGACGCGTGATTCCAAGGGACGCCCGGACGAGGCCGCTCGCGTCGTGCGCGAGCTAATCAATACTGACAAATGTCAGATCATTCTTGACTCGGAGGCGTCGAGCGCGGCCTTTGCGGTTCAGGAGGTTATTCGCCAGACCGGCACCCTCTGCATGCACGCATGTTCCGAAACCACCTCGCTCACCGCAAACCCAAAAATCCGCGCTGCCAATGCCTTCCGGTGCGCGCGCCAGGACATTCACGATTCGATCGCGGGCGGACGCTACGCCGCGCAATTCGTGAAGCAACAGGGGTTCAAGCGCTGGATGATCTGCTCGCCGGATTATGCGTACGGCCGCGATGTAAGCGCGCTCTTTTTCCACTTTCTCAAGGAAAGCGAACCGTCGGTTGAGGTTGTCAGCGAGACCTGGCCGAAACTGTTCGCGCCCGACTATACCGAAAACATTACGAAGATTTTGCAGACCAAACCCCAAGCGCTCTATTCCGCGCTTTACGGGGGTGATCTCGTGACATTCATCGATCAGGGAAACCTGTACGGTCTGTTTGATCAGCTGACGCTGTTCGACCCCAACATGGCGGATTACACTACTCTTGAAGCGGTGAAGAAGCTGCCAAAGGGGATTCATTCCGGCGACCGCTACCTCTCGACCTTCCCGAACACCAAGGCGAACGCTGACTGGGCGGCCGAGTATCAGAAGAAGTTCAATGTGCCTCCGATCAACTGGTCGTGGCAGAACTATGTCGGGATGACATTCATCATCGAAGCGATGAAGAAAACCGGCAGCGTAGACAGCAAAGCGCTGTCGGACGCGATCCGCGGAATGACGATCGATTCACCCTTCGGCGTCGATGGCAAGATCACTATGAGAGCCGAGGATCAGACGATTATCAATTACGCAATCGGCTGGGGGGTGATTATCCCGAACGCGCCGTATCTCGAGGACATCAAGCCGGCCGATTGGAATGTGATCCTGGAACTTGAAAAGGACTGGAAGAAAAAGAAAGGCTACATTTGATCTCGTCCGCGCCTGAAGGCGCGGGCTCTTCGGCGCCATCCTGCTTTGGGCGCCTCACTGGAGGAGAAGCGAGATGAATTTGCCAGCTTTGCTGGACTGCGTCAGCAGCTCCTCTTGCGTCGTTACGCAAGTGTCGACCGGCCTCATCATCGGCATGCTGCTTTTCCTAGTCGCGTCCGGCCTGACGCTCATCTTCGGTGTTCTGGGCGTGATCAACTTCACGCACGGATCGTTCTATATGCTGGGCGCTTACTTCTCGCTCACAGCGTATCGCGTAACGGGCAGCTATTTTGATGCCGTGATTGCGGGCGCGCTGGGTGTCGCCGTGTTCGGCGTCGTGTTCGAGCGGCTCTTTATCAGTCCGGTTTACAACTCGAATGTACTAATGCAGTTGCTGGTCTGCTACGCCTTCATATTGATTCTTGACGACGTGGTAAAGATTGTCTGGGGAACCGACTTTCAAACGATGGGCATGCCGGCGACCTTTGCGCTGCCCCCGATACATCTGTTCGGCGGCTTCGTGCCGCCGTTTTACGTGTTTCTCACCGGGCTGACGGTGGCCGCGGCCTTCAGTCTCAGCGTTTTGGTGAACAAGACTCGTTTCGGCAAGCTGGTGCGGGCCGCCGCGGTCAATCGGCAAATGTTGAGCTGTCTCGGCGTCAACACGAGCCTGCTCTATGCGGCCGTGTTCGGCTTAGGTTCGTTGCTTGCCGGAGCGGCGGGAGCGCTTGCTGCTCCGGTTCGGTCGATGTCCCCCGAGATGGGGTTTTCGATCTTGATCGAGTCCTTCATAGTCACCGTGATTGGCGGAATGGGCTCGATTATCGGCGCCTTTTTCGCCGCGGTTCTGGTTGGGATCATTCGCGCCTTCGGGAGCATCGGCTACCCTCTTTTCACTGACGGTCTGATGTTCGCGTTTATGGCGCTGGTGCTGCTGGTCAAGCCCACTGGACTTTTCGGACGAAAGTTAGCCTGACATGAATGGCCGATCGGCGCTTGGCGAGGCGATGATGGCGCTGAGCGGATGCCTCGTCGTAATTGCCCTCGCGCTCACGCTCGACAATCCGCAGTTCGCGGACTTCGTGTTGCGCTTAAGCATCTTCGGCCTGTATGCGCTTTCACTGAACCTGCTTGTCGGTTACGCCGGACTCGTTTCATTTGGCCACGCGATGTTCTTCGGGTTCGGCGCGTACGCTTTTGGGTTGCTGATGCAAACCGGGCTCGTCTCGATCCCGCTGGCTTTTGTTGTATCGATTGCCGGTGCGGCGGTGCTCGCGGTCAGCGTCGGTGCGTTATGCATCCGGCTCAAGGATATCTACTTCGGGATTCTCACTCTGGCGTTTCAGATGCTGTTGCATGCTGTCATCCTCAGTTGGGTCTCGCTGACGGGCGGGGATCAGGGGCTGCAAGGAGGTATCCCGCGTCCGCCCTTTCTTGGCGTCGACCTCGGCAATCCAAAGCAATTCTTCGTTCTCGCCTGCGTGTTCTTTTTCGGCTTGGTGCTGCTTGTGCGCCAAATGGTCGAGTCGCCGTTCGGGTATAGCTTACGGATGGTCCGCGACAATCCGGAGCGCGCGCTGGCGCTGGGCCTGTCGGTGCAGCGATACAAGCTTGCGGCGTTCGTAATCTCGGGGACCATAGCCGCCAACGCAGGAGTCCTGATGAGCCTCTACGTTTCCGGCGCCTATCCCAACTTTGCCTACTGGACTTTATCCGGTGACGGAATTCTGATGATCATGCTGGGTGGGATGACGGTGTTCCTCGGTCCGATCGCTGGTGCGGGCATCTTTCTCATGCTTAATGGGATTATCACGCGGACCACCGAATATTCCGGCCTCGTCATGGGGATCGTTCTGTTGTGCGTCGTGCTTGGTCTTCGCCGAGGCGTACTGGACTTTGTCTTCGAGCGATGCGGTCCGTGGGCCGTGCGGCGCCTTTCACGCGAGGGATAGAGTCATGCAGGGCCGGCTGACGATCAAGCGACTGACGAAACGGTTTGGCGGCGTGGCGGCGGCCGATAACGTCAACCTCGACTTCGCGCCCGGATCGCTGACGGCAATCATAGGGCCCAACGGTGCCGGGAAGACGACCCTTTTCAACCTGATCGCGGGCAGGCTGAAGCCCGACGCAGGCGAGGTCTGGTTGAGCGGAGAGAACGTGGTCGGGCTCCCTGAAGTCGAGATTGTGCGCCGCGGGCTGTCTCGCGCGTTTCAAATTGCCAGCCTCTTTCCGCAATTCACCGTCGAGCAGGCGCTTGCCGCCGCCGTGCATGCCCGCTGGCGCCAGAGCCACTCTATTCTGCGGCGTTTCCCGCTGCCGAGCGCGCGCGCCAGGGCCCGCGAAGTTCTCGAACTGGTCGGCCTGGAGGCCGTGGCGGGACAGGCCTCTCAGCAGCTTTCGCACGGCGACCAGAAATTGCTCGATATCGCGCTGGCGCTCGCGTTGGAGCCGAGGGTGCTGCTCCTCGATGAACCAACGGCGGGAATGGGGCGAGAGGCGCGTTGGCAAATGATCGAAAAGGTCCACAACCTGTGGAGCCAGCAATCCCTGACGCTTATCTTTATCGAACACGACATAGATATCGTTTTTCAGATAGCTCAGTCGGTTCGTGTCCTCCATTACGGTAAGGTCCTGGCGGAAGGATCGCCGCGCGAAGTCCGCGGCAATCCCGCGGTAATAGAGGCCTATCTCGGCGCCACCAGTGCGAGTGTTCCGGTATGAGCCGCGCGCTTAAGCTCGAATTACGAGAGATCGACGTTTCTTACGGTGCGAGCCAAATCCTGTTCGGCGTCAGCATCGAGATCGAAAAGGGCGCTACGATGGCGTTGCTGGGGCGAAATGGGGCAGGAAAGACGACGACCTTTAGGGCCATCGCCGGGCTTGTAGCGCCGAGCGCGGGACAGATTCTGCTTAACGCAAAGGCCATTAACGGTTTGTCGCCTTATCGGATCGCACGAGCGGGCATCGGCTATGTGCCCGAGGATCGGCAGGTCTTCCCCGAGCACTCGGTTGAGGACAATTTGAGAATCGCTAAGAAACCCGGAGCGCACAGACAGGTGTACTGGAACTTGCAGCGAATTTATGAAGTATTCCCGACGCTCTATTCGATAAGGCAACGCGCCGCGGGGCGTCTTTCGGGCGGTGAACAGCAGATGCTGGTGATCGCGCGGGCGCTTATGGGGAACCCGGAGTTGATCCTTCTGGACGAGCCGTCAGAAGGCCTGGCGCCGATCATGGTGCAGCAGATCGCACGGTTGCTGCTTCGTTTGCGCGAAATGGGAGTCACGATCGTGCTTGCCGAGCAGAATCTGCATTTCTGCCAGACGGTGGCTACCCACGTGACGATCATTGACAAGGGACAAATCGTGCTGCGCGACAAGGCTGAAAATCTGGAGCGCGACGCGGAAATTACCAGACGCTACCTGGCCGTCTAGTTCTTTCCTTCGCTCATAAAGCAAACAACATAGTTCGTCACTCTCGCGTCTTGATCTGTTTCGACGCCGCGGGCATGCATCCGGCTAATCGTCGGCCTTTGGCGCGGCGAGAATTTCCCGCGTGCGCGACGTATGAATTGCTGCCCGGCGCGGGTGCGGGTCCAATGGCTATAAAGAACGTGCAGGTATATGGCGGAAGGCGGAGTAAAAACAAAAATTAATGCGGCGCGCACTCCGTACTAAGCTGTTATTTGGAGGCTGCAATGGTCGCGGTAAACATGCTGAAACCGACAAGTTTTCTTGGCGCAGGGCAATCTTAAACCAAGGCCTGCGAGACTTCAGGGCTGCGCGGTCGACCGCTTGATTCTTGCTGATCCCTGCCAGTGCCGTCCAAGTAGGCATCGTTTTGCCACGGTCATCCAGCATTCTTGCAGCGCTTCGCAACTCAAGAGAGACCGTTCTGTAAGCTAACGGATATGCGATTGGCCTTTCGCACGAACGCGAATAACCATGCCCGGAATAATAGGAACGCCGGGACCGCGCCGCATGCGCTGGATGAACAATCGGTTTTCGAAAAGTCCGAAACCTCGGCGATTGGTCTTGCCCAGGAGCAGGCTCAGGGACGTCTGCGGGAGTTTAGTCCCAACCGTACTTCCCGCCAGGCCGCGAAGATCGGCGTGGGCGGCTTTTCTTCAACAGTTTATTAGCCCGCCGATTTACATTCTGCCCGCCGCCGGCGTCGCTTCGATCGTAATCGGCCACGTAAAGGACGCGGCGTTCGTCTTCGGCGTTGTGTTGCTCAATCCTGCACTCCGGACCTTTCAAGAATGAAAAGCCGAGAAAAACGCGTCGGACCTCCAGCAACTGCTTAAGGTCGTCGTCAAGGCTAGGCGAAACGGAGTGGAGCAGGAAATCGCCGCTGAGGAGCTTGCGCCAGGCGACGTCGTGCAGCCTGAATCGAGAAACCGGGTTCGCGCCAATCTCTGACTGCTTCGAGCATCCAATCTTTCCGCGGATGAATCGTTGCTTACCGGCGAATCCCAAGCAGTCGAGAAGCACACGGGGGCTCTGGCTGAGAGGTGTAAGGAGGCGGGAATCGAGGTCGCGATTGTCACTGGCGACCATCCTCTGACTGCGCTCGCGATAGCGCGAGAGGTGGGAATCGCGGACTCTCCCCGTGAGGTCGTAACTGGGTGCCAGCTTGCCGAAATCGGGCACTCTGACGTTCCTGAGTTCCTGGAGCGAGTAAAGACCATGCACGTTTTTGCTCGCGTGAGCCCGGTGCAGAAGTTCCGGATCGCTGACGCGCTGATAAAGGTCGGCCATTTCGTGGCCGTGACCGGGGATGGCGTTAATGGCGCGCCGGCCCTCAGGCGCTTCAATACCGGCGTGGCGATGGGTTCGGGCATGGACGTGACCAAGGAGACCGCATCAATAATGCACTTTGGAGCGACATCCGACATGACGCTGCCGGACGTGCCGCTCCAGGGCCTTAACTTTGTCCGCAGCATCTTCGCTTTGCTGTTCCAAAAGACCCGTCGGGCATAAGCCGGGTATGCCTGATCGGCTCGATAATGTGGACTATGATTAGCTGGGCGTTTTGAGGTCGCGGGCAATCGATTGCGTAATCGCGCGCCCTAAGCGAATGATCGGAAAAATCGATTGGGAGCAAAATGGTTTATCGGCATGTTCCCGCCTCTTTCCTCGGCGCTTGCCAGTCGAAAATCTGACACTATTTCGGCGGACTGACCACTTTGATCAGCGCTGGCCAGTATTCTTTGCCATAGCCGCGGTCGATCGTCTCGCGCAGCAATTGCGCAGCCAACTCGGCGCCACGCAAGCGGACCTTCGCTTCCGTTCCCAACTCCAGCGCGTAGCCGATGTCCTTCAGCGCGTACTCCGCCGAAAAGGCCTGCTCGGGGAATTCTCCCGGAATCATCGCTTTCATTCCGTGATTACGCAAGGCAAAGCTGTCGGCCGATCCCTTGGCGAGCGTCTGGAATAGCACGTCGCCGGCGACGCCCGCATGCTTGGCCAACACCAGCGCTTCGGCAAGGGCAACGCCGGTCTGGAACAGCACCATGTTGTTTACGATTTTGACGAGCTGGCCCGCGCCGACATCGCCGCAATGCGTTACGTCGGTGGCAAAGCATCGCAGCAGCGGTTCGATTCGTCGAAAGACGGCTTCACGGGCGCCCACCATGACACTGAGCGTAGCCTGTTCGGCCGCAGCGCGCGTGCGGGCCACCGGCGCGTCGGCGAAGTCTGCCCGAACGGAGTTGAATCGCCGTGCCAAATCGCGCGCGAGATCCACGGGCGAAGTCCCCAGATCGACCACCGTCTGGCCAGGCCTGGCCAGCGCTATGAGACCATTTGCGTCGCCGCAAACGGCGGCGACCTCCTGTCCACTCGGGAGCGACAGCATCACCACGTCCGCGAGCGCCGCGACCTCCTCGACCGATCGCGCGATTTCAACGCCGTGCGCGCGCAGGCGCTCAAGCGGCTCTGGCCGCGAGTCGTAGGCGATCAAAGGCCTTCCGCACTTGCGCGCGAGATTGCGGCACATCGGTTCGCCCATGACGCCCAGACCAATGAAACCTATCCGACGCTCTTGGCCCATCGCGGCTCTCCTCCAGTCTCACGCGTTTCGTTAAGCTGCGGGTGGGGGTATCCGTCGCCGATATCTGCCATTGTTGAAAGGCCAATCCCGATCGGCCGCAAGCGCTTAAGCGACATTTGTCGCTCGATTATCCGGCGGGCAACGTCAGACGTCCGCGGCTCACGGCGCCGTTTCGGGCAAAGGACCCCCCAGCCCCCAGTAGATACTCTTGGCTAGCTGATAAAGGCGCATTCCTCCCACACCCTTCTCGCGGCCGATTCCACTCTCTTTGAAGCCGCCGAAAGGTGTCGAGATGCTGAGCTGCTTGTAGGTGTTGATCCAAACCGTTCCCGCTTCGATCGCGCGCGCGACTCGCCAAGCCTTTTGATAGTCGGGCGTCCATATACCGCAGGCAAGCCCGTAGACCGTGTCGTTGGCTTGAGCGATCAGATCCGCTTCATTTTCGAAGGGCAGGACGCATAGAATCGGTCCGAAGATCTCTTCCTGGCAGGCTCTGGCGCGGTTGCTAAGTCCAACCACGATCGTCGGTTGGTAGAAAGCGCCCCGCGCAAGCTCTGGCGCATCCGGGCGCGTGCCGCCGACGATTAGCTCTCCACCGTCGTCGCGGGCGGCGGCAACGTGACGCTCCACGCGCTCCCGGTGCGGGAACGTAGCCAATGGGCCGATCATCGAATCGGCACTATCCGGCATCCCGACCTTCAGGCCTCGCGTACGCTCGACCAAGCGGGAGAGCACCTTATCGAACACCGGTTTCTCCACGAACAAACGCGAGCCCGCCACGCATGACTGGCCCGTGGAGACGAAAATACCGTCGATGATGCTCCCGATCGCTCGCTCGATGTTCGCGTCGGCGAACACGATATGGGGCGACTTGCCGCCGAGTTCCAAGACTACCGGAACGAGCCGCTCGGCCGCGGCTAGCGCGATTGCGCGTCCGGCGCTCGTGCCGCCGGTGAAGGCCACCATGCGCACTCCGCAGTGGCGGACAAGCGGCATGCCGGTTTCAGCGCCCGTGCCCGCCAGGACGTTGACGATGCCCGGTGGAAAGCCGGCTTCGAGGCAGAGCCGACCCAACTCAAGCCCAACGGTAGGGGTCACTTCGGACGGTTTGAGCACGACCGCGTTGCCGGCGGCCAATGCGGGCGCCAGTTTTTGCGCCTCCATCGTAAGCGGCGAATTCCACGGCGTGATTGCTGCGACGACACCCGCCGGTTCGTAGACCGTCATGCTCCAGTACGGTCCGCGAGAGGGCGTTACCTCCGAGCCAAGGGTCTCGCACAGGCCGGCATAGTAACGAAACACTGCGGCGGCGCTCGCCACCTGCGCGCGGCATTCGGCGATCACCTTACCGTTCTCTCGCATTTGCCGTCGAGCCAGGTCCTCGGCACCAGCGGTAATAAGCTCCGCGACACGGTACAGCAATCGCGCGCGTTCGTGAGGCCGCATTACGCGCCAGGCGCGCTCGCGCTGCGCTTTGGCGGCCACGTTAACCGCGGCGTCCACTTCAGCCGCGCCGGCGGTGCTGACCTCGGCGTTGAGACTGCCGTCGGCGGGATTGATCGAGCGAATCGGTTCCCCGGAACCGATTACCCAGCGATCGCCGATGAGAAAAGGCAAGGCGCTCATACGAAGTCCGCGAGTTCAGCGGGCGGCGGCGCCGGCCGAGTTTCCGGCGATCCGGCCAAAAACCGCGCCGGACATCAGGCCGGTTCCCCCAGGATAGTTGAAGTAAAAAAGGCCGCCAACCAGCTCCCCAGCCGCGTATAACCCGCGGATAGGCGCACCCTCGGTGCTGAGCACTTCGCCTGACGTGTTAATCCGAAGTCCGCCGAAGGTGAAAGTAATCCCGCAGGTCACGGCGAACCCGAGAAAAGGGGGCGTGTCGATCGTATTCGCCCAGTTGCTCTTGGGAACCGCCAGTCCTCGGGTGCAGCGGCCATCTTTGATATTCGGGTTAAACGGTAATTCTGTCGCCACCGCCGCGTTGAACTCGCGCACCGTATTAAGGAAGCCTCGCGGGTCCACCCCTTCGAGCCGTGCGGCTAATTCTTCGAGCGAGTTCGCTTGAACGCGGGTCACCTGGCGAATCCGGTATTCGTCGCGCAGAAGGTGGGCAACCTTGTTATCGAACACCTGCCAGGCGAAGCGGCCCGGCTGTTCGAGGATAAGGCGACCATACTTGGCGTAGGTGTAATTGCGAAAGTCCGCGCCCTCGTCGAGGAAACGTTGCCCGTGAGCGTTGACGACAATCCCCAACGGATAGCTATGCTTCTGGAAACCGTCGCCGACCGCAAGGTCGCCATACTCGGGCGCATTGCGGTCCCAGGCTACAGCGTGACACCCGGACCAATGTCCGCAAGGCTGCGCGCCGAGTTCGAGCGCCATCCGAATCCCGTCGCCGGTATTGAAGCGCGTTCCTCGTACCTTGGCTAAGTCCCAGTTCGAGCCCAGATAGCGGGCACGCCATTCAGCGTTGGCTTCGAAACCGCCGCAGGCGAGCACCACCGCCTTGGCGGCCAGTTCGCGAGTCACTCCTGTTCGTCGCGCTCGCACCCCGTACACGCCGCGGTCGTCAGCCAGCAATCCCAGGGCGCTTGTCTCGTAAAAGACGGTCACGCCGTTGCGCTCGGTGGCGCGATAAAGCGCGTCTACCAGACCGGGGCCGCCGCCCGACGCTTCTACGGTTAGGCCGCCCCAGAACTTGAACTTGCCGTCGACGTTGAAAGCCTGGCGCCTGTACATCGGGACGAACCTCACGCCGTTGCCGCGCATCCATTTGAGCGTCGCGTAACTGCGCCGCACCAGGGTCTCAACCAAGTCAGGGTCGGCCCGAAACTCCGTCACCCGGGCCATGTCATCGAAGTATTGCTCCTTACTATAAGCGCCGAAGTCGGTGGATTGCCGTTCCTCTTCGCTCAAGTCGGGAATTAACTCGAGCAGGTCGTCCACGCCGTTGTAGACGACACGGAAGCCGCCGGCGGTGAACGCCGAGTTGCCGCCGCGCTCAGCTACGGGCGCGCGCTCCAGCATGGCGACGCTCGCTCCTCGCTCGCGGGCGGCGAGCGCCGCGCAAAGCGCGGCGTTTCCCCCGCCAACTACGATCACGTCAAATTTTTCCATGATCAAATATAGTAGCCCAAAATCGAGAACAGCGACGAGGCGCGCGGTGCGCGATCCGGCGTACCCGGGGCAAGCTGGCCGGATCCGCCGCAGCGCGCGGCCTGCTGCTTGCTTCGCGACGCAAGGCGAGCCGGATCGTCTCAGGCGAGCGGCGCACGCCGGATGTGTTCATCGCGGAAGTATTGACATCGCCGCAGGGCCCGATCAAAATTTTACGTACGGGACGGTCGGTACAAAGCCTGAGAGGGGGCTTGGGGCTTCGAGTGGGGGCCGAAAAATCTCAATCAAATGGTCTTGCAGCCGCGCGGCAAGCGCCTTCGGATTCGCTCCTGTCGAACACGGATGTCTCGCGCGAAGTTAGAGAGTCGCGCCGCGGCGCGGCGGAGGTTCGACGCCGCGGGTTTTTCCGGCTTAGCCAGGAACAAGTCGTCCTGATCGTCGTCGCCGGCCTGGTGGTTCTCTTCGGGGCGATGCTGCCGGGCTTCCTCACCTTGGGGAATCTTCTGACCTTGGTGCGCAACGTATCGGTCCTTGGAGTGCTCAGCTTGGCGATGGGCTTGGTCGTTATCGCGCGTGGGATCGATCTGTCTCTGATCGCGACTATGGGCGTTTCCACCGCGCTGACGCTACAGGCGCTGAGCGAACCTGGCGCCAGCGTAATGTTGGCGGTCGCAATAGGACTTAGCGTCTGCCTCGCGATGGGTTTGCTCAACGGCTTCGTGATAGCTTTCGTCGAGATTCCCGCTCTATTTACCACGCTGGCGACGGGCCTGGCGGTGTTTGGCTTGGCCCGCACTTTCTTCTTGTCGGGTGGAAATCTAATCGTGGACGTGCCGGAGCGCGGCGCCTTTGTCCGCACGATGGGGCTCGGGCACATATTGGGGCTGCCGGTTCCGGTGCTGATTTTCGCCGCCGTGTGTATAGCAACTCACTTCGTATTGACGCGCACTGCGCTGGGGCGCTTTATCTACGCGCACGGCGACAATCCCGAGGCGGCGTCCCTAACGGGCATACCGATACGCCCTTTGACAATGATCGAGTATACAGTTTGCGCGTTACTAGGATATCTTGCCGGCCTGGTTCTCGCGGGAACGTTGAACGCGATGGATACCCAGGTGATTATGACGTCGCCGCTCATCTACAACGTGCTCACGGTCGTCGTGCTCGGAGGAATCAGTCTCGTCGGCGGACGGGGCGGGGTTCAGAGCGTTGTCGCTGGCACCTTGCTTATCGGGGTGATGCTCAACGGCATGACGCTACTTAACATGGACGTATTTGTGCAGCAAATCATACAGGGATTGATCCTTTTGGCGGCCCTGGTGCTGGATAAAAGGCTTAATCCAAGGGACGAGGAAACTGTCAAGCAAGGGGACTAGCAGGGGGCCAGTAATGAGGCAAGCTAATATGCATTTACTCAAGAAGTGCGCCGGGGGCTTGGTGGCCTTGGCGCTGCTCGTGGGAATGGCCGGACGCACCGGGGCGCAGGCCGCAGGTGCGTCCACGGACGGACAAAGCTGCTCCAGCATGCCGAAGCCGTACGACACGACCGAGCAATTTCGCGACCGCTTCCAAAAGTGCGTTGGCGGGAAGACGGTCGCTTGGGTGCCGCTGGGCATGGGCACGCCCTTGATGGAGGAATGGACCTACTGGATACGCACGTATGCAAATGCCTACGGCATGAAGTTCAAGATGCGCGACCCAAACTGGGATCCAACCAAGCAAGTCGCTGTCGTGCAGGCGTTTATAAATGAGAAGCCCGACGTTCTGATCGTGCATAACCTGGATACCGGGCTCGTGGCTAACCTGCTCAAGCAGGCTAACGAGAAAGGGATCTATGTTCTGCAGGTTAACATGGAATCCAACTATAAAAGCGACGCTTTCGTAGGCGGCGACGCCATCGGTATCGGTAAGCTTGTCGCTCAAGACATCGTTGCCCAGTGCGGAGCAGGGACGTCCACGTCGCATGAAATCGCGTTGGTGCCCGGCGACCCAAACTCGGGCTGGACGCAGCAGGCTTGGGAGGGTGCGGCGCCGGTCTTTAAGGCGCACCCGGAAATTAAAATCGTCGCGCGGCAGTTTGCCGACTGGCAGCGCTCGAAGGCCTACGACATCTCTTCCACCATCCTAAAGCAGCATCCCAATCTCTGCGCGATTTGGAGCGACTGGGATCAGATGGCCTACGGAGCCGCAAGAGCGGTAAAGGCGGCGGGGCTCGAAGGCAAGGTAAAGGTTTTCACCGCTGATTCGAGCGCGATCACCTGTCAGGGGATCGGGGAGGGCGTTTTCTACCAGTCCTACGGGTACAACGTGCCCGAGCAGGGGCGCCAGCTTATGACGCTGGCGGCTTTCCTGCTCCAGAGCGGCAAGCCGGCCGGCAGCAGCCGCACGGTGATCTACGCGCCTGTGGTGAAGATTGATCATTCCAATTGGAACGTTCCCGGTATGTGCTACGACGGCACCGGCAGGGTGATCACAGTTGAACGCGACGGCAAGGGCGAGGTCGTCAAGGTTCCGCGTTAAGGAGCTGGGCATTTGGCTGCTGAAGTAACGGCGGCGACCGTCGACGCCGCGAGATGGCCCAAGACCTGGGTCGCTCCGCGCACAAGGGGTCGCTGGAAAGAGCTGCGATGGCGGGCGTCGGCCCAGCTCGTGCTAGGCGAGCTGCTGGAAAAGCAGTGGATGGAACCTGCAATTCCTCTGGCCGTGCTGATCGCCGTAACGGCTTCGTTCGTTATCGCAGTGCCCGGCATGGGCGAGTTCGACAACGTTATCTCGACGCTACGAGAGCTATCGGAGTTCGCTCTCGTTGTGATCGGCATGGGTATCGTCGTCATCTCGGGGGGCATCGATCTCAGCGTTGGATCGATGTTTGCGCTGAACAACTATGTTGCGCTCCTTCTCGGCCTGATCGTGGGTCTTCCCATGTGGCTCACGACGCTTCTCGTGCTGGGCCTGGGCTGCCTTATGGGAGCATGCAATGGCGTGCTCGTCGCCTACCTGAAGGCGAAGCCGTTTCTGGCGACGATGGTTGCCCTGCTCGTCTACCGGGGAATTACCAATCTCCTCGACGAACACTTCTCGATGTCGATAGCCACAAAGGGCACGATTCAGGATCCTTTTTGGACGTGGCTTGGGACCGGGAGCGTCTTAGGCGTCCCAACGGCGATCGTCTTCCTAATTGTCGTCGTGCTGGTGGGGCACGTGATGCTGAGCCGCTCAAGGCTGGGCTGGCATATAACCGCCGTAGGAGCCAGCCGCAAGGCCGCCCGACACGCGGGAATCGACGTCGAGCGTGTACTCCTGTCGAGTTATGTTTTCTCCGGGCTGCTCACGGCAATGGCCGCCATGTTGTACGCCTCGCGGGTGAACAGCCTGAGCCCGTACACCGCGTTGGGCATGGAATTCACGGCGTTGACCGCCGCGGTCCTGGGGGGCATCAGTCTGGCTGGCGGCAACGGCACGGTTCCCCGGGCGCTAATCGGGGCGGCGACGATCACCATCCTGTCCAAGGGGCTCTTGCTGATGAACGTGGGTGGAGAAATCTACACGCTCATTCAGGCAATGATCCTTTTGCTGGTGGTTGGTGTTGATATCAAGTGGGCTAAAAACCGGGCTAAGGCCATTCAGAAGATATATATCAATCCTACATACCTTCACTTCGAGCCCGCTCCGAGCATTGCTCCTAACGACAACAGTCCATTTGCGATTAACGATCGACTATCCAATTCGATGCCGATCGGTTTGGGAGTTGTCGAAGGCCCCGAAGACGTTCTGCTTGACGCCCAGGGTAGGTTGTACACCGGTGACAGGCGCGGATGGATTTGGAGATTCTCCGGGGAAAATTTCGACCGGGCGGAGATCTTCGCCAAGATCGGCGGTATGCCGTTGGGTATGCAGTGGGATAAAAACGGCAACCTGATTATCTGCATCGGCGGGATGGGCCTTTATGGCGTCGATCCGCTGGGCCGTGTGACAAAGCTGACGGACGAGACAAACCGCACTTGGTATCGGCTTAAGGACGATTCGCGGTTGCGTCTGGCGGACGACCTCGACATCGCTCCGGACGGCAAGATTTATTTCAGCGAGGCGTCGGTGCGTTTCGAGGCCCATGACTGGATTGAGGATGGTCTCGAGGGGCGCCGCAACGGTCGGTTGATCTGTTACGATCCGGCCACCAAAACGACGCGCACCGTACTGAAGCGGTTGGTCTTTCCCAATGGGGTGGCCGTGTCGCACGACGGTAATTCGGTGCTCATCGGCCAGACTTGGCTTTGCCGAATTCTGCGCTACTGGATCGCGGGCCCTAAAAAAGGCGAAGTCGAAGTCTTCGTAGAGAATCTACCTGGCTATGTCGACAATATAAACCGCGCGAGCGACGGGAACTATTGGGTCGCCCTGGTTGGGATTCGCTCGCCGGTATTCGATTTGGCTTACGCCCATCCCAGATTTCGGCGACGAATGATGAAGCGCATTCCTCGCGACGAATGGCTGTATCCGAGCATGAATTACGGGTGCATCATCAAAATCACCGAGAAGGGCGAGGTATTGGAGTCGTACTGGGATCCTACGGGGAATGCGCACGCCACGGTCACCTCGATGAGGGAACACGATGGGTTCCTCTACATCGGAGGGCTGAACAACAATCGAGTCGGGCGGATCAAGCTGGCTGGGGGCGGTCGCCCATAGCGAGGACACGGCCGACTCACGGCCGCATCCCGAACTACCAAAGAGTTTAGCTGTGGAGCTTCCGTACTGGCTAACCATTCTTAGGGAATTTGCCGTTGGGGAAAAGGAGCACACGGCAATCCCGCCTCTCGACGGGCCGCTTGCGCCGAATAATCGCCTGGAGGAGTTCGCGTCGGTCGGCGTGTTTCACGAGATCAATGACGTAGCCTGCTCGGCGTCGAATGAAGTCTTTGTGTCTGCTGGGAATTCGGTGGTGCGATGCTGGGGCGAAGGTTACCGCGACCGCGCGGTGGTTGCTGAATTCAGCGGCAGCGCCGGCCCGCTGGCTTTTCTCGACGGCGAGAGACTCTTGGTCTGCGTCAGCGGCGTCGGCGTTGTGGAGGTGAGCAGCAAGGCGCAAAACAAGGTGTTGATCGGTGAGGTCTTGGGGGCGCCGCTCAGGTGCGCCACGGCTTTGGCCGTCGGCCCCGGCGGGGCGCTCTACGTGACCGAGGGCAGTATAAATTGTAGCGCCGACGACTGGGTATGGAGCTTGATGAAGCGCGACCGCAGCGGGCGGCTCATTCGCTACGATCTGTCGGCGCGGCGTGGGGAAGTAGTGCGCGAGGGAATGCCTTTTCCGAACGGCCTGTGTCCTTCGGCTGACAACGCGTCGCTGCTGATAACCCAGGCTTGGGACCACTCGGTAAATCGCTACCATCTCGAAGGACCGCGCCGCGGAGAGTTCGAAGCCGTGCGCAAGAATCTGGTGGGTTATCCCGCTGGCATCAGCGTTGCTCCCGAAGGCGGGTATTGGTTGTCCGTGTTTGCGCTACGGACTCAACTCGTGGAGTTTTTGCTTACGCAGCGTGCATTCCGCGACGAGATGATGCGGACGGTGGATCCGCTCTATTGGATTCGGCCCGCGCTCCGCACCCTGAACTCCGGTTTGGAGCCGCTGCAGGGGGGCGCGATCAAGAAGCTTGGGCGGGCCAAGCCATGGGCTCCGCCACGATCGTATGGGTTAGTCGTGAAGCTCAATCAATCTGGGGAGCTGCTCGAGAGTTTCCACAGTCGCGCCGACGGGGTGCGCCACGGCATAGTCTCCGCAAGGCAATTCGGCGACGATCTGTTCGTCTGTTGCAAGGGCAACCACGAGTTGTTGCGCTACAGAGTAAAGAGCGATGGCGGTATCTGAAGTGCTAAGCCGCGAACAGCGCGCGGCCTCGGACAAACCGATCCTCGAGTTGCGAAAAGCAACCAAGGTTTACCAGGGCGTGCCTGCCATCAAAGACGTGGATTTCACGCTGTATCCCGGCGAAGTTCATGCGCTTGTGGGTGAGAACGGCGCGGGAAAGTCCACGCTGTGCAAAATTATCTCCGGAGCGGTCACGCTGGACGACGGCGAATTGCTAATCGACGGTCAGGCCGTGAACTTTTCGCGACCACGCGACGCCCTGGAGCGAGGTATAGCGATGGTGTACCAGGAGACCAGCCTGGTCGACACCATGACGGTCGCGCAAAATATCGAACTGGGCCATGAATCGCTGCTCACGCGGTACCGCTCGCTCAACATCAAGGCTCAGATTCTGCTTCAGTCGATGAACTTCAACGTCGATCCGACGGCCAAGATGGCGACGCTCGGCGCGGCCAAAAAGCAGATGGTCGAAATAGCGCGAGCGCTGAGAGCACAGGCGCGGGTCGTCATCTTCGATGAGCCCACGGCAGCGCTGACGCCGGAAGAGGTGCTGCACCTTTTCCACGTGATCGAAGATTTGCGGGCCGCGGACGTGGGGGTAATCTTCGTCTCCCACGCTCTGGAGGAGGCACTGCAAATATCCAACCGCATCACGGTGTTGCGTGACGGAGCCCTGCAAGTCACCAAACCGGCGCGGGAGATGACGCGCGAGGCCATTGTGCGACACATGGTCGGGCGCGAGGTGGTGCAGACGATTTATAGCCGGGACGGCCATCACGAACGGCACAAATCGGGTGCTGCGATGCGCGAGGTTCTCGCGGTCGAGAACGTGACGATGGGTTCCGTCGTCAAGAACATGACGCTTCGCGCCTATGCGGGAGAAGTGCTCGGAATCTTCGGGTTGGTCGGCGCGGGGCGCACGGAGATCGCGAAGATAATATGGGGTGCGCTCAAGCGCAATCGTATCCACGGCGGCTCGATTCTCCTTGGCAACCGGCCGATCCGATATCGCGTGCCTGCGCAGTCGCTCAGGGACGGAATTGCTTACATAACCGAAGACCGCAAGCGCAACGGCTTCTTCGAGCGCTTGGATATCGCCGAGAACATCTATCTGGGATGGCTTGCCAAGCGTAAGGGCTGGCGGTCGCTGGTTTCGACACGCGAGAAAAGGGAGCTTGCGGAGACCTGGATCAAGAAGCTGCAGATAAGAGCTATCGACGGCAACGCCAAGGTGGTGGAGTTGTCGGGGGGCAACCAGCAGAAGGTCGTTATCGCTAAATCGCTGGTACAGGACCCGAGCCTGGTCATCTTCGACGAGCCCACGCGAGGGGTCGACGTAGCTACTATCGCCGAAATCCACCAGATCATCCGGGACCTCGCGCGCTCGGGAAAGGCGGTAATCGTTATCTCTTCCTACTTGCCGGAAGTGTTGGCGTTGTCCGATCGGATACTGGTCGCCAGGCAGGGGCGGATCGCGGCTGAGTTCGCGCAGGGAGAGGCAACGGCCGAAGAAATAATGTACGCGGCAGTGTGGTGAAATCTAGGAGCAGGATTATGGAAGCCAAGGCTTATGAGGAGTTTCGTCGCCGGTTCTTCGAAAGAGTATGGGTCGAGTTGGATCCGTTTGAAGAAGAGATCGAGTCGACCGAGCGGCTGCCGCTCGACCGGGTGGTGCCGATACTGCGGGATATGCAAGCGTTCGGCCTTCTGGTGCCGGAACAGTATGGCGGACTTGGTTTGAGCGTGACGCAGTATGTGCCTGTGCTCGCGGAGTTGGCCAAGGTTCAGGGCGCTATCCGTGTCTTAGTTCACGTCCACAACATGACGGCGCACGCCATCGCGGATATGGCCTCCGAAGAGCAGCGCGCCGCGCTTCTGCCGGGAATCGCGACCGGGCAACTGTCAGTCGCTTTCGGACTGACCGAACCCGACCATGGCACAGGTGCCGACGTCGGCACGACCGCGATCAAAGTGAACGGCCATTTTTCAATCAACGGACGCAAACATCTGATTACCAATTCCAATATCGCAAGCCACTTTATCGTATTCGCGAAAACGCAGCCGGAGGCAGGTGAACGGGCGGTGAGCGCGATCCTCGTGGAACGCAACACTCCAGGCTTCACGATAGAGCCCTTGCCGGAAACCATGGGTTGCAAAGGCGGCGAGCACGGGCAGCTTACGTTCAAGGACGTGCTCGTGCCGGTCCGCAACGTCCTTGGCGAAGAAGGCCGCGGCCTCGAACAGATGGAAACCGCGCTGGAGGTTAGCCGACTCTTTATCGCGGCGACCTCTCTGGGGACCGCCGAGCGCGCCTTCGAGCTTTCGCTCGCGTTCGCCAAGCAGCGTGTCACCTTCGGCAAACCGATCGCCGCACGCCAGGCCGTCCAGCGTTATCTTGCCGAGATGGCCGTGGACATTCACGCACTGCGCCTGATGATTGCTGATGCGGCGGCAAAGTGCGACGCCGGCAAGAGGATCCCGGCGGAGAGTTCGATATGCAAGCTTTTCGGGCTAGAGGCCGTGGGGCGCGTCACTGATCGCGCGCTCTTGGTACATGGGGGAATCGGATATACACGCAAGCACAGGATAGAGCGCCTTTATCGCGACGCTCGACTCAATTGGCTGGAAGAGGGCACTCCGACCATCCAGATGCTCGTCATCGCGCGAGAGTTCTTGAGCAAGGACAATCCGTTGGACCACTAAGGCTGACCTGGCCGGCGAAGACCAGCGTCAAGCACGCGGGGAGGACGGAAATTGAGAGAGGTCTTTATCAGCGGAGTTGGAATGACCGACTTTGGGAAGTTTCAGGACCGCGACGTCGGTTCCCTGGCTCGAGAAGCGGTGGCGCACGCTCTAGCTGATGCTGCCGTGGAGCCTAAGTCGGTGCAAATGGTTTTCTTTTCCAACGCCTGCGCCGGACGGTTGACGGGCCAAGAAATGATACGTGGTCAGGTCATGCTGGCGGGTTCGGGTTTGGAAGGACTTCCTCTGATCAACGTAGAAAACGCCTGCGCCTCAGGGTCATCGGCCCTCTTCATGGCCTGGCTCGCCGTAGGTTCGGGTCAGTGCGACGTAGCTCTTGCGGTGGGAGCGGAAAAGCTGGTCGTCCCCGACAAAAGAAAGACGTTCGAGGCGCTCATGGGCGGGGTGGATGTGTCGCGGATCGACGAGGTTCGCGCCAAGCTTGGCGTGCCCGGCGACGGGGGCAGCGCGCACTCGCTTTTCATGGACGTGTACGCATCCATGGCGACAAGGTACATGGAGCGAGCCGGCGCCACGCAACGCGACTTCGCCGCGATTTCAGCGAAGAACCACTGCCACGGCGCGCTTAACCCGCACGCGCAGTATCGCCACGAAGTTAGCGTTGACGAAGTCCTCGCCAGCCGCCATATAAGCGGGCCACTGACGCTCCTTATGTGCGCGCCGATCGGCGACGGAGCCGCCGCGGTCGTGGTTTGTTCGCGCGGCGCGGTTCAGAACGGCGGCAATGCGCTCGTGCGAATCAGGGGCTTCGGCCTTGCGACAGCGCAGGAAGGCGCGGACTGGTCGCCGGTGGAGAAAGCGGCCAAGCGCGCGTACGAGCAATCCGGGGTCGGGCCCGAGGACATCGATGTGGTCGAAGTCCACGACGCCACCTCGCCCGCCGAGTTGATCCTCTATGAGGAGCTGGGGTTGTGCGAGCCGTGTGGGGGTCCGCGGTTGCTGTCCTCGGGGGCTACCGAACTAGGCGGGCGCGTGCCAGTCAACCCAAGCGGCGGACTGATCAGCAAAGGGCATCCTATTGGCGCGACCGGCGTCGGGCAGATCGTCGAGCTGGTCGAGCAGCTGCGTTATCAGGCGGGTCGGCGCCAGGTCGAGGACGCTCGAGTCGCTTTAGCCGAAAACGCCGGTGGCTACCTTCATTCACATCCGGCCGCTGCCACCGTAACGATTTTGAGCAGGTGATGTTTTGAGCCTATCCGGTTCAGTGAAATCAAACTCAAGCAAGCCGGACGCGCCGCCGCTGCAGGGCGTCAGAGTCCTGAGCATGGCCGAACAGTTTCCCGGTCCGTTCGCCACCATGCTTTTGGCTGACCTCGGCGCGGACGTGGTGCAAATCGAGCGTCCTGCCGGAGGCGACCCGTCGCGTAAATTCCCGGCTTTTTACTCTGCTCTTAATCGCAACAAAAGGTCGATAGCCGTCGATCTTAAGGCACCGCGCGGACTCGACGTGGTCCGGCGAATGGCAAAAGCGGCGGACGTGTTTCTCGAGGGATTTCGGCCCGGCACGGTGGACCGGCTCGGCGTCGACTACCAAGAGATACGCGCGCTGAACGACAGGATCGTGTACGTCTCCATCTCGGGCTTCGGCCAGACGGGTCCGTACCGCGATCGGCCCGCTCACGATATCAGCTACCAGGCGCTGTCCGGTATGTTGGCGGCGGCTTTTCGCGGCGCCACTGAGGGGCCCGGCTTGGCGATTGCCGACTTGTCTTCCGGGATGTTCGCTGCACTGGCGGTTTTGTTGGGTCTTTGGACTCGCGAGCACCGGGGCGCGGGAAGCTACATAGACGTCTCCATGCTAGACGGCTTGGTCACGCTGATGGCGACGCATCTGGTACCGGTTATGAATTCGCGCCCGGCCCACATTCCTCCCGAACCTGGATACGGAGTTTACCGAACCGCCGACGACGAGTACGTAAGCCTCAGTGTCGCGCACGAGGATCATTTTTGGCGCAACCTCTGTCGGTGTATAGGGCTGGATGAGTACGCCGGCCTGAGCGGCGCGGAGCGAGTTCGCGATGTGCATGCGCTGCGCGAGCGCTTGGCCGCGGCCATCGGGCAGCGCCCGCTCAAGGAATGGGCAAACGTCTTCAATAAGGAGGATGTCCCTTTCGCTCCAGTGCTGGCGCTGACACAGGTGTCCTCCGACGCGCAAGTTCAGGCGCGAGAATTGATCGTGCGAATCAGCAACGGAGGGTCGGAAGAGACCCACGTTCGCCAGCCCTTGGTGATTGGAAATCGCGCGCCTGCTCCGAACAGACCAGCCCCAAAACTTGGGGAGCATTCAAGAGAAGTGCTTCAAGATCTCGGATACCTGCCGCAAGAAATCGAGGACCTCATACGAGCCGGGGTCGCATTTGACGCTCAAGACGCGGGCCGTTAGGGGCGCCGCACTAGGAGGGTGAATGCTAGCGCACGACGTTTGCGCGGACGCGCGAGGATACGTTTGGCGGCCCGCGGTCGAACAGATCAGTCGTGAGAACTTGGCCGCGCTCCAGTTGCGCAAACTGCAGCGCCAGGTCCGCAGAGCGCGGAACGGCTCAAAGTTTTATGCCGAAAAGTTCATGGCCCGCGGGCTCGGCGCTTGGCAGCCGATGAGTTTGGGGGAGCTCGATCGCTT